>SLKT01000129.1 GCA_007134485.1 Wenzhouxiangella sp. | reverse complement strand
TCCATGATCGGTCGGATACCACCCGATGCTTCTCGTCCCCTACCAATAATCTCCCCGAGGATTGGTGTGATCGGTGGTTCCTTGATCGTCTTCAGCACACGACCACTGTCCCGATTCCTCATTAGGTTGCATCGGGACAGCGGGCCCGGGTACGCCCTTCGCGCACAGTGGCTCACTACCGGGTCTTGCCTCCGAATAGCACCAGCAAGGCGCCGACCAGGGCCGCTGCGCCGCCGCCGATCAGGTACCACATGGTTTCATCGGTATAGCGGCCAGTCACCATTTCATGGACCTGTTCACCCAAGCCCTCGGTGGCCTGCCAGCCGAAATACAGCAGTCCAAGCCCCACCACCAGCAATGCCACGCCCAACAGTCTCCAGATACTCATGGTCAGTTTCCACTTGTCTTGAAGGAATCCTCACTTTACTCGTTTCGGATTCGTTTTGTCGGATCTGCGATCACCTGGAAGCATCGGCGTAAAATGACGGTCACTTCACTCGAATCTCGAATCCGGACAATGGCAACACTGACTCTGCCCGTGCGCAACCTGCATTGCGGTTCCTGTGTACAGCGGCTGCGGGGCTCGCTGGAAAAGCTTCCGGAAGCTCATGACGTGCAGGTCAATCTGGCCGAACAGTCCGTGACCCTGGACTGGCCGTCCGAAGAAAGGCTTTCCGAGCTACTGAACAACCTGGATCAGTCCGGCTTCCCGGTGGTGACCACACAAACCAGCCTGGAGATTGAAGGCATGCACTGCGCCTCGTGCACTTCGCGGGTGGAAAAGGCGCTGGCCGCGGTCGCCGGGGTGAAATCGGCCCGGGTCAACCTGGCCAGTCAGCAAGCAAGCGTGGAGTACATTGAGGGCCTGACCCGGCTGGACGAGCTCACCGAAGCCTGCAGTCAGGCCGGGTACCCGGCTGAAATCAGCGCAGGCGCGCGACCCCGCCAGGGCCTGAATCGCAGCGACGAGCACTACCGGCTTCTGAAATCCCGCTTCTGGCTGGCGCTGGTCCTGACCGTGCCGATATTCATTCTGGAAATGGGGGGCCATTTCGTGCCCGCCATGCATCATGGTGTTCACCAACTGATTGGCACATTCAATCTGCATCTGATCCTGTTCGTGTTGACCAGCGTCGTGTTGTTCGGCCCGGGGCTGATGTTTTTCCGCATTGGCCTGCCCAACCTGATCCGCGGTCACCCGGACATGAACTCGCTGGTCGCCGTGGGCACCGGCGCGGCCTGGGTGTACTCGGTGGTGGCGACCTTTGCCCCCGGCGTGATGCCCGAAGGTACGGCCAATGTGTATTACGAACCGGCCGCGGTGATCGTCACCCTGATTCTGCTCGGGCGAGTCCTGGAGGCCCGCGCCAAGGGACGAACCGGCGCGGCCATCGAGCGACTTCTGGGACTGCAAGCGCGCACGGCCCGGGTCGAACGTGACGGGGAGGTCGTCGAGATAGCCATCGAGCAGGTCCGGCGCGGTGACCGGGTCCGCATTCGACCCGGTGAGTCGATTCCAGTCGATGGCGAGATCATCGAGGGCGAAACGAGAATCGATGAGTCCATGCTGACCGGCGAACCCGAACCGGCCCGGCGGTCCAGTGGCGACAAGGTGGTCGGCGGCACGGTCAACCAGACCGGAAGACTTGTCATTGAGGCCACCGACCTGGGCGCCGATGCGGTGCTGGCGAAGATCGTCGCCATGGTGCAGAAGGCCCAGGCGGCCCGGCTGCCCATTCAGGCGCTGGTGGATCGGGTCACTTCGGTTTTTGTCCCGGTGGTCATGAGTATTGCCGTGCTCACGGCCATCATCTGGCTGCTGTTTGGCCCACAACCGGCGCTAAGTTTTTCCCTGGTCAATGCAGTGGCGGTGTTGATCATTGCCTGCCCCTGCGCCATGGGCCTGGCCACGCCGACCTCGATCATGGTCGGTACCGGGCGAGGCGCCGAACACGGCATCCTGTTTCGCGGCGGGGATGCCTTGCAGCAGTTGCGTTCGGTACGCGTGGTCGCGCTGGACAAGACCGGCACCCTGACCGAGGGCCGCCCGCAGGTCACCGACATCGTCGCATTCAACGACTGGGACGAAAATCAATTACTGGGTGTGGCGGCATCGGCAGAGCAGGATTCGGAACACCCGCTGGCCAGGGCCATTGTCGAGGCCGCCAACCAGCGCAAGCTGGAGACGATCCAGGCCGATGAATTCGAGTCGCTGACCGGCAAGGGCGTGAAGGCCAGGGTTTCGGGCCAACAGGTATTGATCGGTACCGCCAAATGGCTGGCCGAGGAGCACATCGATGTCGAGGCGGCCGAATCGAGTGTGAACGCACTGTCCGATCGGGCCAGGACCCCGGTGCTGGTGGCGGTTGACGACACCCTGGCCGGGGTAATCGGCGTAGCCGACCCGATTGCCGAGCACACACCGGCGGCCATCGATGCCCTGCACCGTCTGGGCCTGAAGGTGGCCATGGTCAGCGGTGACCGCCAATCCACGGCCGAGGCGATTGCCAAGGAACTGGGGATCGATACGGTGATCGCCGAGGTCCTGCCCGAAGGCAAGGTCGAGGCCGTGAAAACGCTGGCTGAACAACATGGCCGCATTGCGTTCGTCGGAGACGGCATCAATGACGCCCCGGCCCTGGCCGAGGCCGATGTCGGCATCGCCATTGGCACCGGCACCGATGTAGCCATCGAATCGGCCGATGTGGTGTTGATGGCCGGTGACCTTGGCAAGGTACCCGAGGCCATCGGCCTTTCGCGAGCCACCTTGCGCAACATCCGCCAGAACCTGTTCTGGGCCTTTGCCTACAACAGCGCGCTGATTCCGGTAGCCGCCGGGGTGCTTTACCCGGCCTTCGGCGTGTTGCTCTCACCCATGCTGGCGGCCGCCGCCATGGCCTTGTCCAGCCTGTTCGTGGTCGGCAATGCCTTGCGGCTCAAGCACGCCTGAGACTGAATCCGGCCGGATCAAAAGCCCTCGGCCCAGCCCAGCCGGCGCGGGTCGGTCGCGCCATGCAAAAGACCGGTCTCCGGATCGCGCCAGACGATCTGCATGGAGCCGGTCGACCAGAAATACGGGCCCAGGTCCTTCAGCTCCAGGCCGGCAGCGCGGATGCCGCTGCGCACTTCGTCACCAATGCGAGACTCGATGTCGATCCGCGCCTGGTTGTTGCGCCAGGCCCAGAAACGAGGAGCTGCGGCGGCATCGACCGGGTCCATGTTCCAGTCAAGGATATTGACCAGGGTCTGGGTCACCGGTTGGGGCGGCGTGCCGGGCGAGCCCATGGCCAGCCAGGGTTCACCGTCGCGCTCGACCATGATGGCGGTGATCGGCAACACCAACCGCCGCCCCGGTCCCTCGGTGAACGCGCGCGCCGTGGAACCGCGCATGGCCACGCCGTCGATGAACACACCCGGTGCGCCGCCATGGCCGGTGTGCAGGACCGAGAACCAGTTGCCTTCGGCATCGACGATCACGTTATGGTCGCTGCCCATGGACTCCGGGTCATCATTGTCCGTGCTGTCGGGTGCGGCCAGACTGACCCCTTCGAGCGGCATGGTCTGGCGGACCAGTTCGGCGGCCATCGCACCGTAGGCCGGATCGGACCAGACATCGATCGGTACCCGCACGGCCAGCGGGTCATTGATGGTCAGGCGGGTTTCATCAGTGGCACGGCCAAACACCCGCGCCATGATTTCCAGGGTTTCGGCCGACTCGCTAAAGTGCGGTCGATCGGCCAGGTCGAAATGCTGGAGCATGTTCAGGCTCAGGCCCACGAAGGCGCCACCGGTGTCCGGCGGCGCCGAACCGATGATCTGATGATCGCCGTAGGCGAAGCGGACCGGCTCCTGCCAGACGACCTCGTATTCGGCCAGATCCTCAGGCGCCACGCAGTGTCCGCGGTCACGGGCGGCCTCGACGAACTTCTCGGCCCAGCCACCGGTGTACATGTAGTCGGCGCCTTCGTCGGCAAGGGTCCGCAGGTGCTCGGCCAGGGCCGGCATTTTCCAACGCTCGCCGACCGGTACCAGAAAACCATCGGGCATGTAGAATTCGCGCGCCTGGCGATTGTCGATCAGGCTGTCTTCCTCACCGGTCTGCATGAAGTGGTAATTGATGCCGTACATGAAGGAACTGACTTCGACACCGGTTTCGGCCGCTTCGATGGCGGGCTCAAGGTAGTCCGGCCATTCCAGCGTGCCCCAGCGCTCGACCAGCGCCTCCATGGCCTTGACCGTGCCGCCAATGGATACCGCCGATGGGTCGCCCTTGCCGCAACGGCTGGCCAGCGGCCGGACGCCATTGCCGCTGATGACATGATATTCGCCCGTGGCCGCGTCGTAAAAGATACCGGACATGATGCCGAAGTGCGACACCTGGTGGTAATCGACCACGTGCTGCAAGAATACCGCGGTGATCATGGCATCAACGGCATTGCCGCCGTTGCGCAAGACCTCGAGCGCGGTTTCGGTGACAATCGGCAACTGGGTACTGACCATGACCGACTCGCCCTGGGCGCCGGGCTTGGGCCCCTGGTTGAGACGGGTATCGGACTGAGCCGCAACCGGGCCCAGTACAAACAAGAGCATCAGAATTCGAAACGGCAACATGTCTGGCTTCCGAGGAGATCCAGACCTCCTTTTAACATGAACCGGGCCAGGAAACCGATGTCCCTGGCCGGGACATGGTCATCAGGCGCTGCGAATGTCGGCGATGCGCTCGTGGTTGATCCAGCAGGCGTGAAAGCCCGAGGGCACCCGCACCGGCATTTTTACCCGCGCGATCGGACCGGGGTTGATGTCGCGGGCATCGAAGACCTGGAGCTGCTGCTCACGGTTGGCCTGGTCCCAGCGAAAGACCACCACGTAACCATCATCCTCGGCGCTGCCGCGACCGGCCGGGGCAAACCAGGGCTCGGAGTACCACGAATGCGCGTGACCGTCACTGAATGCGCCCAGCAACTGGCCGGTGTCGGTGTCGAATTTCCGAATGCCGGTCCAGTGCAGCATCTCGGGATTGTGATCGACCAGGTAGGCATAACGAGTCTTTTGCCCGATGCGCTCGGCGCGGAACGAGGGAAACTCGACGTTGTAGCGATCATCGATCGGCTCTTCCTTGCATTGACCGGTCTTCATGTTCATCCGCCAGCGCCACAAGCGGGCATTCATTTTCAACTCGGCAATGTCGCGTGCCGTGCGTTTGGAATCGATATCGCCGGATGCCGTGCGCGCCGGCATGTAGCGACAACCCACCATCACCACTTCATCGCCCTCTTCCCAGGCATTGACGGTGTGGTAGAGAAAGCAGGGTGAAAACTCGAACCAGCGAATGGAATCCGAGTCGCCGTAGCGCGGAATAACGCCGAACCGGGTCGACATTTCCGGATGGAATTCGAGCTTGTGACGGCCGGCCGCCAGTGCTTTTTCTTCATGCAGCAACGGCAGGTCATGCAGGATGGAATAGTTGCTGGTGATGGCCATGTCGTGCGGCAGCCGCGCGCCGGGCAATTGAATCGGCACATGGTTCTTCACCTGGCCGTTGGCGCTGACCACGCCGTAGCTCATGTAAGGCGACTCGTTCCAGTAGTCGAAAAACATCAACTCACCGGTACTTTCATCGACCTTGGAGTGGGCCGAGAATCCACCGCCCAGGCCTTGTGCATAGGGTGCGGTGCCGAGGGTTTCCAGCGTGACCGGGTCGAGCTTGTAGATATCGCCGGACATGTACCAACTGGCCAGCGCAATGCCGCCGTGACCGATGACATCGGTATTGGCCCCATCCTTCAGTCGCTTGTCGCTGCGCCCCTTGAGGGTTTCGCGAATACCCCAGAACGTGGCCTTTCCGGCCCGCTCTTCCTCGACCAGACCGGCGGTGCGAATCCAGCGGTTGCGGTAGACCACCCGCCCGTTTTCGAAGTGGGCGGCGTGAATCATGCCGTCGCCGTCGAAGGGGTGGTAGCGGCCCTGCGGAGGAAAACGCGGGTTGGGTCCATTGCGCAGGTAGACGCCATTGAGATCGGACGGGATTTCACCTTCCACCTCGAGATCATCGAGCACCGATTCTTCCAGAACCGGGGCAAACGGCCCCATCAGGGCGGGTCCGTATTCCTGACCGAACGGGGCTTCGGGGGAATAGTCCGTTTCCCGGGGTTGCGTCTTGACCTGGCTCATGCGTGTATCTCCTGGTGGATCGACCTCCCGACAACCGGAAAGTCTGCTTATGAAAGTGACTTCATTTTACCGAATATCGACTGCTGCTTCAAGCGCTTCGGATCAAGGCTCACCGGGAAAATCCCGCGCTGCAGTGGCCAGGGCTCGACGAGCCGCCAGTCGGGCCAGCTCACCGTAACCGGCAAAGCGCCGATCGCGGGTCTGGCCGCGATGAAAGCGAATGAAGATCTGCTGCAGGATGACCGCCAGCCTGAACAGGCCCAGCACGTGGTAGAAGGCAGCGCTGCCGACATCCAGCCCGGAACGCCGGGCATATCGCTCAACCAGTTGTTCGCGTGACGGGAAGCGTGCATCGATCGGCATCATCGCCATGGCCTTGAACTCGGCCGGGTCGTCCGCCTGGGTCCAGTAGGTGAGCAAGGCGCCCAGATCGCTCAGCGGATCTCCCAGCGTGCACATGTCCCAGTCAAACACCGCTACGATGCGACCCGGATCGTCGTCGGCCAGCATGGCATTGTCGAGTTTGTAGTCGTTGTGGATCAGCGAAACCCGCTGGCTGTCGGGCAGCTGTTCGCGCAGCCACTGGCAGACCCGATCCATCTCCTCGACCGGGTCAAGGGCAGCGGCTTGCCAGCGCTTGTACCAGCCTTCGATCTGGCGCTCGATGAACCCTTGCGGCCGACCCAGTTCTCCCAGGCCCACCGTGTCCGGGTCGATCCGGTGGAGATCGGCCAGGGCATCGACCAGGGCAAAGCTCATGCGCTCGGGCGCATCATCCATCTCGGCGAATTCAGACGGCATCTGCTCGCGCACGACCACGCCCCGGCGATACTCCATGATGAAGAAGTCGGCACCGATGATGTCATGGTCATCGCTGAATACCCAGGCACGGGGCGCGGGTGGAAACTCGCGATAAAGCCTCGACAACACCCGGAATTCCCGGGCCATGTCATGGGCGCCCCTGGGCACCTCGCCCAGTGGCGGGCGACGCAGGACGTAACGGGCCTGGTCAAACTCCAGCAGGTAGGTCAGGTTGGCCTTGCCGCCGCCGAACTGGCGAACGCACATGGCCCCTTCAACGCCCGGCAGATCCTGTTCGCGCAACCATTCCAGCAAGCGTGACTCGTCGAAGGTTTCATCGGGGCGAACCTCGATGACATCGCCGGCGCTCATGCGGCGAAATCACGGATCAAGCGACGAGCCAGCGCCATCTTGTGGGTTTCATCCGGGCCATCGTAAATGCGGGCGGCTCGCTCGTGGCGGTACCAGTAGGCCAGCGGCGTGTCGTCACACATGCCCAACGCACCGTGGATCTGCAAGGCCCGATCGAGCACCCGCTGCAACACGCCGGCGGTATGGAACTTGATCATGGACACGGCGCTGCGCGCGGCATACTGGCCGTCGCGGTCGATCCGGACCGCGGTGTCCAGGACCAGCAGTCGGGCCGACTCGATTTCGGCCCGGCTCTCGGCCAGCCAGCTCTGCACGGTTTGCTGATCGGCCAGCATCCGGTCCGGGCCAAGCCGGCGATTGGCCGCTCGCTGGCCAGCCAGTTCATAGGCGCGCGCGCAGATACCGAGCCAACGCATGCAATGATGAATCCGGCCCGGTCCCAGACGTTCCTGGGCAATTCTGAAGCCCTCGCCTTCTTCGCCGATGCGATGGGTCACGGGCACACGCACATTGTTGAATCGAATCTCGGCATGGGAATGATGACCCCAGCCGGTCTCGCCCATGACCGGGATATTGCGAATCAGCTCGTATCCGGGCGCGTCGGCCGGGACAATGATCTGGCTGGCGGCCTGGTGAGGCGGCGCATCCGGATCGGTCACCGCCATGACGATCAGAAAGGCGGCGCCATCGGCGCCGGTCGTGTACCACTTGTGGCCGTCGATGACGTATTCATCACCATCGCGTTGGGCGCGGGTCGACAGGACCACCGGGTTGGAGCCGGCATGGCCCGGTTCGGTCATGGCAAAGGCACTGCGCGTCCTGCCGGCCAGCAGCGGCTTGAGAAACTCATCCTGCTGCTCGGGTGTGCCGCGCTCGATCAGCACCTCCATGTTGCCGGCATCCGGCGCCTGGCAATTGCAGGCCACGTGTCCGACCAGGCTGCGGCCCAGTTGCTCGCTGACCAGGCCATGCTGGTACAGGGTCAAACCCTGACCGCCGTGACCGGTCGGGACCTGGGGCAGCCAGAATCCTTCTTCCCGCATTTGCGCCCGGACCTGTTCCAGGGCAGATTCGAACTCGGACCTTTGATGGCCCAGCATCAGCGGCTCCAGAGGAATCAGCACCTCGTCGACCAACTGGCGCAAGCGCTCCAGGCGCGCGCTGAATTCATCACTGACCGGGGGAAACGAGGGAACGGGGGTCAGGTGCATCATGGTGAAATCATCCTCCGATATTCAGGCTGCCGGCACAGTGGCCGCCGTCGACCACGAAAACCGAGCCGGTCGTGAAAGACGAGGCCGGCGAGGCCAGGTACAGGGCCATGCCGGTCAATTCCTCCGCCTCACCCACCCGGCCCTGCGGAATGCGCGCCTGCAATGCCGCACTGCGCGTTTCATCAGCCCACAGTGCGGCGCTGAAACGGGTCTTGATGAATCCCGGCGCCAGGGCATTGACCTGAATGTCATCACCGGCCAGTTCCGTGGCCAGGGTCTTGGTGAGCATCAGGACGGCCGCCTTGCTGATTGCGTACAAGCCCATGCCCTCGCCGGGCGCAAGACCCAGAATGGAGGCGACATTGATGATCTTGCCGCCCCCGCTCCGGCGCATGCCCGGCACACTGGCGCGAATCCAGCGCGCATAGCCTTTGAGGTTGACATCCAGAATCTTGTCCCAGAGCGCCTCGTCCGCCTCCAGCACCGGGCCGAAATGCGGGTTGGTGGCTGCGTTGTTGACCAGGATATCGATGCCGCCAAACGCTTTCTCGATCTCGTTGATCGCCTGGCTGACGGCATCGCGATCGCCGCTGTGAGCGGCCAGCGGCAGGACCTGCCCACCCTCGGCCTCGATGGCTTGATTGATCTCTTGCAGGGATTCGTGGCTTCTGGCCGTCACCGCCACCCGGGCTCCGGCCCGGGCGTAACAGGCGGCGATGGCCGCGCCGATGCCGCGCGAGGCGCCGGTCACCACGGCAACCTTGCCGCTCAGGTCGAATGAAGGCTGGCTCATGTCATTCATCCGCATCTTCGGCTTGTGGCCGGCGCACCTGGGCGTAACGGAAACGCCCGGTGATGAATGACGGTTCGGCCAGGGTGGCGTTGCCGGCCGGGTTGAGGCCCGACACATGCAGATCGCTGTAGGCGGCCGAGAAGTTCAACGGCATGTTGCCGGTCAGGTTGCAGGTCAGCGCCGCACCCGCCCAGGCGAACGCATCGGTGGCTGACTGAAGGTATTGCTCATCGGTGGAATACAGGTAGGCCGTGATCGCGCCATGACGCCTTGCACTGTCAGCGGCATGCCGCAAGGCCTGCTCGCGATCAGCGGCGCGCACCACGAAGGCAATCGGGCCGAAGACTTCCTCTTGCGGTGCGCGACCTTCTTCCAGGTCCAGGCCGAGCACCAGGGGGGTGGCGGTGCGGGCGCTTGCGCCTTCCGGATGCGCATAGCCATCGCTGCGACGAAGCAGGCGGTAGCGGCCGGACTCGGCCGCAGCGGTCCATTCGTCGATCAGCGACAAGGTGGTCGGCGACTGGATGCAGCCCATGACACTGGCCGCTCTTTTCGGACTGGCGGCCAGCGCATCGATGCGTTTGATCAGCTCCGCCTCGACTTGATCGGGCGTCAGGTGTCGACCGTTGCCGTCGCGCATGCCGTCGGCCGGCACGTAGAAGGTCTGCGGACTGGTGCACATCTGGGAAGAGAACAGGCACAAGGTATTGACCGCCGAATCGAGCGCGGCGTCGATATCCTCGGCGCCGTCCAGGATCACCGTGTTGATGCCGCTGGTCTCGGTGTAGCAGGCTCGATTGCCGGCATGCTGCTCGACCCATGAGCCGAAACGGGCGCTGCCGGTAAAGTCAACGATCGCTGCACGCTCATGTTCGACCAGCACCTTGCCCAGCGGCTGGTCCGAGGAGTCGACCACCAGCTGAATCAGGGCCGGATCGAAACCGGCTCCGGCCAGCACATCGCGCATGATGCGAACGGCGATGGCCATCGGCAGCACCGCGGTCGGATGGGGCTTGACCAGGACCGGGTTGCCGCAGGCCAGATTGGCCATCATGGCCGGGTAGCCGTTCCAGGTCGGGAAGGAGGCACAGCAGAACACCACCGCGGGCCCGCGCGGCATCAGCCGCCAGCGCTTGGCCAGGCGGACCGGGTCACCGGCGCCGATCTGCTTTTGCCATTGGGCCTGCAGCGGCAGCGCATTCATCATCAACCAGGACCAGGCGACTGCCTCCAGGCCGCGATCAAGCGCGTTGGCGCCGCTGCCGGCATAGGCCATGGGAAAACTCTGACCGGCGGTATGCATGATGGCATGGGCAATCTCGAAGCCGTGCTCATCGACCTGCCGAAGCATCTCGACGCACAACTTGATGCGTTGCTCCACCGAGGCCGATGCCCAGGCGCCCATGGCCGCCTCGGCCGCGGCGAATTGGCGGTCCGGATCCGCAGCGGCGTAGCGAGTGTTCAATGGCTTGCCGGTGAATGGAGAAACTTCCTCGGCCGGATTGAAATCGGTTTCCGTATCATCCAGGCGAAAATCCTGTCCCAGATGGGCCTCGTAAGCGGCCTTGCCGGCCGCCGGCTTCTCAGTACCATGGATGCGGCTGCTTCCCGACTCGGTGAAACCACTGAACGCGCTGCGCGTTGCGATCGCCGCCAGCGCCTTGTCGAGCAAGGGGTCAATTCCCGTGGGGTCGAAATTCATGAATTACTGTGCTCCTTTCACGCGTTGCCAGATCAGACAATGTCGCCGCTGCCGGCCCCGGGCGTCGGTTTCACTGCCGGTGAGCGTCAGGCGGTCATTTTCGAGCAGCGCCTTGCGATGCTGATCCTGACCGATAAAATCGGGATTCAATGCCACATCCACCTCGTGAATGATCACGTCACCCTCGATCCGGTACCGGCCGGCATAGGCAAAGAACGTCTCGAGTACGTCGATTCGTTCCTGGTCGGTCAGCTTGCGGATCGAACGCCCATCCAGACCCGCCCGTCCCGAACTCATCAACTGGGCCGACATCACACCATCTGCGCTGTAGACCAACCAGCCGACCGGATGCTCACCGAATGGGTGGACCGGCTGGTCCAGGCCCTCGAAGTCGATTTCCCAGGCCACCAGGCGCCAGGCGCCGATCAGGTCTTCGCCATGGATCATGTCAGTCGCTCCACAATCATGGCGCTGCCCAGCCCGCCACCGCCGGCGACCGCGACCAGGCCGTAACGCCCCCGGCAGGCATCCAGGGCATCGAGCAATTGTGCAATCAGCATGGCGCCGGTGGCGCCCATGGCATGCCCCAGGGCAATCGCGCCGCCATGGACGTTGAGTCGATCCGGATCGATGGCAAACACCCGGCGATAACGCAGCACGGTGGCGGCAAAGGCCTCGTTGACCTCCCAGCGCTCGATATTGGCCGCTTCAAGACCCGATCTCTGCAAGGCTTGTCGGGTGGCCTCCTCGGCGGCGGTAAGCATCAGCACCGGATCGGCCGCCGCGCACGCCCAGCCCAGGATTCGGGCGCGTGGTGTCAACTTGAGTTCGCGGCCGGCCTGCTCCGACCCGATCACGACCAGCCCGGCCCCGTCGGCCGGAGCCGGCGAATTGCCGGGACTGTGCAGATGCTCGATCTGGTCCAGGTCCGGGAAGGCGGCCAGGGCGCGACGATCAGCGCCTTTCTCGCCCAGTTCGGCAAATACCGCAGGCAGGCCGGCCAGCTTCTCCATGGTCAGCCCATCACGCGGCGGCTGGTCGGCATCGAGGACCACTTGCCCGTCGGGACTGGTGACCGGGACCAGGCGCTGATCGAACGCGCCTTCCGATCTGGCCTTGACCGCACAATGCTGACTTTCCAGCGCCAGGGCATCGAGATCTTCGCGACTGAATCCTTCCAGGGTGGCTAGCAAATCCGC
Source organism: Wenzhouxiangella sp. (assembly GCA_007134485.1). Taxonomy (GTDB): domain Bacteria; phylum Pseudomonadota; class Gammaproteobacteria; order Xanthomonadales; family Wenzhouxiangellaceae; genus Wenzhouxiangella. The sequence continues at coordinate 10,475 of SLKT01000129.1, read as the reverse complement.
CGAGATCCCCAATGGTGTAAAGCGGGTTGATTTCATGATGGCCGGGTCGGTATACCAGGCGCCCTGGTCACTGAACATCGGCACACGCGACATCGATTCGACCCCGCCGCCGACCAGCAAACCGCACTCACCCGACTGAACCCGGGCAGCCGCCAGTGCACAGGCATCGAGCCCGGAAGTGCAAAAGCGATTGACGCTCATGCCGGCCACCCGATCGGGCCAGCCGGCGTGCAGGACAGCGATCCGGGCCGGGTTGGCCCCCTGGTCACCGATCTGGGTGACACAACCAAGCACCACATCCTCGACGGTTTCCGGATCCAGCCCGGAGCGCCCCGGCAGGGCCTTGAGCAGCTGGGCACACAGCTCCAGCGGCGCCACTTCAGCCAGGGCGCCGCCATCGGCCTTGCCGGCACCTCGCGGTGTTCGCACCGCATCGAAAATCATTGCTTTCATCGACTCACCACCAAACTTGCCACGGTGGTCGCACTGCCACCGACATTGAGCGTTGCCACATGACGAGCGCCTTCGACCTGGTTGTCGCCGGCCTCGCCGCGAACCTGACGCGCAGCATCGTTGAGCATCCTGACACCGGTCGCGCCCACCGGGTGACCCAGGCCAATCAGGCCACCGCCGGGATTGACAGGCAATGGCCCATCCAGGCCGATGCCGCGCTCGATCACCTGCCAGGCCTGACCGGGCGGGGCCAGATCCAGGTGATCCAGCAGCATGTAACCGGTAATGCTGAAACAGTCATGCAACTCGATGGCATCGAGCTGGTTTGCATCTTTCAATCCGGCCCGCTGTATCGCGGCCGAGAATGCAGCGCCCACATGGGGCAGCATGGGACCCGGTTCATTGTCGCCATCGAGTTTGCTGTGCAGGCGCAAGGGCGCCCCGGTGTGACCCCAGCCCGAGATCCTGGGAATGCGACCCAGATCATGACCATGCTTGCGGCACCAGGCGCGGGTAAACTCGGCATCGGCCAGTACCACCATGGCCGCACCATCGGTCATCTGGCCGCAATCCTGCTTGCGCAGGCAGCCCTCGATCAGCGGATTGGCCTCGTCATCTTCCGAAAGCTGGGGCGCTTCCACGGTCCACTTTCTCGTCTGGGCCAGCGGGTTCCTGCGCGCGTTGGCAAAGGCATTGCGTGACAACTCCACCAACCAGTCCCGCTTCAGGCCATAGCGCTCATCGTAGACCCGCGCCAGCTCGGCAAACTGAGCCGGCCAGAGATAACGGGCCTGTTCGCTTTCACGACCTCGCCAGGCAGCGGCGGCGAGGTGATCGGCAGCCGTTTCGCCGTCGACGTTGCGCATTTGCTCGATCCCGAGTACACAGGCGCAGGAATACCGGCCGCTTTCGATATCGGCCATGGCGGCCAGTACGGCCATGGAACCCGATGCGCAGGCCGCCTCGTGGCGAACCGCCGGCATGCCCTTGAAACGCCCATCGGCCTCGGCAAAAAATCCACCCAGATGGGCTTGCCCGGTAAACAGTTCGCTGACGAAGTTGCCGACATGGCCGACCCCGACATGACGCGCATCCAGCCCGGTCTGCTCCAGACCATCTGCCAGCACTTCCCTGAACAGGTCGAACAGCTCCCGGCCCTCGCGGGCGAGATTGCGCGCGAAGTCGCTCTGGCTGCCGCCGAGGATGTAGACCGGCTTCACAGCCGCCGCCGCAACTCGTCACGAACCACCTTGCCCAGCGCATTGCGCGGCAGGACATCGATGGTTTCCATGCGCTCGGGCAGTTTGAACACGGCCAGTCCCTGTTCACGCAGGAACCCGGTGATGTCATCCAGGCTGACCTGCTCATCGGGCTTGGGCACCACGAATACACAGACCCGCTCGCCCAGGTCCTCGTCGGCATAGCCCACGGTTGCCGCCTCGGTCAGTTTCGGATGGGCGGCCAGCAGGGTATCGAGCTCATCGGGGGAAATATTGTTGCCGCCGCGGATGATGATGTCCTTGCTGCGTCCGACGAAGTGATAGAAACGCGGCGGATCGTCATCGCCGGAGATCTCGAACAGGTCGCCGGTACGGAAATAGCCGTCCTCGGTGAAGACATCGGGATTATCGGGGCTGTCACCGAGGTAATGATCGAAGATGGTCGCTCCCTGGATTTCGAGCTCTCCGGGGCGACCCTTTTCAGTGATGATCTCGCCGGATTCCAGATCGCGCAACCGGGTACTGACCATCTTTGAAACACTGGCGTTCCACTCGATCCCGTCCACACCGAAGCGCGGAAAGTAACTGGCGCGCAGGGCCGGATCCGGCATGTCCTCGAGACCGCTGACCAGGCTGACGCCCTCGTTCGAACCGAACAGGTTGACCACGCCGATGTCGTACTTGTCGGCAAAGCCCTGGACCATCCAGGGCGACAGCGGCGCCGAACCGGATGCGATGCTACGCAGGTTCGAAAGGTCGAACTGGCTCATCAATTCATCGTTTTTCAAAAGCATGTTCAGCAGGGCCGGCGGGGCGATGGTGAAGGTCACACCTTCGCTGGGGATCTGGCTCAGGAAAACAGGCAACTCCAGAGGATGATGGAGCACCAGCGTGCCCTGACAACGCAGCCAGTTGATCAGGAAACCGCCGATGCTGGCCATGTTGACAAAGGGAAACGGATTGAGCAGCACGTCGCCTGCGCGGATTTCCGCGCCTTCGTAGGTGGCCGGAGCGATGGCCATCCATTGATTGTGGGTGCGCGGCACCCCCTTGGGCGTGCCGGTGGTGCCCGAAGTCCAGCAGACCGTCATGATGTCATTTGCGTTCGAATCAACCGGTGGTGTTTCGGCTTCGGAACGAGCCGTCTCCAGCACGGAATTGATGTGCGCATCACTATCCGGTGGCTCCGGACCGAACCAGACACATTGCGCGAACCCGACCGCCTTGGCGGCTTCAGTCAGATCATGATCGTGAAAACGGGTGATGCCGATGAACAAAGCCGGCTCGATCGCCTTGGCGATCATGCCCAGTTCGTGACGCCCGTACTGGACCGGCACCGGGCTGATCACCGCTCCAAGCCGGGCCAGCGCCAGGTAGAGAACAACGAACTCGGCAATATTGGGCAATTGCACGACCACTGCATCGCCACGCCCGACGCCGAGCTTGTTCAAGGCGCGAGTACAGGTCTCGACTTCACCGGCCAGTCCTGCCCAGGTCCACCTTTTGGGTGCATCACCGTCCAGTGTTTTCCGGTTGGGCTGATCGACCAGCGCCATTCGATCAGGATGTGCAGCGATGGCCTGATCCAGCAGGTCACTCAGCGTCGTTTCGCCCCACCACCCTCGTTGGGTATAGTCACGGATGCGCTGTTCTACCTTGGGGTGCTTGTGTTCATGCATGCGCTTTTCCTCGGCTTTTCAAGAAATTGATTGGTGATGACTGAGGCACCAGGACTCAGGAGTTCTTGCCTTCAGCCGGCAATTGGCAGGCCGCCTGATACTCCTCGTCCAATTGATCGACCAGTTCGGCAACGGTTTGCACCTGGTCAATAGTGCCCACCCCCTGCCCGGCTGACCATACATGCTTCCAGGCCTTGAGACTCTGATGCGGGTCATCGAAGTTGGGTTTCTTTCCGGCCTCGAGGTTATCCAGGTCATAACCGGCAGCCGTCAGACTGGGCTTGAGCCAGTTGGCCGGAACGCCGGTAATGGCCGGCGAGCACACGATGTCGGCAGGGCCGGCATTGACCAGCATCGATTTGTAATCATCGCTGGCCAGGCTCTCTTGCGTGGCGATGAATCGGGTCCCCATGTAGGCCAGGTCGGCACCCAGCACCTCGGCCGCGCGCACGGCCCGTCCGGTCGAGATCGATCCGGCCAGCACCAGCGGGCCATCGAAGAACTTTCGCACCGCATCGACGAACGCGAATCCGGACACCTGGCCGGTGTGCCCTCCGGCGCCGGCACTGACCAGCACCAGACCATCGGCCCCGGAATCGACCGCCTTGCGGGCGAACTCGACACTGTTGACATCGGCCAGCACCAAACCACCGTAGGAATGAACCGCCTCGATTGCATCACGCGGGCTGCCCAGCGCGGTGATCACCAGCGGCGGTCTGGCCTCAACGGTCATTTCCAGGTCGCTGTCGCGACGGGCGTAACTCTTGTGCATGACCAGGTTGACCGCCCACGGATGACCACTGTCGGCAAGTCCTTTCCTAATGGTCTGCAACCACTCGGCGAAGATCTCGGGGGTGCGCGCATTGGGGGCGGGGAAAGCGCCAATGATGCCGGCACGGCAGGCCGCCAGAACCAGTTCCGGACCGGAGACAAGAAACATTGGAGCGGCGATCAACGGCAAGCGCAGATCGCCCTTGAGGCGCTCGAAGGAATTCATCAACGTGACTTTTTTAGCTGGACTTCCGTTTATGCTACGATTCCCGGGCGTTTTTTGCAAGACAAGGCACACAATGAATCAGTCCCTGGATTCTCGAGACCTGATCAGGGCCAGCTCGATCCACCGTGTTCTCGAGATCATCGGGGATCGCTGGGTCGCGGTCATCCTGCAGCAGTGCTTTCTCGGGGTTCATGGATTCGAGGAATTTCAGCGTCGACTCGATATCCCTCGCAGTACGCTGAGTGCACGCCTGAGCATGCTGGTCGATCAGGACATCCTGTCCCGTGCACCATCGTCGACACCCAATCAGCGTCTGGACTACCTGTTGACCGAGAAGGGACGTGATCTGTTCGACACCGCCTTGATGGCGCTGGCCTGGCAGCAGCAATGGGTGCCCCGATTCAATCAGCCGGCAGTCAGACACCTGGGCTGTGGTCAGCCGATGACTCCGATGATGGTCTGTCACGAATGCAGCAAGCCGGTTGATGCGCGAGAAGTGACCTTTCGCGATGGTCCGGGCGCGAGCTGGATCACCCGAAACAAGCGCCGGCGTCGACGCACGACCGCCGCATCCAGTTCCAGGCAGGCGCTTGCGGTTTCCGAGGAATTGCTCGATCTGATCGGCGACCGCTGGACACCGCAAGTCGTGGCGCTGGGCTTTTTCGGCATTCGACGATTCGATGAAATGCAAAAGACCCTGAAGCTGGCCAGCAACATACTGACCGACCGCCTCAAGCGAGTTGTTGACATGGACATCTTTCGGCAGCGCCAGTATCAGTCGCGGCCGCCTCGCAGCGAATACCTGTTGACCGAAAAGGGATTTTCACTCTACCCCATGCTCATGGCCATGACCCAATGGGGCGATCGCTGGTGCGCCGGCCCGGAGGGTCCGCCGTTGTTGTTCCGTCACGAGGCATGTGGAAAGCCACTCAAGGGTGTGGTGATCTGCAACCAGTGCCAGTCACCGCTCAAGCCGGATACGACCGAGGCAATTATCTAGACCGGAGACTCCGATGCGGAATCTCCGGTCAAGGGAGGGCACTGCCTGTTGGGGCCAGACAGTCAGCACAACTGTAAATCAGAACCGGTAACCGGCCGTAACCCCCCACATGCGTGGTGGACCGATGACCGCCGAGCCGTTCTCGCTGAGATTGAACGGACCTCGTCCGTCGATGACATTGGTTCGATATACTTCATCGGTGAGGTTGTTGCCCCACACGGAGAACTCCCAGTGATCACCAACGTTGAGTGTCACTCGAGCATTGAGCAATCCCAGTGATGAATCACCAACCAGGGGGAAATTGTCAGGGTCATAAAAGATCCGACTGCGGTAACTGTATTCGGCCAACGCTGACAGGAACATGTTGTCTCCGACGGGTGTGTCGAAATTCAAGCCAATGTTGTAACTGTGTTTGGGCGATCTCGTCAGGCGATTGCCACTGAAGTCCTGACCATCTTCATTGATGAAAGTATCGTAGGTGGCGTCAAGATAGGCGTAGCTTCCGCGAAGACGCCACTGATCGCTGAGCACGGCCCACATTTCGGCCTCCAAACCCTTGCTGGTGGCGTCGGCAGCATTTGAAACGACCAGTGAAGCACCATCGACCAGCTGGAACACCTGAAGGTCGGAATAATCGATATGAAACGCAGCCAGGTTCAGACGCACACGATCATCCAGAAGCTCTGATTTCAGGCCAACCTCGAACTGTCTGGCGTGCTCTTCATCAAAGCCACGTTCAGCAGAATCCGCATCACGTGCAGTGCCATCGAAGCCACCACTCTTGAAGCCTTCCGAATAGGACACGTAGCCCATGACGTTGGGATTGAAGCGATAGTCCAGAGATACCATCGGGGTAAACGATGACCAGGTGTCGCTGGGGCTGACATCATATGGTTCAACCAGAAAACTTCCGGTTGGATCGAAACCTTCGGTACGAATATCGGCACGCTTCTCTTCCCAGCTGTAGCGGGCTCCGACCTTCAGGGTCAGGCTATCGGTCAGGGCTCGGGTAACCTGACCAAACACGGCATGGTTGGTGGTCTTGTTGCGCTGGAAGTAGAACGGATTGAAGCTCAGGCCGGGCGGCAGTCCCAAGGGCACATCGTTACCGGAAAAGTCATTGTTTTCCAGGCGATCAATGTCGGCATAGAGGAAATAGTATCCGGCAAGCCATTGCAGCTGGCGGACATCGCCACCCGTCAATCGAAATTCCTGGGTCCACTGGTCACTGTCATCGGTGACATTGCGAACCACCAATGGCGCATCGGAGCCACTGAAGTCATCCTTCAAGTCGATCTCGGCACGCCGAAACGAAGTGATCGAGGTCAATTCTGCCCAGTCAAACGCCCAGGTTGCAGTGGCCGACAGACCCCAGACATCGGTGTCGGTGAAGCCATCCACGGTCTTCTCATTGACGAATGGGTCCGGACTGCAGGGCGATGCTGCAAAAGGAGTGCCTGGAGCAAACCAGGGAAAGAAGATGAATTGCTCGCCAATACAATGGCGGTTGGTGCCGGCCAGCCGGGCCCGCCGATAGTCGGCCGAAACCAGAATATCGAGATTATTGTCCAGCAGAAAATGCATCTGACCCCTGAGGCCGATGCTGTCTTCATCGCTCAAGTCATTACCGGTGACGGCATTGACGGAATAGCCATCACGCTTGTTCCGATTGAGCGTCAATTTGGCGTTGATATTGTCCGATACCGGACCTTCGATCAATCCGCGAAAGTCCTGGCGACTGAATTTTCCGAACTGGACCTCGGCACGGCCGCCAAACTCGCTGGCAGGTGGTCGGGTCACGTAGTTGATCGCGCCACCGACGACATTCTTGCCATACAGGGTCCCCTGGGGTCCACGCAACACTTCCACTCGCTCGAGATCGAAGAAATCGAGATCCATGGCCCCGTGACGAGACACGTAGACTCCGTCAATGAACACTCCAACAGACGGATCACCCGACGCCGACTGGTCGGTCGAACCAATGCCGCGAATGTAAATCTGTGGCTGAGCCGGGTTGAAACGACCAATCGTCAGTCCGGGAACGCGCATACTCAAGTCATCGACGTTGACAATTCCGGACTGCTCAAGGGTTTCGGCTTCGATAGCCGATACGGCAATGGGAACGTCCTGAAGCCCCTCCTCGATTCGTGACGCGGTCACGGTAACGCGGTCCAGCGCTGCTCGTTCTTCTTCATCCTGCTCGTCATCCTGGGCGATGGTGACCGCCGGAAAAACCAGCATGCTCACGACCGTGAACCAGGTAGTACTCCAAAATATGCGCATGACTTGTATGTTTCCTTGTTTCATCTGGTGGTTATGGCCGCTGCGGCAGTCGGTGGCTGGCCGCGACCCGAATGCAGCCGGCAAGCAACCTGGGTTCCCAGGTCCACTTACGCAACCTGTAAATCTCATTATGCAAGTAGCAGGTGCGATTATGCAAGCTTGACTTGCGTCAAGATTTTCAAGTCCTGAGGGAGGGAGGCTTGATCTGCGTCAGCTTGTGCTGAAACGAAACAGGTATTCCTGCATGCCGTTGCCGAGCAGCATGGTTTGTTCGGCCCTCATGCCGGGCAGGGCGGCCTCGAGCCTGGCTCGTGCATAACGGGGGGTGTCGATCAGTCCGTCATTTTCATCCGGCTCGACCAGCAGGTTGCCGGCATCGCGCGGCGTCATCATCCCCGGGACCGCGGGCATGTGCCGGGATGAGTACTCGATCAGGGCGTGCAGGCAGGCGCCCGGCGCAAGACGACTCTTCAAGGCCTGAGCCAGAACCTGTATTCGCTCGTCATCCAGGTAATTGAGAAGATTCCATCCCAGAACGACATTGACAAACTCTCCGCGCGGCGGGGGCAATGACGCCTTGATGGCCTGACGGATCCGCTCCGGCTCCTCCAACGACTGCAAATGCCCAAGCATGTCAGGCAAGCCGATCACATCGAGCCGGCAACGCAATCCAACCAGCAACTCGATCAGGCCGGATCGGGCCGGACCCAGGTCCAGTACCACGTATCGACGCTCGGGGTCGAACGGTTCGAAAATCGACTGAAACAACGGAACCCGAAGCTCATACGATTTCGCAGGTTCCTCGTGCACGCTGGCAGCGGCGGTCATGGTCAGCAGCCGATCGGATTTGTCAAGCGCCTGGTTGAGCGGACTTGTCCGTGTCCTTGGCCTCAGGCTTTCCGGTATTCGGGGTCGATCGGACCGGCTGACTGGACTGGCGATTCGAAAAGGCTTTCTTCAGCGCTTCGCTATCGGGATCCATGTCGATCGTGCCGTTGAAACGCGCACCATCCTCAAGGCTGACCCTCAGCGAGGTGATGCTGCCGCGGATCTCGGCCGACTTGCGCACCACGATCCGTTCGGAGGCGACCAGATTGCCGTGCATCTTCCCATCCACGTAAATGGTATGGGCGAAAACATCCGCCTTGACCTCACCACTGGAGCCGATGGTGACGCTGTTCTTCTTCAGCTCCACGGTGCCCTTGACCTTGCCTTCTATGAGCAGGTCTTCTTCACCTCGAAGCTCGCCGTCGACATGAATGGATGCGCCAATGACCGCCCGATGGCCGTCGCTGGATTCACGCCGCGCCGGTTGGCTGACTGGCCGCGGCTCCTCTACGGCACTGCTGGATTCTTTCTTGTTGAACATGAGTTATGGCCCTGTGCTGGTCTATCAGAGGTCCGGACATGCTCCAGGCTACCCGGAATCGACAATCGGTAAAGCATAACGGGCAGCGCATTAATTCACGGTTAACAGCGCTCAATACCTCCGGGCGGACCGTCAGTTTGCCATTCAGACATGTGTATTGTAGTATTAATACACATAGACACACAGGGTCACCAAGCGGATGCTTTTCGAGCTGGAGACTGCAGATGGCGTGCCCCTGTATCGGCAATTGGTCGACCAGATCCGGCGCATGATCTCGGGCGGGACCCTGCGTCCCGGCGATGAGTTGCCATCTGTTCGAGCCGTGGCCGAGCACTACACCATCAACCCGATGACAGTCTCGCGGGCCTATGCATTGCTTGAGGCCGATGGTTGGCTGGAGCGCCGGCGTGGCAAACCCATGCGAGTCATCGAGCGCAACTGGGAAGATCGACAGCAGCGCATGGAAGGCATTCACGACAGTTTGCGAAAAGTGGTGCGGGACGCCCGCCAGCTTGGCTTGAACAGCAACGAGGTGATTTCAGCCCTGGAAAACCTTTTTGAGGAGTCTGATCAATGAATGAGTTTGCCATCGAGGTGGACGCACTGAGTCAAGCTTATGGACGGCGCGAGGTGCTCGACCGGATTGAACTGCGGGCCGGGCCGGGGGAAGTGATCGGCCTGGTCGGGCGCAACGGCTGCGGCAAGACGACCCTGCTGGAAACGCTGGCCGGCCTTCATCAACCCTCGAGCGGTCAGTGTCGACTGCTGGGTCAACCCAGCCTCGACATGCCCGAGGACGTTCGCCAGCAGTTCGGTTTCGTGTTTCAGGAAGAGGAGCTGTTTGACTGGATGGTGGTCAGTGATCATGTCGACCTGGTAGGCTCGATGTACACCAACTGGGACAAGACCCACGTCCGGCAACTGCTCAAACGCTGGCGGGTACCGACTGGAGAGCAGGTCAGCCGGCTGTCACGCGGACAACGGCAGATGCTCGGCATCATTCTGGCGCTGGGTCATGCACCACGGGTCTTGCTTCTCGATGAACCGGCATCGGCGCTCGACCCGGTGGCGCGGCGAGAGTTTCTGGGTGAGCTGGTGGAACTGGCCCTGGATGAGCGCCGGACCGTGGTGTTTTCTTCCCACTTGTTGACCGATGTCGAGCGGGTGGCGACTCGAATCTGGCTGATGCGCGAGGGTCGCGTGCTGCTGGACGATTCACTGGATCATCTCAAGGAAGGCATGCTGCAACTGCGCGTGCACAAGGGCCGCCAGGCGGCTGAATTGCCGCCAAGTTTAAACGGAGAACTGAAACGGCAACAGCATGACTGGGGTGAAAGTGTTTTGCTGTATCAGCCTTCCCGGGAAGAAATTGAAGAACTGCAACAAGACCTGGGCGAACAGTTGATCACGCGCAATATGGGGCTGGATGAGCTGGCCGTGGAGCTGTTGTCGGAATGAGTAGGGCGATGGCATT
>SLKT01000060.1 GCA_007134485.1 Wenzhouxiangella sp. | reverse complement strand
GCCGACCAGCAGCAGGGCAATGCGTTGCAAACGGAAAACTCCGGATGATTTCAGGTGTTTCAGCGATGGCCAAGTCTAGCAGCGTCCACTGCACCCTGCCTGCGGCGGGAGGTCAACTGGGTCAGCACTTTGTGGGACACCAGGCGCCGGGGCTATCGATGGACCCAGATCTCCCTGGCCACCGGCATGGCCTCACCTTGCACCTGCTCCTCTTGTACCACCGCAATCCGATCACCTACTCGCAGAGTGACGGTCTCGCCGTCTTCGGTGCGAACGACGGTCTGGCTGGTCACCCGGTAGTTTTGTCCATCGACCTGCAGGCGGCCGGAGGCGGCGTTGTATTCGGTCACCTCCTGGAGTTGGTCCGGATCGGACATGTCCGGGCGGTGAAGCGCCATGGCATCGGTCGCGATCATCAACAGCGCAATCACAAACGGCAGAGCGACAAGAATTCTGTTCATGGGACTATTCCTCGAATGAACGGTTGAGTTCATGTTACCAGCAGTCGGCGGCATTCAGTCCGTCTGCGGTCGTATCACGCACGCCCAGATGGTTGAGCGTCAGGGTCTGGCACTTGTCACGGGTCTGGTTGCCGGTCGATTGGGGCACCGCTCTTATGGAGAATTCGCGGTCGCCCTCCGACACTTCGAACTGGTAGCGTTCCCGCTCGGAAAGCTCGCCGTCAAAGCTATCCGCCAGGCCGCATTCATTGAATGCATTGGAGCGCGTGCGGCAACGCTCGAACTGCTGGGCTATGGCCGCCATCTCCGCCTGGACATCATTACGATGGGATTTGAGCACCTGTGGCAGGTAGATGGCGTAGGCCAGCACCGAGATGATGGCCAGGATTGCAATGACAATCAACATTTCGAGCAGGGTGAACCCGGCGGAGATTCGGACGCCGAACATCCGCCTCACCGCGTCTGCCTCCAGTTGATGCGCTCACCAAAGGCGCGCGGCATGGCGGCGGCATCGAAATCCGGATCGTCAATATCGATCATGTCGTCACCGACGCTGATGACGGTTGTGGCGGTGGCCTCACCCGTGTCGGGATCGGTGGTCGGCCGGGTGGAATAGATGGCCGAAACCGGGGCGCCGGTCTGGGTCGAAGCAATGGCATCATAATTGTCGCCGCCGATCGGGAAGGCCGCAGTTCCCGTGCGCAGGTTCATCATGTAAATCTCGGTTGTGCCGCCGACCTCGCAGGGGTCGTCATCCGGCCGGAAACTGGTAAACAGAACACGACCGATCAGCTCATCGGGAGTAAACAGCGCGCGTCCACCAGTGCGTCCACCATGATCGAGCTCCACGTACCAGCCAATCGTGTCGTCAAACAGGTCGATCTCGCCGGAGGATCCATTCGGCGTCATGTTCTCGAGGTTGGCGCGAGTCAAGTTGGTCAGACCCGGTCCGCCATTGCCAGTGTCATTGATGACGTAGAAGTACTCGGTCGGCGCTCCGATCAGGTTGTCATCGTTGACCTCGAAAAACTTGCCGGTTCCGAACGCCAGCACGTAGCCTGCACCTTCTTCCGGATAAATCGTCTGCGGTTGCATGGTGATGGGTCGGTCGCCATCGAACACGCGGTCGACCTCGAGGTCGTCATCCTTGTTTTCCCCCAGCTCGACCCGCCACATGTTGCCCTGAAGGTCACCAGCGTAGGCATATCGGCTACGCCCCAGCCGATCGGTAAAATCCTGCACGACCCGTGGCGTGGACAGGCCGTTGGCCGGACCATTCGGGCTGCCGGCATCTCCCAAACGGACGTTATGCAGGACATTGCCGCTGTCGAAAAGGTCCAGGACCAGCAACCGCGCCTCGTTGCTTTCGGAATGATAGCCATTGCCCATGATCACAACCCATTCGCCGCTTGGCAGTCTTGCCGGCTCGGCAGCGGAAAATGTCAAGCCGAGGTGACCGGGGTCGGCAAGGTCCTCATTGGTGACCTCCCAGAGAACCTGTGGCTGATCGGGGTTGGTTACATCAAGGGCAAATACCGAGCGCCCACCAGCGCCGAGGGTCCCGATCAGGATCTGGCGCCAGTCGCTACCGTCCCAGGCGTCAAACAAGCGGACCTCGCCGTCCACCGTGTACTGAAAGTCCTGGGTCATCATCTTGCGAAGATTCGGATACACGCCGCGTGGAACGTAGCCAAAGATCTCCTCGCCACTGCGCAGGTCGAAGGCGTGCAATACCCCGTGATTGCTGCCCACGTAAACGACCTCGCGAAGGCCCTCCTTGTCTTCGACGAAATCGGTGTAGGTACTGCCACCGCCTTCATTTTCCGGCAGCCGAAACCAGCCGAAATTCCGCACGCGCTGAAGGGTCGGGTTGCCGCGATTGAAGGTGCCGATGACGTTGTCATCTTCACGCTCGAATGGAACAATATTGAACTGCTCAAGTTCCGCGGGGATCGTGTTGCCGGCGCCACCCTTGACATAGCGAATGATGTTGCGAGCGATGGTTTCGTTGTCGGGGCTCTCGTCTTGCTGATCGTAGATGTCCTCGAACGCCGAATCGCCGGCAAATGCGGCCTCGGTGAATGCACGGTCCGCAGTCAGAAGATTGCGATCGCCATGGCCTGGCATGAAATCACTGGCCCGCCAGTTCTCCTGCTCGTTGTCGAGGTTTGGATTGATCAGGCCGATCAGATCACCCGTCCAGCTTAACGGATCGCCAACGGTGCGAAAACCAAGAGCACCCTCGACCGCTACCGACCCGGAACTGACTGCCCCGAACTCGGCCTGTGACATTGAAATGATTTGCTGGAATATTTCGTTGATGGCCACGAACAGGTCGGCGGGATTGTTGGCCAGAAACGGGGTGTTGGTGCCACCGGCCTCGGCCAGACGGTCGAGCGCATCGTCGGGCACGGCTGGTGGCATGGAAAAGCCGACCACGTAGACGTCGACGTCGGCATCATCGTGGAAGGATTCGGCCGCATCCACGGCATCGTTCAGGGCTCGCTCGACATCATCGCCATAGCTTGCGCCATCAATGCGGCGTGACGGCATGCCGTCGGTCAGCCAAATGGCTGCGTCGACCCCGCAGCTCTCAGGCAGTGATTGATCGGCATTGGCGCTTCCCTGAGCCGCACCAAAATTCGTGGTCTGGCCCAAGAAATAGTCCCTTGCGGTCAGCAGCGTGCCCTGCAAGGGGGTGTCTCCAGCAATGATGACGGGCTCGTCCGGATCGGTCAGCAGGTCGGAGTTGCTGTCATCGTGATGAACCGGCGCGAGCTTGAGCGCCAGGGCATCGGCATGATCGTCATCGAGCAATCTGACCGGCGAATGAAGATAGCCTCGCCCCGGTGAGCCCTGTGCCAGCCATTCCGGGCGCTCAAAGGCCAACCAGACCATACGTTGGCCCCAGTGAGTAACACCCCGAGCCAGGGCACTGTCGGTCAGCGAACCCTCCAGGTTCTGGGCGCCCCCCGAATAGCCGGCGCCGGAATTGAGTTCATTGCTAGTGCCAGACTTGCCGGTGTAGCAACGAAACCTGAACGGTTCATTCAGGTAGCCACCACCGGGATCCCTTGTAAAACAGTAACGATCCTGGTCTTCGAAAGAGTATCCGGGGACACCGATATTGAAGTGAATGAATTCTCCATCGCTGCTGGGGTTCGGAAATCGAAATGCCTTGGTTTCCGAATCCCAGGGAGCACCGGGAAAGTCAACGTCATAGTCATCCGGGTCATAACTGACGTCATACAAGCGCTGACCCACGCGCACCAGCCGCGTGTTATTGACGCCGCCGCCCAGTGGAAACTGCTGATAAGCCATTAACCCCAGGTTGATCTGATTGCTGTAGGAGACGAGCAAGTCACGTCCCACCTCCCTGATCATTTCCGACTTGCTGAGCGGGCTGGCTGCCCCGACGAGGCAATCATCCGGCGCCGGAGGATTACAATCCGCGGCAACAAGGCCGTCCAGCCCCTCAACCATGGAGTTCGAGTTATCCAGAATCAGCAAGATGTTGGGCTGGTAGCTGCTCACAGCCAGGGTCAGCGGCTTTTGCGCAACATCGCCCGCCTGCAAAGGTGACATCAGGCCAGCCAGCAGCACAGCAGTGGCTGCAAACGCGGTTGCACTGGGTCGAATACAGAAACGGGGAACGCTCGTTGTCGTCATCTTCCACTACTCCTAACTATCTCGGGGTCGGACGCCTGGAACGAAGGACGAGTCATCGATCATGGCTCGTCATCGTCGTCGACCAGGGCGTAATCATCGGGCCCCTTGAAGAACGACTGCACCAGCACCACCGAAGTCCCGTTGGGCGCGATCCCCTGGGCCAGGAACATTCGAGTCTTGTCGATTTCGGGATCGCCATCCTGCCACTGCCCGCCGACGCTCAGCGAACGGCTGATGCCCTCGGGGCGGGCGCAGAAACTGGAACCGGTCTCGTCGAGAATGATGGTATAGGTGACCTGTCCCTCGACACCGGATGGCAGGTTGATACTCTGCCACAGGGAGGACGGGATGGCGTCCATGCAGTCCTGATTGGCCGATATGGCCGCTCCGCTGCATCCCAATTGATCCAGTGGCGGACAGGCTGCCGGCCAGCCCACCGCATTTCGATCATCACTCAGCGGCGGTGTGCGTCCCTCGCGCAGGGCCTCCCAGTACTCACGCTCGGCAAAGCGCAGGCCGGTCTCCGCCAACTGAAAGGCCAGGTTGCGCTGGTCGAAATTGCTGGCCATGCGCTCCTGCAGGGAAGTGGTCTGCATGCTGGCCAGCCCCAGCAGGGTCAACACCAGCAGCATGACCAGACCAACCACCAGCGCCGCGCCGGACTGCAGGCGAAGCAGGGATGGCATGCTTGAAAAACTCTTGGCCATGTCAGTGCACCTTGATTCGGTTGCGCACGGCAACGGTGTTGGAATAAACCTCGCGAATATGGCGATCTTCGACACTCACCGTCAAACCGGCATCCAGCGAAAATGTTTGCTCGCGGACTGCTGAGTCCACCTCGGTGGGGGAGCTGACGATGACATTGACAGCCGCCGCGCGAACCGGCTCCCAGTCATTGCCGGGAATGGAGTCGGCCGCATACAGGTTGTCGTCGCCATCGACCCGGAAGAACAACTGCAGACTCTCGACGCCCTCGACGAGCTCTTCGACCCTGCAACCGGCGGCGATGTTGCTGCCATGACAATTGATGGCGCGAAACAGTGCGCGGCGACCCGCGGTCCGCTGGCTTTCGCCCACATAGAAGTAGGTGACTTCAGGACGATACAGCTCGGTCTGATTGGCATACTTGATGTCCCAGGAATCGCCGCCTTTGCTGATATTGCCACCACCGGCGGCACAGTTGAGGTTGGTCGCGCTGCCGGCATTGGTCTGGCGGCAGACATCCATGAACCCGCCGCCACAATCGACCACCGCCCAGAGATCGCCCTGCTGAACGCCATGGGCCAAAGGCGGGTTGTCACCATCGTTGGCGCGACTGCAGGTACCGATGTTGGCTGCATTGATGTTGTTATTGTTGCAGCCGGTAATATCCGAATCGGATGCATGCATATTGCGAACACCGAGCACATCCGAACCGGCCAGGGCCCGGTCTTGCAGAAACTCCGGCAGACCCGACTGGCCATCCGACCAGTCACTGGCCTGACCGAATTCGATGGCGGTATCCAGCTCGAAATCGTCATCGGCGCCCGAGTTGCCGTATTCCCAGCCAAGCAGGGACATTTGCCCATCGAGCAAGGCGGCCACTTCGGGCATGTCGTCCGGATCCACCCAGATCGTCGGCTCGAGGGGTGCGCCGGCGCAGATTGCGCTGCCGCCGGACATGCGCAGATCACGGTTGACGATCTCCATGGCGAAGCGGGCGTTTTCCTGGGCACGGGCCAGTCCATCGCTCATCGAATAAGTCAGACGACTGGAAGAAAAGACCTGGATGACCGCAGCAATGATGAACAACCCCAGAACCAGTGCGATCATCAGCTCGACCAGGGACAGTCCGGCCTGGCGAGCACCCGGGTTGGCTTTTCGGCACAAGGCGTTCATAGCAACCGGCTCCTCGCGTGAACTATATTGGACTGGGTATCGACGCTGCCGCCGGTGGTTTCCACGCCCAGACGCTCGTCCTGCCAGGCCACGGTCACAGTCAGATCAGGGCCGTCGACATTCAGATTGACGGACAGGGTTCCGGGAAATCGATCGGCGTAGCGGGCCTCGTAACCCTGTTCAATGGTTTGCCGGATATCGGACGGAACCGAACCGATAATCACCCGTCCATCCAGTTCGACCCGTGCCTTTTCCAGCGCGTCATAGGCAATCGTGGTGGCCAGGGTATGGTGGTTTGAACCCTGAGAATTGCTGATCGAGACCGCCTGCATGGCGGCCACGCCGAGCAGGCCGACAGCGAGGACGACCAGGGTGACGAGCACTTCGATCAGGGTGACACCACGCTGGCGCTCGGCTGAAAATGAAAATGAAACTGGCATGTCAGCACTCCTCCCTTTCGACCAGCGAACGTCCCGTGGGGGCCAGATCGATGCTGCGCTGGTAGGGTCTGCCGGTACGACAATTGTCCGGCTTGAGCGTCCAGCGGTAACGGAAATTGCCGCTTCCAGTCTCGACGTTGCCCAGCGGCAGCATGTCGACAAACTCCTCCGAGACCTCCGCCTGGGTGTCCAGGCTCATGTCCAGCGAATCGGGAAGCGGCGACCAGACCCTCAGGACCTCGCCCGCATCACTTCCGCTCTGCACGATGGCGACCCAGCCTGCCGACCAGTCGTCTGAACCACTGCACCCGTCCTGGCTTTCATTGACCGGGCAAAAGCGCACGCTTTCGGCCCGGCTGACGGCCTCGGAACGGGCGAAATTCAGCGCCGACACCATGGAATTGGCATTTCCGGCGACCCGATTGGATTGAATGAATGCGGCAAGACTGGGCGCGGCCACGCCCACGACAATCGCCAAGACGGTGATGGTGACCATCAACTCGACCAGCGTGAAACCCCTGTTCTTTGACACTTGATCCTCCCTGACCGAAGCGAACCGGCCAGCTTGATCCCCATCAAACCCTCAAGCCTAAAGTGGGGATTCCGTCACAAAACT
>SLKT01000068.1 GCA_007134485.1 Wenzhouxiangella sp. | reverse complement strand
TGTAAGGATTGCAAGCCATGCAACAGACCCTCAACCCGACAGAAATCTCCGATCTGATTCGCAAGCGCGTCGAGCAGTTCGAAGTCTCCTCCCAGGCCCGGACCGAAGGCACCGTGGTCAGTGTCATGGATGGCATTTGCCGCCTGCATGGCCTGGCCGATGTCATGCAAGGCGAAATGATCGAGTTCCCCGGCGAAACCTACGGTCTGGCGCTCAACCTCGAGCGCGACTCGGTTGGTGCGGTGGTCATGGGGGAATACAAGCACATCAAGGAAGGCGATACGGTGCGCTGTACCGGGCGTATTCTGCAGGTGCCGGTTGGCGAGGCCCTGCTGGGTCGCGTGGTCGACGCCCTTGGTAACCCGATTGACGGCAGCGGCCCCATTGATGCCGCCGGCAGTGAGCCGATCGAAAAGATCGCCCCGGGCGTCATCACGCGCCAGAGCGTCAGCGAGCCGGTCCAGACCGGTCTGAAGTCCATCGACGCCATGGTGCCGATCGGCCGCGGTCAGCGTGAGCTGATCATTGGTGACCGCCAGACCGGCAAGACTGCGGTGGCCATCGATACCATCATCAATCAGAAGGGTTCGGGCATCAAGTGTATCTACGTGGCGGTTGGCCAGAAGGCCTCCTCGGTCGCCAACGTGGTGCGCAAGCTTGAAGAGCACGGCGCCATGGAGCACACCATCGTGGTTGCCGCCAATGCATCCGAGTCTGCAGCCATGCAGTACATCGCCCCGTACGCCGGTTGCGCCATGGGTGAGTATTTCCGTGACCGCGGCGAGGATGCCCTGATCATTTACGATGACCTGACCAAGCAGGCCTGGGCCTACCGTCAGGTGTCCCTGTTGCTGCGTCGTCCGCCGGGCCGTGAAGCCTATCCGGGTGACGTGTTCTACCTGCACTCGCGTCTGCTCGAGCGTGCCGCGCGCGTCAATGCCGAGTACGTGGAAAGAATGACCAACGGCGAAGTCAAGGGCAAGACCGGCTCGCTGACTGCATTGCCGATCATTGAAACCCAGGCCGGTGACGTCTCGGCCTTCGTGCCGACCAACGTGATTTCGATCACCGACGGCCAGATCTTCCTGGAAACCGACCTGTTCAATGCCGGTATTCGTCCGGCCATCAACGCCGGCCTGTCGGTTTCACGAGTCGGTGGCGCGGCCCAGACCAAGATCATCAAGAAGCTTGGTGGCGGTGTTCGCCTGGCGCTGGCCCAGTATCGTGAGCTGGCGGCCTTCTCGCAGTTTGCCTCCGACCTGGACGAGGCGACCCGCAAGCAGCTCGAGCGCGGACAGCGTGTAACCGAGCTGATGAAGCAGCCGCAGTACACGCCGATGTCGGTGGCCCAGATGGCGGTCAGCCTGTACGCCGGTAACGAAGGCTACCTCGATGATCTGCCGCTGAACAAGGTGGTCGATTTCGAAGCCGCCCTGCTCGATTACATGGCCAACAACCACCAGGCTCTGATGGACAAGATCAACGAAACCGGTGACTGGAATGACGAGCTGGCCGGCGAGATGAAGGCTGCCCTGGACGAGTTCAAGTCCACTGGAAGCTGGTAGTAGAGCGGTAAAAGGTAAAAGGTTAAAGGATAAGGACGGAAGGCTCTTATGAGTGGATCCAAGGAAATCGTCGGCAAGATCAAGAGTGTGCAGAACACCCGCAAGGTGACGCGCGCGCTGGAAATGGTCTCGGCCAGCAAGATCCGCAAGGCCCAGGACCTGATGCAGGCCTCGCGTCCGTATTCACGCATGATGCGTCAGGTGATTGGTCACCTGGCCCATGCCAACCCGGAATACCGTCACCCGTTCACCATCGAGCGCGAAGAAGTCACGCGCGTCGGTTATGTCATCGTTGCGACCGACCGCGGTCTGTGCGGCGGATTGAACAACAACATGTTCCGCAAGTTGCTGGCTGAATTCCGCGAGTGGGAAGAAAAGGGCGTGGAGGTGACCACCGTCATCATCGGTCGCAAGGCTGCCCAGTTTTTCCGTCGTCTGAAGGTCAACATTTCGGCTGCAACGCAGGATCTTGGCGAACGTCCGCAGCTCGAGGACCTGATTGGTTCGGTCAAGGTGGTGCTGGACGAATACCGCGATGCGAAGTTGGACCGGCTGTTTGTCTGCTACAACCACTTCGTCAACACCATGACCCAGCGGGCAACCTTTGACCAGCTCCTGCCGTTGCCACCGGCCGATGAAGGCCCGATGCTGCAGTACTGGGACTACCTTTACGAGCCTGATGCCGAGAGCCTGCTCAATGATGTCCTGACCCGCTACATTGAGTCGCTGGTCTATCAGGCCACCCTGGAAAACCTGGCTAGTGAACATGCCGCGCGCATGGTCGCCATGAAGAGCGCCTCGGACAACGCCTCCAACCTGATTGACGAGTTACGACTGGTCTACAACAAGGCCCGCCAGGCGGCGATCACCCAGGAGATTTCCGAGATCGTCGGCGGTGCGGCGGCGGTGTGATGAAGAACGGGAGACGGGAGACGGTAGACGGAAGACGAAAGTTGGCCAAGCTCGTCTTCCGTCTTCCGTCTACCCTGCAATTGAATTCAAGAAACCCGGCTTCGAACAGAGAAAGAACGAAGCCACCCAAATTTTGAGGACTGACAAATGAGTTCCGGAAACATTGTTCAGATTATCGGCGCCGTGGTGGATGTTGAGTTCCCGCGCGGTGAAGTGCCCAAGGTATACGACGCGTTGAAGGTCGATGACACCGAAATTACGCTGGAAGTCCAGCAGCAGCTGGGTGACGGTGTGGTGCGGACGATTGCGCTGGGCAGCACCGATGGACTGAAACGTCATCGCAAGGTCACCAATACGGGTGCGCCGATCAATGTTCCGGTCGGGACCAAGACCCTGGGGCGTGTGATGGACGTGCTTGGTCAGCCGATCGATGATGCCGGCGATATTGGGGCCGAGGAACTGTGGCCGATTCATCGCACCGCGCCGAGTTTCGAGGAGCAGGCAGCCAGCAACGAGTTGCTGGAAACCGGTATCAAGGTGATCGACCTGATCTGTCCGTTTGCCAAGGGCGGCAAGGTCGGACTGTTTGGTGGCGCCGGCGTGGGCAAGACCGTGAACATGATGGAGCTGATTCGCAACATCGCCATCGAGCACTCCGGTTACTCGGTATTTGCCGGGGTGGGTGAGCGTACCCGCGAGGGCAACGACTTCTATCACGAGATGAAGGACTCGAACGTACTCGACAAGGTGGCCCTGGTTTACGGCCAGATGAACGAGCCGCCGGGCAACCGTCTGCGCGTGGCCCTGACCGGCCTGACAATGGCCGAGTATTTCCGCGACGAAGGCCGCGATGTTCTGATGTTCATCGATAACATCTACCGTTACACGCTGGCCGGAACCGAAGTTTCCGCACTGCTCGGTCGTATGCCGTCGGCGGTGGGTTACCAGCCGACCCTGGCCGAGGAGATGGGCGTGCTGCAGGAGCGAATTACCTCGACCAAGACCGGCTCGATCACCTCCATCCAGGCCGTTTACGTCCCTGCCGATGACCTGACCGACCCTTCGCCTGCAACCACCTTTGCTCACCTCGACGCGACCGTCGTGCTTTCGCGCAACATCGCCGAGCTCGGCATTTACCCGGCTGTTGACCCGCTTGATTCGACCTCGCGCCAGCTCGATCCGCTGGTCGTGGGTCAGGAGCATTACGATGTGGCCCGCAAGGTTCAGGGTACGCTGCAGCGCTACAAGGAACTCAAGGACATCATCGCCATTCTCGGCATGGACGAGTTGAGCGAAGAAGACAAGCTGACCGTGGCCCGGGCGCGCAAGGTCGAGCGATTCTTCTCCCAGCCGTTTTTTGTCGCCGAGGTCTTCACCGGTTCGCCGGGTGTCTATGTACCGCTGAAGGAAACCATTCGCGGCTTCAAGGGCATTGTCGACGGTGATTATGATCACCTGCCCGAGCAGGCGTTCTACATGGTTGGTACCATCGACGAGGCGGTCGAGAAGGGCGAGAAGCTGGCTGAAAAGGCCGCGTGAGTACTGAAATGACTTCGACCATCCATTGCGATATCGTCAGCGCCGAGTCGGAAATCTTTTCCGGCGACGTCACCATGGTTGTGGTCTCAGGCGAAGAGGGCGAGCTGGGTATTGCGCCTCGTCATGCGCCGCTACTGACCCGTCTCAAACCCGGCCAGGTCCGGGTCATGCTGCCCGAGGGGGGCGAGGAGTTCTATTACATCTCCGGTGGCATGCTCGAGATCCAGCCGCACGTGGTCACGGTGCTTTCCGATACCGCCCAGCGCGCTGCCGACCTG
This sequence comes from Wenzhouxiangella sp., assembly GCA_007134485.1. Classification (GTDB taxonomy): domain Bacteria; phylum Pseudomonadota; class Gammaproteobacteria; order Xanthomonadales; family Wenzhouxiangellaceae; genus Wenzhouxiangella. The sequence goes on along the minus strand of SLKT01000068.1, from coordinate 18,520 downwards.
GATGAGGCGGCCGCGGTCAAGGCCAAGGAAGAGGCCGAACGCGCGATTGCCGATCGCTCCGCCGGCATGGAGATTGCCCAGGCCCAGGCGCAGCTTGCCCAGGCCGTGGCGCAACTGGCTGCGTTGGAGCGTTTGCGCAAGCAACTCAAGCGATAACACCCTCTTGCCTGTTGAACAGAAGAACCCGGCCTTGGTGCCGGGTTTTTTGTTTTCCGGGCCAGCAGATTCGTCATTGCGAGTCTGATTCCGGAGTCATCGTGAGCCAATCGTGGTCCAAACCACTGCGTATGTGCCCTATATCGGAAATCTGTTATGCTCCGGAAAAAGGAGGAGTAAAACCATGCTAAGACGCTTCGGGGTGGTCTTGATGGGACTTCTGGTCGCTCTGGCCCTGGCTGCTTGTGGCCAGGACGAGCTGCCGGACAATTCACGTCTTGAAGGCGCGTTTGCCGAAGGACGTACCGGAATCTGGGTCAGTGGCCATGGAACCGTTGTGCGGCCGCTGGGTTCGGATGCGGCCAGTCAACGGTTTTTGCTCAGAATCAGTGACGACTTGAGCGTTGTACTGCGCCACCAGGTCGGCGAGGCCGGACCGATCCCGGCCGAGCGCAATGATGTGATTGCCTTCCAGGGTCGCTACGAATTCCACGGTGGCGGCGGGGAAGTCATCCTGACCCACGCCGACCCTGCCCAGCCCGGCGGTGGCGGCTGGGTGGTTCACCAGGGCCAACGCTACGAATGATCGAATCCGATCAGCCGGGCACGGTCAGCTCCTGGGTGGCTGATCGGTATAGAACTCCGCTTCGGCGCCGGTGATTTCTCCAATTTCGGCGCTTTCATGGACAAACAGCTTCACTTCGTGCTCGAACACCAGCGGCCCACCCACCTGGACATTTTCGCCGATGACTACGCGCGGCGCCTGACGCGGCGGCCGTTCGGGGCGGCGAACCGTGAGCGCGCCCTCAACGATCGCTCCTTCGAGCAGTTCCAGGGACCCTGAGTAGGTCTCAAGGCTGCCTGCTTGTGCGCCTTTCAGCGAGATGTCGCCATTGGAAGTCGAAACCTTGCCGTCCACCTGGCTGCCCTGACCGAGTCGAATGCGGCCGTTAGTGGTGCCCAGATCACCCTCGATGCGAATTTCGGCGCCACCGGCAATCTGTCCGTTGACCGTTCGGGCATTTCCCTTGACCCTGGACTGGTCGCCCAGGGTCAGTGACCCATTGACGGTGTTCACCTGACCGCTGACGACACCGGTGCCCAGGGTGATGGATCCGTTGACGTTGTTGATCGAGCCGGTCGTGGACTGATCGCCGATCTGGATCGAACCGTTGACATTGCTGACCGAGCCGCTGATTTCGCAGTCCTTACCCACCCGAATCGGCCCGTTGACCGTATCCAGACTACCCTCGACGACCGAGCCGTCCTCGACGTTGATGGGCTGCTGGCCAACGCCGCAACCGGCAACAAGCAACAAGGGCAACAGAATGGCCAATAATCTCAGTTTCATCACCGCACTCCAGATTGACAGTTACAGGCTATTGTGCGCCAGGACGGCACTGATGAACAGTGCAAGAAGTCACCCCCGTGTCCCAGTGCTGTAATCGGGGAGCGTTTCCGAATTGGCCTGCAGTCTGAGAAAATCGAACAGTTCCGGATCACACAGATGGGAAGGGTGGACCCGGGTCAGCGCCCGAAAAATGGTCTTTGTGCGACCTGGATTGTGCATTTCCCAGTCCGCCAGCATGGCCTTGATGTTCTGCCGCTCGAGATTGGGCTGGCTACCGCACAGGTTGCAGGGGATGATCGGATAGTCACGCGCCCTGGACAGTTTTTCCAGGTCGGATTCGCGACAGTAGACCAGCGGGCGAATGACAACCAGGTCACCCTCGTCATTGAGAAGCTTCGGCGGCATGCTCTTGAGTGTACCGCCATGGAAGAGATTGAGGAAGAAGGTCTCGACGACATCGTCGAGATGATGTCCCAATGCAATCTTGTCGATTCGATGCTTGCGGGCGAATTCATACAGCGTGCCGCGGCGAAGCCGGGAACACAGCCCGCAGGCTGTTTTTCCTTCAGGAATCAGGCGTTGGACGACCGCATGAGTATCCTTTTCGATCACGTGCCACTCGATTCCCAGGGACTCGAGATATTCGGGTAATACGTGTTCGGGAAATCCCGGATGTTTCTGATCGAGATTGACAGCAACCAGCTCGAAGTCGATCGGCGCTGAACGTTGCAGGCTCATCAGCATGTCCAGCATGACATGGGAGTCCTTGCCGCCGGACATGCAGACCATGACTCGATCACCATCCTCGATCATGCCGAAGTCAACGATTGCCTGGCCTGTTTGACGCCGAATGCGCTTGGCGAGCTTGTCGGTGTTATATTTCTCCTTGCGCGGATCCGACGTGCCCTGCGGCGGGCTTCGGCGCAAGGATGTGGGCCGATGCTGCATGCTGGTTCGGTCCCTTGTATGAGCGGTTTCGGGAGCGCTATTGTAACCGTGTCAACACGCTGGTCGGAAATTCGGGCAATCCTGAACGAGCTCGATCATGAGCATCGTGATCTCGATGATGCCATTACCCAGATGTCCGAAAACCCGGCCACCGACCAGCTTCAGCTCCGGCGGATGAAGAAACGCAAGCTCCGACTCAAGGATCAGATCGCCTACTGGGAATCGAAGTTGATTCCGGATCTGGATGCTTGAAGGCGGTGAAAGGTGAAAGGTAAGAGGTGAAAGGTCAAGAATTCCTCCTTTCACCGTTCACCTTTTACTTTTTACCGCTTTCAAGCTCCAGTACCTCGGGCGCGGTCTGGATGATGGTGTGGCGGATTTCCTTGTCCAGGATCAGGCGGGAGTCACGTGCAAACTGTTCCAGGCGTTGATCGAAGACCAGGCATCCATCATCATCCCGGCTGAGAATCCCGCTTGCGGTCAGCGACTCGTTGAATTGCTTGAACAGGGTGCGATCATAGAATTCCGGGGCTTCGAACTCGTGCAGCAGGGAGATGCGCTGGGCACACAGGATGCATAACTGCTCCAGCTGTTGACGGGTCAGCTTACCCGAACCGTTCTTGACCAGAACCGAGACGGTAATGAAGTATCGTTCGAAGGTCTGGATCAGGCTATTGCCGAGCAGACGCAGGTAATAAGCATGGTCGCTGCCACCCGGTGCACGTTGCAGCCGGTCACCGGTCGAACGCAACAGGTCGAGCTCGATCAGGGTATCCACGCAGCGCCCGATGACTTCTTCCAGTTCCTCGTTCTGCCAGGGCAGGAACAGCTCGCGGCGCAGGAACGGATAGACTTTCATGCTCAAATCGCGAATGCGTGACTTGCTGACCCTTTGCGAATTGAGAAAACAGCAGGCGATCCAGGCGCACATCGCCAGCAGATGCGCAGTGTTGTTGCGGAAATAGGTCAACAGTACCGCGCTGGTGGGGTCGGTGCGAACGATCGCTCCGAGTCGATGTTCGTGACGCTCGATGATGCCCAGCTCGAGACCATAATCGATGATCTGATCGGCCGTCATTTCGGTGACCGTGATCCTGTCGCTGGGTCGGGTGTGTTCGATGATGTGCTTGAGCAGGTCAATGGTGCGCGCCAGGTCCTCTTCATCCAGGGCATGCTTGCGGCTGGCAAGCAGCGCGGTGGCGAGCAGATTGACCGGGTTGACGTGCGCGCATCGGTTGATGTTGACCATGACCCGTTCGGCCAGGTCGTTGACAAGGCCGCTTAACCAGGCCGGCCGACTGTCGCCATTGGGTGGTTCGCGCATCCATTCCGGATGATGCTTGTCGAGCAGATGATGAAGCAGCACCGGTTCCCCGAAACTGACCGTCACCTCCCCGTAGTTCTTGCGCATGATGTTGATGACATTTCTGAAATCAGCCAGGGATTCCTGCTTCTTCTGGCGGCCGGACAATTCGGAAATGTAGGCACTGCCTTCGGCCAGACGCTCGTATCCGATGTAGACCGGCTGGAAGAGCACCGGGCGGTTCCGGTAACGCAAGAAGGCGCGCACGGTAATCGACAGCATGCCGGCGCGTGGCGGCAGCAGCCGCCCGGTCCGCGAGCGTGTACCTTCGATGAAGTACTCCAGCGCGACACCGCGACTCAGGATCACGGAGACATATTCATTGAACACGGCTGCGTACAACGGCTGGGACCGGAACGACCGTCGCAGAAAGAACGCCCCGCCGCGCCGTAACACCTGTCCGACCAGCGGCATATTGAGATTAACCCCGGCGGCAATATGTGGCGGCACGAATCCACGGCGGTACAGCAGGTATGACAGCAGCAGGTAATCGATGTGGCTGCGGTGACAGGGGACATATATGACTTCATGGCCCGGGGCCGCATCGCGAAAGCCGCTGAAATGGTTGACCCGAATACCACGATAAATGCGATTCCAGAACCAGGTCAGCAGCAGTTCACCGATACGGATCAGCGTGTAGGAATAATCGGCGGCGATTTCGCGAGCATAGTCGCGAGCCACCATCTGGGCCTTTTCCGGGCTGATATTGTCACGTTTGGCCTTGGCGGCAATGGCCTGACGTACCGACTCACTCCGCACCACCTTTTCGACCAGGGTTCGACGGTGTGAGCGATCAGGGCCAATGGCCGACGTCCGAACCCGTTTGAAATGCACTCTCAGGACCCGGCTCAGTCGGCCCAACGCCTGTTCGCAGTCTTCCGTATCGGCAAAGACTCGCTCAAGATCGACCGGTTTGCCAAATTGAACCATGGTCGCGCGACCGTTGATCAACGTACTGAACAGTCGCCTGAAGCGACCCCCCACATCCCAGTTCTCCGAGAACAGAATCTTGAAGATGCTGTCTTCAGTGTCGGGCGCGCGACCGACCAGGACAGTGACGGGAACGATTTGAATCTTGCCGAATTCCTCGGGTTCCAGGCCGGTCAGCAACTCCTTGAGTATGGGCGAATGCCGGCGTTTCTCAGGCCGTCGTATGAACAGCCCCTGGTATCGCCGGCTGGCGCCGTAGCGCCTGGAAAATCGGCGGTTTTCCAACTCCAGAGCCTCGGTCGGGCGCTGCCACTCAAGCTTGCGACAGACCTCATCGAGAATCAGCATAGAGGTGAATGCGAAGTTGTCGAGGACGTAAAAGACCGGACGTTCCGGATCAAGTTCGAGTTCATCCAGGTCTTCCGGCAACACGGTGCTGCGCACCCACCAGTGCAGCACCCGACGAATCAGACCCGCCCAGGCCAGGTATGCGCGGTGCAGCAGCAATTTCAGGCGGCCGGGCTCACTCATCGGGGTTAGAAGTCTGGGGAGAAGGGCACATTAGTTTACCATCGCCCCCCGCCGGCCTCGATGAACAAAAAAACCGGGCGCGACATGGCGTCTTGCCCGGTAGAGGTTTTGCCAGTGCGCGCAAAGGCGCTGGTATTGTTGATTGTTTACTTGAGAGACCGCATCCGCATGCAACCCTCAGCGTTAATGGTAGGTTAAGGCGCGTTGTGTGTCAAGTTACTTTATAAAAGTCATGTAACCTACTGACTATACGTGTTTTCCAGTCTCGGGAAAGGGGGGCTAATGGGCAAAAGGGCGAAAGGGCAAAGGGTTAAGAGGTTCCTGATTAGCGTCGTGTCTCAGTGGTCGGGCTTCGTTCTGGCTAAAGCCGTCCTCGGGTGGTAAATTCCGCTTCAGTTCGACGCGGTGGCGAGGCCTTCAGCGAAATCCACCACCCGAGGACGGCTTGCAGCAGCACCGTCCATCGTAATTGCCAATGTCTGCTGAGACACGATGCTAATCAGGAAGAGGTTAAGGAGCCTCTGAATAACTCTGCGCAGAGTTGTTCAGAGGCTCCTTAAGGCGGTGGCGATTTCGGTTTGCAGGGATTCGGCCGCTGCGCGCGGATCCCGGGCGTCGCGGATGGGGCGGCCGACGACGATGTAGTCGGCCCCGGCGGCGAATGCATCGGCGGCAGACAGGGTTCTTTTCTGCTCATCGGTATTGTCCACCGGGCGAATGCCGGGACAGACCACGGTCAGGGCGTGATCGACCTGGCGGCGCAGGGCGGCTGCTTCGAGACCGGAGGAAATGACCCCGGTGCAACCGAGGTCAAGGGCGCGCCGGGCGCGAGACAGCACCAGTGCCTCGACATCGCAGGCAAAGCCCAGATCATCTAGATCACCCCGGTCCAGGCTGGTCAGGGCGGTCACTGCCAGGATGCCGGTGTTGCCGCGATTTTCCACGGCGGCTTCGAGCATGCGGTCATTACCGTGGACGGTCAGGAAATCGACCTCGTGCCGGGCCAGTTGCGCCACCGCTCGTCCCACCGTCGGTGGAATATCGAACAGCTTGAGATCGGCAAAGATCCGCTTGCCCTTGTCCTTGAGCTCGGCGGCCAGCTCAAAGTAATGGCCGCTGAGAAAGAGCTCCAGCCCGAGCTTGTAGAAATGTACTGAATCGCCGAGCGTGTGAATCAGTTGCCTGGCCTGGTCGAGATCGGGTACATCCAGGGCAAAGATCAGGCGTTGTTCAGTCGGAATGTTCTTGTGCCACGAAGTCCTGGTTGTGTTCATGAAAAAATTCCTTGATGAGTGGACCGATAATGTCCGGATGCTGCATATGCAAGTGATGTCCGCCCGGATGGGAAAACAGCTTGCGTTGATTGAGTGCCGCCAGGCGCCGTTCGAGAATGCGCTCTGGCAGAATGCCGCTGGGCGGGTCGGAGTAGATATTGAGTACCGGCGCCTTGATGGCCTTGAGCAGGTCCAGAACCTGTGACTCGGTGTAGCGATGGGTGGATGGCCAGGTCAGGCGCAGGTCGTGAGACCAGGAATACCCGTCATCGACCGCCTTCAGGCCGCGCACGGCCAGGGTCGTGGCTTCGGCCACCGTCAGGTCGCTGTTGCGGGCCCGCGCATTGATTGCACTGTCGCGGTCGGCATGAACCCGGCGCGGACGAAGTTGGCTGGCCTTGACCGCCTTCTGCCAGCCCGAAGCCGTCCGGTCGGCCGGGGCGCTCATCGGTCCCAGGCCTTCGATCAGGACCATGGAAAGCACCCGATTCGGGCAGGCGGCGGCCACCAGGCTGGAGACCGCACCGCCGAGCGAGTGTCCCAGCAGGTGAAACCGGTCCCAGCCCAGCGTGTCGGCCAAGGTCAAGACATCGAAGACATAATCATCGAAGTAGAAACGGGCGCCTTCGGGGCGAGTCTGCGACAGGCCATGCCCCGGAAAGTCGATGGCGACCAGATCGATGCCGTCGAGGTGTTCGGATAATCCGAGAAAGGAATTGGCATTGTCCAGCCAGCCATGCAGCGCCAGCACGGGCAAGGCGCCGGCGTGCCGCGCAAGCCCGGCAATGCCAGTTGACTCGAATGAGACCGGTTTCACCCGGATGGCTCCAGGTTGGCATAGGCCAGCACCAGCCACTTGGAGCCGGCCGATTCGAAATTGACCTGGATGCGGGCATTCGGACCCTGGCCCTCGATATTGACGACCGTACCACTGCCGAACCGGGCGTGACTGACCCGTTCACCCAGGCGAATGCCGTCGGCCGGCTCCGGCGTCTTTCCGACCGCAGCCGGAGCTGCCCTGGATCCGGGTCTCAGATCCTCGCTCAATTCGCTCGGGATTTCGGCCAGAAAACGAGACGGTCGGGAAATGCCGGTCTGGCCGTGCAGCATGCGCGATTCGGCATGCGTGATGTAGAGCTGCTGCATGGCCCGGGTCATGCCGACATAACAGAGCCGGCGTTCCTCGGCCAGCCGGCCGGGCTCTTCGACGGATTTCCGATGCGGGAACAGACCCTCTTCCATGCCGGCCATGAACACCAGCGGAAACTCCAGCCCCTTGGCCGAGTGCAGGGTCATCAGTTGTACGCAATCTTCCCAGCGCTCGCCCTGGTGTTCGCCGGCTTCCAGGGCGGCCTGGGCCAGAAACGAGGCAGTCGGACTCAGGCCGGCCTGTTCGTCTTCGAAAGGCTGGTCGAAGCTGTCGGCGGCGCGCACCAGTTCGGCCAGGTTTTCCGATCGCGCCTCGGCGCGGTCGGATGGTTCCCGGCTTTCGTACCAGGCTTGCAGTTCAGCCCGCTTGATGGCCGCATCCAGTGCCTCGCCCAGATCACTGTCACGATGGGTCTCGGTCAGATCATGAATCAGGGTCAGGAACACGCGCATGGCATTGGCGGCCCGGGCGCTCATGCCATTGCGCTCGACCAGTTCCGTGGCCGCCTGGAATAACGAAAGTGCGTTGGCGCGGGCATGGTCCCTGACCAGTGCCACGGTGCGCTGCCCAATGCCACGGGCCGGCAGGTTGACCACCCGCTCGAAGGCGGCATCGTCATTGGCGTTGTGCATCAGGCGCAGGTAGGCCATGGCGTCCTTGACCTCGGCTCGCTCGAAAAAGCGCAATCCCCCGTAGACCCGGTAGGGAATGTCCTCGCGCAGCAGGGCCTGCTCGAACAATCTCGACTGGGCATTGGAGCGATACAGGACGGCCACTTCCGAGGCTTTGTTGCCTTGCTCGATCCAGTCCTGGATGCGGGCGATGATGAACTCGGCTTCCTCCTCGGCGTTCCAGGCCGCAAACAGGCGAATCGGCTCGCCGCGGTCACCTTCGGTCCACAGGTTCTTGCCCATGCGTTCGGCGTTGTGATCAATAACCCGGTTGGCTGCTTCCAGGATGGTCGCCGTCGAGCGGTAATTCTGTTCCAGGCGAACCACCTGCGGGTTGAAGTCGCGGTCGAAATGGCTGACGTTCTCGACCTTGGCGCCGCGCCAGCCATAGATGGACTGATCATCGTCGCCGACCACGAACATGCGATTGAGATCACCGCTGAGCAAGCGAACCAACGCGTATTGAAGGGTGTTGGTGTCCTGGAACTCGTCGATCAGAATGTGCGAGAAGCGGTCCTGGTAGTGCTTGCGGCGCGCTTCGTTGTCGCGCAGCAGCTCGAGGGTGCGCAGCAGCAATTCGGCAAAATCGACCAGCCCCGAACGCTCGCAGTAGTCCTGGTACTGGCGATAAATGGCGACCTGCTGCGCCTGGAACGAGTGATCGAAACATTCGATCCCGTCGGGGCGGCGACCCTCGTCCTTGTGATGATTGATGAAACCCTGAATCTGGCGCGGCGGAAATTCGCCCTCGTCGAGCTCCATGTCACGGATGACTCGCCGGATCAGCCGGTATTGATCGTCTGAGTCCAGGATCTGAAAGGTATCCGGAAGTCCAACCTCGGCCGAGTGCATGCGCAGCAATCGGTGACAGATGCCGTGAAAGGTCCCGATCCACAATCCTTCCGGGCGCAGGTTCAGAAGCTGACCCACGCGACCACGCATTTCGCCGGCCGCCTTGTTGGTAAAGGTCACCGCAAGCAGGCTCATGGGCGAGACATGATGGACCTGGATCAGCCAGGCCATGCGATGGACCAGCACCCGGGTCTTGCCCGAGCCGGCCCCGGCCAGCACCAGCACGTGCCCATCATCGACGGTGACCGCTTCGCGTTGCGGGTCGTTGAGTTCGTCGAGGAGGTGGGAGACGTCCATGGGAGTTACCGGGACCCGAGTCCCGACATTTCAAGAAGCTCCATATCGCACCTGCGCTCAATCCTCATCGGTCAGCTTCGATCAGCCGTTCTGTCCATCGCCTTATGTCCTATATCGGCGCGGAAGAAGGCGTCCTGGAAGCCGATGACGGCCAGTGACTTGAGTGCTTCGGCGCGTGCTGCGGCGACATCGTCACCGAGTGCTGTCACGCAAAGAACCCTGCCACCGCTGGTGACCACTGTTCCGGAATCATCCAGGGTGGTGCCGGCATGAAAGACCTTGACGTGTTCGGGGAACGGTTGGTCCAGGCCGGTGATGGGCTTGCCCTTGGCATAACTGCCCGGATAACCGCCGGCGGCCATGACGATGCCCAGGGCGGTGCGCTCATCCCAGTCCAGCTCGACCTTGTCGATGTCGCCGGCCAGCACCTTGAGCACGGTGGCGACCAGATCGGACTGCAGGCGCATCAGAATCGGCTGGGTTTCGGGGTCGCCAAAGCGCACATTGAATTCCAGCACCTTCGGCCCGTTCGGGGTCAGCATCAACCCGGCATACAGAAAGCCGGTGAACGCATGACCATCATCCTGCATGCCCTGCAGGGTCGGCTGGATCACCTCGTCGATAATGCGCTCATGCCGGGCCTGGTCAATGACCGGAGCGGGCGAATAGGCGCCCATGCCGCCGGTGTTGGGACCTTCGTCGCCTTCATCGCGCCGCTTGTGATCCTGGCTGGTGGCCAGCGGCACCATCTTTCCATTGCGGGCGATGACGATGAAGCTGGCTTCTTCGCCCACCAGGAATTCCTCGATCACGACTCGATGCCCGGCTTGCCCGAAGGACTCACCCGAAAGCATATCCTCGAGCGTCTCACGGGCCTGGCGCTCGTCTTCGCAAATCACCACGCCCTTGCCGGCCGCCAGTCCATCTGCCTTGAGTACCACGGGGAAGGTCAATGACCGAATGAAGCGCAGCCCCTCATCGACTGCCTCGACCACCGCGTAGCCGGCGGTGGGGATGCCGTGCCGGGTCATGAATTCCTTGGCAAACGCCTTGGATGACTCCAGGCGCGCCGCGTCGGCCGAGGGGCCAAAACACTTCAGCCCGGCCTGTTCGAATCGATCGACCACGCCGGCTGCCAGCGGTGCTTCGGGCCCGACGATGGTCAGCGCCACCGATTTACGGTGCGCCAGTTCAAGCAGTCCATCGAGATCCTCGGCGTCGACATCGACATTGCGCACGCCCTTTTCCGTGGCGGTTCCGGCATTACCCGGTGCGACCAGTACCTCGTCGACCAGCGCCGATTGTGCACACTTCCAGGCCAGCGCATGCTCACGCCCACCACCACCGATGATGAGGATTTTCATTGGGGGAGACTTCGATTGGGTTTTGCCAGAGGTTATTGTACCGTGGCTTCGCCGGGTTGCCGCAGACTCCTTTCGGCCTCCGTCTCCCGTCTTCCGTCTCCCGTCTCCCGTCTCCCCTTCCGCCTAATGGCGGAAATGGCGCGTTCCGGTGAAAACCATTGCGATGTCATGTCTGTTGCATGCTTCAATGACTTCTTCATCGCGCATCGAGCCGCCGGGTTGGATGACGGCGCGCACGCCGCGTTCGGCGGCTGCCTCGATGCTGTCGGCAAACGGGAAGAAGGCGTCCGAGGCCATGACCGCGCCGTCCAGTGACAGCTCGGCATCCTCGGCCTTGAGGGCGCCGATTCTAGCCGAGTCCACCCGGCTCATCTGCCCGGCGCCGATGCCAATGGTCGCCTGATCACTGGCGTAAACGATGGCGTTGGAGCGCACCATCCGAACCACCTGCCAGGCAAAGCGCAAATCGGCCAGTTCCTGATCACCGGGTTGGCGCCTGGTCACCACCTTCAGCTCCGATGCTTGCCGGTCATTGTCGGATTGTTGAACCAGCCAGCCACCGTCGATGGCGTGCAGCTCCACCTCCGGAGCCTGGCTGGATGGTGGCGTGATGACGCGCAACCGGGGCTTGTCGGACAATCGCTTCAGCGCAGCTTCGCTGACCGACGGCGCGATGATGACTTCCAGGAAACGCTGGACCAGTTGTTCGGCCAGCGATTCATCCAGCTCGCGGTTGAACGCGACAATGCCGCCGAAGGCCGAGGTCGGATCGCAAGCGAGCGCCTTGCGCCAGGCATCGGCCGAATCGACACCCAGGGCCGCTCCACACGGATTGGTGTGCTTGATGATCACGCAAGCCGCTTCGTGACCGAGCGATTGCACGCCCGACCAGGCGGCATCGGCGTCGAGCAGGTTGTTGTAGGACAGCGCCTTGCCCTGCAGTGGTTTGGTACCGGCCAGCCCCGATGCCTTGCGGCCGTGCTCTTGGTATACCCCGGCTGCCTGGTGCGGATTCTCGCCGTAGCGCAGCGCGGCCACCCGGTCGAGCTGGACGTTGATCACCGAGGGCAGGGGATTGTGTTCGATCGTTGTTGCCAGGTATTGGCTGATCTGACCGTCGTAGGCTGCAGTATGGGCAAAGGCCTTGATCGCCAGTTTTTGCCGAATCGAAGCATCAGGCAGCTCGGGCAACCCTGCGCTGACCGTACCGTAATCGGCGGGATCGCACAGCACGCAGACATCGGCATGGTTCTTGGCGGCCGCGCGCAGCATGGCCGGCCCACCAATGTCGATCTGCTCGATCGCCTCGTCCAGACTGCAGTCCGGTTCGGCCACCGTGGTGGCAAAAGGGTAGAGATTGACCACGACCAGGTCGATGGGCGCAATGTCGTGCTTGATCAGCACATCGTCATCATCGCCGCGCCGGGCCAGAATGCCGCCGTGGATTTTTGGATGCAGGGTCTTGACCCGACCGCCCATGATCTCGGGGAAACCGGTGTGCTCGGCCACTTCCCTGACCGTGAATCCGGCTTCCTGCAGCGCTCGCGCGGTGCCCCCGGTCGACAGAATCTGCCATCCACCATCGGCCAGTGAACGGGCCAGTTCGAGCAGTCCGGTCTTGTCCGACACGCTGATCAGTGCCGCGCGCTTGCCTGCCATGGTCATGATGGTTGCGGAGTCTGCCTCAGTGTCCGTTAAGCTCGTATCGCTGGATGCGATTGCGCAGGGTGGCACGAGTGATGCCGAGAATTTCCGCCGCCCGCGACTGGTTGCCCTGGGTATGCTCCAGCACGGTGCGGATCAGGGGACGCTCCACCTCGGACAGGATCACCTGGTAGAGATTGTCCGGGGGCGTCGAGCCCATGTCGTCCAGATACTGCTCGACTACGCCACGCACAAATTCATGCAGGCAAACTCCGGAGCTCTTCGGGCCGAAATTCAAAGGATTCCCTCACTGATCATTTCGTCTATCAGGCGGTACGCAAGTAACGGCATACGATAGCACAGCTCACAGCGGCCGGAGGCTCCGGATCCGGCCCACTTGCGTGACCAATGACTCAGTTCGGGAAGCGCAGCTCGAAGCCGGTTGGGTCGGTCGTTCCAACCACGAATTCCAGGACCACCGGAACCATCACATCGGGCGCCATGCCCCGATCGACCGTATCGGCATCACCAAGGTATTCCTCGGGCTGCAGCCGACGCGCGCCGAGCACCTGCTGACTGGGATCATACAGATGGACCTCGAGGGTCGGCCAGTCGAGTTGATCATCGGTCGGGTTGCGCAGCGTCGCACTGACGATGATGGCATCGTCCAGGCTGGGGTGGCGGTGCATGTCCCGCGAAATGACCTGAACCCGTGCCGAGGCGTCCGTTCCCGAGCCCTGTTCACCGTTCACCAGGCGCTGGATCGGCGAGCCCGGCGTCTGCCAATGCACAACGATCTGGGCCCCGAGTGCCAGGGTCAATACCAGCGCGGCCGCCCTCCAGGCCCAGTGCGTTCCAGTCTCGGACTGCTCGGGACCGGGTTCGGCAAAGTCGAGCAGTGGGGCTGGTCCGGAAGGCCTTTCGACTTCAGAAGTCGCCCACGGCAGCTCCACCTGCTCGACCGTGGCCTGGTCAAGCAGCGGAGGAATTCCGGTTCCGCTCAATGGCGCCTGGTCACCGGCTGGATGCTGATCGAACAGGTGAGACAGGGCGTTGAACGTTCTGCCGCATTGGCTGCAGCGCACCACGCCGGCCGCCTCGACCAGGGTGGTGGCTTCAAGGCGATAGACGGATTGGCAACCGGGACAGCGGGTGAACATTCCGTGCTGTCCGCCCAAGGCGTTCAGTGTGAGCCCGACCCGGTGAGCTCGCGGAATCGCTCGAGTTGACCGGCATAGTGATTGCGAAGTCCCTCTTCCTCGTCATCGAATTCATCAAGGCGGTCTCGCAACTCGCCCATGCGATCACGTGTTGACTGGATATCCTCGCGCAATTGCTCGGGGACATCACGACCTTCGCGGGTTTCCTCGGCTGCCCGGCCGATCAGGTTTTCAAACCGACCGGCGACCCGATCGAGGTCCCGGCGCGTCTCGTTGCGGCGCGCATGAATGCCTGCGATCTGGGTCTCCATGGTATCGATGATGTCTTGCTCGGAGCGGTACTGGGCCAGAAGCATGCGATCCCGGGACTCCTGGCTGCGCTGCTCGGCCTCGAGCTCGGCTTCACGCGCCAGTTGCTCGGCCCGTTCGGCCCGTTCCTCGGGTGTCATGGCCGGTGGTACCCGTTCGCGCACCGTGCCATCGCCACGCAGCCGGTCGTAACCCCGATGGGCGTGTTCGGACGGGACAGCATGGCCGTAATGAACCTCGCCGTTTTCGTCCACCCAGCGATACACCGTCTGGGCCATGGCGGCGCCGGCCAGTGAGGCGGCCAGTAACAAACAGGCGAATCGAATCAACATGCCCGATCAGACTCCGTATCTGGATTGATAGTTCAGCATGGGCTCGAGGTCCCCACTTTCCGGATCGCGGTTCTTCAGCCAGGCGACCAGGTCGTCCAGACCCGCAACGCTGATCACGTCCAGACCGCTTTCGCGAACGCTTTGTACCGCGGAGCGCTCACGGTCCTGACCGCATTCCTGGCGATCCAGTGCGATCGCCACGGCCACCGGCGTGGCGCCATGCTCGGTGATCAAACGGCGAGAAGAGTCCACCGAGGTTCCGGCCGAAATGACATCGTCGACGATCATCACCCGGCCCGCCAGCGGCGCACCCACGATGATGCCGCCTTCACCATGGTCCTTGGCTTCCTTGCGATCGAAGGCGAATGGCACATTGCGGTTGAAGTCCCGATGCAGGCTGATGGCGATCGCCGCGGCCAGGGGAATGCCCTTGTAGGCCGGCCCGAACAGCATGTCGAACTCGACGCCGCTGGCCTCAATGGCCCCGGCGTAGCAGCGTGCAAGGGTGTCGATTGCGGCACCGTCGTCAAAGGCGCCGGCATTGAAAAAATACGGGCTCACACGCCCGGACTTGAGCGTGAATTGTCCAAAGCGCAAAGCCTGGTAACTTGACGCCAGATCGAGAAAATCCTGTGTCCACCTTGCCATCATGACCCTATTGTATTGAATCGGTAAGACTTGAGTCAGCGCAATATCCTCAATCCATTGGCGGGCCACGAAGGCAATGCGCGCGTTTGAGGTGTGGACCGAGATTTATTCAGAAGACCTCAATAGCTGATCCAGGTGTTCGGCTTCGCCGGTCCAGTGAGCGGCTCGATCCTGGTGACCGGCGTCGGAATCGACCTCGTGCCAGGCAGTGTAGACTTCAGCCAGCTCGGCGGCGATGGATTTTGCCCGGGAGTTGGGTGAGTCTACATCCAGTGCCTCCCAGGACTCCATCAGGGGATCGATGGCGGCATCAAAGCGCTGTTGCTCGACCTCGAGCCGGGCCAGGTTGATGGCCGCGCCCACCGCGCCGAAGTGGCTGGCGCCGCCCAGCTCAATGAAGGCCTGGCGCGAGCTCTCCATGTAATCGCGACCCTGCTCGACATCACCCAGCGTCCAATAGGCCATGCCGACATTGTGCTCGGTGCCCAGGGTGTCGGGGTGGTCCGGCCCGAGTGTGGCGCGCATGCGCTCCAGCGTATCGATCTGCAGGTCCCTGGCCTCCTCGAGTCGCCCCTGGGCGCGATAGATCGAGGCCAGGTTGGACTGGGTTCGCAAGGTGCGCATGTGGTCTCGACCCAGCACCGGCCGGTACTGCTCGAGAGCCTGGCGCGCATGCCTTTCGGCCTGTTCGAAATCTTCTGCGAGCTGGTAGCTCGCGCCCAGATTGCTCAGTGCGTTGATGCTGTGCAAGTGCTCTTCGCCATGGACCTGTCGGCTCGCTTCCAGCGATGCATACAGCAACTCACGACTGGCTTCGATCTCGCCACGGCGAAGCAGGACACCGCCGAGGCTCGATAATGCGGAGATCGTGGTGGGGTGTTCATCACCGAATTGTTCCCGTTGCCGGGTCAACAAATCCTCCAGCAATGACTTGGCTTGTTCCAGCGCGCCGCGCCCGACATGGATCTGGGCCAGGCTTAGCAGGGTCTCCAGTGTGGACGGATGGTCTTCGCCAAGCAGGTCCAGGCGCATGTCCCGAACAGCCTCGATCAACTCCAGCGCCTCATCCAGGCGCCCCTGGTCGGTGTGCAATTGACCCAGTCTGTGGCGCGATGTCAGGGTATCGGGATGATCATCGCCAAGGTGAGATGAGCGCAACTCGAGCGCCTCGAGCTGGGCGATTTCGGCACGTTGGTACAGGCCAATGTTGCGCAGGGTATCGGCGAACGATTGCAACAGGCTGGCGCGCAGTAGCGGCTGGTCGGCAAAGCCCTGTTCTATGGCCGTGGCGGTCTGGTCGAACAGTCCCGTTTCCAGCGCATCCAGCGCCAGGTCGGTGAAATTGACCGAGTGCAGGGCCATGCCGGCATCGGCGTTGAAATCGCTGAACTCCTCTCCGGCCCATTGCTCGAGCAGGCCGTCACGGATGCGCAGTCCGAAGGCTTGCGGATCCAGCGCACCAAGTTGCTCGGTCTGGAATCGCGACACTCGGGCCAGCGCTTCGGCCCGATCCTCGGCAGACTGCTCGGCAATCAGGGCGCGGTTGCGTTGTTCGACCAGTTCGGCGTTGATCAAGGCCAGCGTCACGGTCGCCGAGAGCACCAGCACGGCAATCACTAATCCTGCGCCCACCGCCAGGGCATTGCGACGCACGAACTTGCCGGCCCGGTACCAGCGACTGGTCCCGGACGCCTTGATTGGCAAACCCTCGCGGTGGGCCTGCAGATCATCCAGCAATCCGGCCACGGAACGATAGCGGTCCTCCGGTTCCTTGCGAAGGCACATCATGCAGATGGCATCCAGGTCGCCGGACAGACGGCGAGCCAGGGCGTGCGGGGTGGTGCGTCGAAGTTCGGCCACCCGGTCCGGCGGCAGGCGAGCCTTCCTAGTGCGGCTGACCATCTGGCTTGGATTATCGGGAACCAGCGAGGTCACGGCACGCTCGGCCTGTTCGGGTCGGGTGCCGGTCAAGTCCTGGCAGCGTGCGCCGGTCAGCAGTTCGTACAGCAATAATCCCAGGGCATAAACATCGCTGGCCGTGGTGACAGACTCGCCGCGCATTTGTTCGGGGCTGGCGTACTCGGGCGTCAACGCAAGCATTCGGGTGGTCGGTCGCTGCGGATCCTGCACCGGATTGATCACCCGTGCAATGCCGAAGTCCAGCAGCTTGGGTTGGCCGTCGGCCGTCACCAGTACATTGCCCGGTTTGATGTCACGGTGGACGATCAGGTGTCGGTGGGCATGCTGCACGGCGCCGGCCACGCGCATGAACAAATCGATTCGCTCGTCCACGTCCAGGCGATGACGATCGCAATAGCGATCAATCGGCTCACCTTCGACATATTCCATGACGATGTAGGCCTGGCCCTCGGCACTGGTGCCGCCGCCGATCAGGTGGGCGATATTGGGATGATTGAGACTGGCCAGGATCTGCCGTTCGATTTCGAACCGTCGCCTGGCTTCCTCGCCCATCGCGCTGCCGACCAGTTTGATGGCCACCTTCTGTTCGAAGCTCTCGCCTTCTCGCTCGGCCAGAAACACCGCGCCCATGCCGCCCTCACCGAGCTTGTCGACAATGCGGAACTCGCCGATTCGCCGACCGACCATTGCATCGGCATCCGGGCTGTCTGCCAGGCCGGATTCCAGCTCCTCGCCAAGTTGAACGGTGGCCGCATCTTCCTCGGCCAGCAGGCTATGTGCCTGGGCGCGCAGGTCCGGGTCATCGCATTCCTGTTCGATATACTCGGCACGCTGTCCAGGCGGTAGCTTGAGCGCTTGCTGGATCAGTCGTTCCAGGATGCTGGAGGGGTCTGTTGATGTCATGACAGTACTGGACCTCCGGGCCAAGGGGCAGGTTCAATTATCTGGCAATGCGATGCCAATGTTTGCGCTCCCGTAGTCGCGGGTCAATGAATGGTGTGGTGTAATTCGAAATTACTCAAACGGTTACCATACCGCCTGGTCCGGATTTCTATAAAAACGCATGCGCGTCATCTCTCTCAATGCCAACGGCATTCGCGCCGCCGCCCGCAAGGGTTTTTTCGAATGGCTGCCGAAACAGAAGGCGGATTTTGTCTGTATCCAGGAAACCAAGGCCCAGTTGCATCAACTGGTCGACCGGCATTTTTTCCCGCCTGGCTACCATTGCTTCTATCACGATGCCGAAAAGAAGGGCTATTCCGGCGTGGCGCTGTATTCGCGCTTCCAGCCCGACCGGGTCAGCTATGGGGTCGGCTGGGAGGATTTCGACCGGGAAGGGCGCTGGCTGCAGGCTGACTTCGGCAATCTCAGCGTGATTTCGCTCTATCTGCCCTCGGGTACGTCAAAAGACGAGCGTCAGCAGTTCAAATACCGCTGCATGGATCGTTTCAAGCCGATGCTCGAGGCCATGGCCGGCGATGGGCGTGACTACATCATCTGCGGCGACTGGAACATCGCTCACAAGGAAATCGACCTGAAGAACTGGAAATCCAACCAGAAGAATTCCGGTTTCCTGCCCGAGGAGCGCGCCTGGATGGACGAGGTATTCGGGCCGGTCGG
>SLKT01000194.1 GCA_007134485.1 Wenzhouxiangella sp. | reverse complement strand
CCGTCTTCCGTCTTCCCCCTGACCTATTCGGGGGTCAGGGAGTGGTGGTGGCGGAGGAAGGTGGCGGCTTCTTCGGCGCTCTTGACGGGGGTCATGGGAGGCAGGCTCTTGATGAACAGTTTGCCGTAGGCGCGGGTTTTGAGTCTGGGGTCGCCGATGACCAGGACGCCGAAATCCTCGGCCTGGCGGATCAGGCGGCCGGCGCCCTGTTTAAGGGCCAATACCGCCTGAGGTAACTGGACTGTGGTAAACGGATTCTCGCCGGCTTCGCGTACCGCTTTCAGAGTGGCTTCCAGGACCGGATCATCGGGCGCGGCGAACGGCAGCTTGTCGATCACTACCAGTGACAGGTCCTGACCGGGCACATCCACGCCCTCCCAGAAGCTGGCCGCGCCGAGCAGGATGCTGCGCGGTATTTGCCGGAAGCGCTTGAGTAGGACATGGCGCGGGGCCTGTTCCTGGACCAGCAGGTTGAAATCGGTGTGGGCGCGCAGCCATTCGGAGGCCTGCTTGAGTGCGCGATGAGAGGTGAATAGCAGGAAGGCACGCCCGCTGTTGGCCCGAAGCAGCGGCACAATGCGCTCCATCAAGGTGTCGGTATGGCTGAAATCACCCGGCTCGGGCATGTGCTCGGGCAGCCACAAGCGGGTCTGGCCGGGGTAGTCAAAGGGGCTGTCGATGACCAGTTCGGAAGCCGCTTCCAGTCCGAGGCGACGGGTAAAGTGATCGAAGCGACCGCCCACGGCCAGGGTTGCCGAGGTCATGATCCACGGGGCTGAGTTGTCTGCCCTGAGTGCCTTCAAGGGGGTGGCGACATCCAGCGGTGTCAGGTTGAGCGCAAAGTGCCCGCGTCGGCAGGTGAACCAGCGCACGTATCCCTCCTGGCCGGACAGAAATGCCGTCAGGCCGTCGAGCAACTGGACGGCACGGTCTGCACAGTTGCTCATCTCCCGACTTTGCTCGGCCAGTGGGTCAAGGGCATTGTTCAGCTCACCCAGGACTCGCGCCAGCGTTTCGAATTCCTGCCGGCGGCTTTCCAGTCGGCTAAAGTCGCCGCGTGCGGGCAGATCGACACAGGCCGAGATGGCCTGGTCCAGGGTGCCGCGCAAATTCTCGACCGGCTCGCGCACCAGGTTCAGCGTGCCCGGCGTCTGGCCGGCGGCGGCCAGGGTGTCGCCGGCCAGTTCGCGCAACTGCCAGGCGCTCAAACCGCGTGAAAAAAAGCGCATGGCGGTTTCGGGCACCTGGTGGGCTTCGTCGATGATGATGGCGCTGGCGCCGGGCAGCACTTCGCCGAAGCCGGTGTGCTTGAGGGCCAGATCGGCAAACAGCAGGTGATGATTGACCACCACCAGGTCGGCCTCCTGGGCATTGCGGCGAGCCAGCGCAACCGGGCACTCCTTGAGCTTGGGGCAATCGCCGCCCAGACAGTTGTCCTGGGTCGAGGTGACCAGTGGCCAGACCCGGGAATTTGCACCGATGGCGTCGATCTCGCTGATTTCTCCAGTGTCGGTCTGTCCAGCCCAGCGCTCGACCAGTCTCAGTTCCCCGGCCACCTCCTGGTCGCGCAGGGTGTCATCGGCCAGATGGGTCTCCAGGCGCTGAGGACACAGGTAGTTGGCGCGTCCCTTGAGAAGCGCGATGCGCCGTTCGCGGCCGGTGGCCTTGAGCGCCAGCGGCAGGTCGCGCTTGAATAGTTGATCCTGCAGATTGAGCGTACCGGTCGAGATGATGAAACGTCCCTTGCTCGACAGCGCCGGGAGCAGGTAGGCCAGGGTCTTGCCGGTGCCGGTGGCGGCCTCGGCCACCAGGTCATTATTGTCTTTCAGGCATTCAGCGATGGTGGCGGCCAGCTTGCTCTGGCCAGCGCGCGGGCGAAAGCCGTCGAGCAGCTCCGGCAGGGGACCGTCATTGCCGAACAGGTCAGCCAATTCCCGGCTCATGGCGCCATGATCCTAGTAACGTGGCGGCGGCTCGACCCGGCAGGCCTCCAGCCGTTCACGCGCAAGCTCGGCGCTGTGCCGATATCCCATCTGCTCACGCGCCATGGCAATGGTCTGCCAGTTGCGCCGACACAGTTCGCCGACTCGTGGGCCGACATCGAACGAGCGGCTGGCGTGGCTTTCGGCCTGTTCCCAGTCCTGCTGATTGAAGCTGACCTCGGCCAGATGCTGAAGCAGCTCCGGATCTCGCGGTTCAATCCGCAGCGCTCGTTCCAGCAGCAGTTCAGCGCGCTCCAGGTCATCGTCCTCTTCGGCTTGCCTGGCGGCCTCGGTCAGTTCGGCGACGGCCGGGTTCTGCAGCGGACGGATCTGCAGCCCGCGCGGTTCCTCCGGCGTCGGCGCACGCACCCGCTCGGCGACCGCGTCGTCTTCGACCGATGCCGGTGGCGGGGTGGCACAAGCGACCATCAGGCTTGCAAACAGCACAATCGAAAGGGCCTTCGGAAAGGATGTGGGTAATCTGTACATGCAATTCTCTTGTCAACGTCCGCCTCGACGCCAGCGCGATCGCTGGCTGCTGTTCAGGCAGGGTGAAAGTTCGTCCGGTTGACTGCCGGCAATGAATGGAACAGCCCGGGCGCCCGGACATTCTTCAGCGGCCAGCAGGGGTGTTGGCCAGTCGACCCAGTACCATTCGATCGATTCCGGCCAGTGCGTCGGTTGTTCTGTCAACGGCAGCTGGTCGAACAATGTCGCCCAGACCGGCACGGCAGTGGCCGCGCCACTGATGTTGGCCGCTGCGTGATCATCGCGTCCGGTCCAGACCACGCCCAGCCAGTCGCGAGTATATCCCACGAACCAGGCATCCCGCAGGTCATTGGTGGTTCCGGTCTTGCCGCGCACGCCCGGATCGGATTGCAGCCGCCAGGACAGGCTGCGGGCCGTGCCGTCGGTGACGGCCTGTCTGAGTGCATAGTCCAGCAGCGCCAGTGCTTCACGGTCACGGATCGGACGCATCCGCATCGGGTAGCGACCGATGGCCTGACCGTCAGAGTCAACCACCTGGGTAATCGCTCGCAACGGTGTGCTGTAACCTTCGGCCGCCAGCGGTTGATAGAGCTGGGCGACCTGCATGGGCGTCAGGCTGAGCGCGCCGAGAAAGGCCGACGGATGCGGATCACTGCCCGGCTCGACGCCAAGCTGGCGCAGCAGGCGAAACAGATCGGCCAGTCCGACGTCCAGCCCCAGATGCACGGTGGCCTGGTTGTACGAGTGGGCCAGCGCATCCAGCAGCGGCACCTCGCCATGGCTTTGGCCATCGTAGTTGCGTGGCTGCCAGTCGGGCTGTCCGGCAATCGGCACCGATATCGGCTGGTCCTGCAAGGGCGTGACCAGGTTGAATCGATCGGGCTGGGCCAGCGCCAGCAGGTAGACAAAAGGCTTGATCACCGAACCCACCGAACGGCGTGCATCCAGGGCCCGGTTGAAGCCGCGCTGACCGGGGCGTCGGTCACCGACCAGGGCGCGTACTTCCCCGGAAGCCGGTTCGACCAGGACGATGGCGCCCTGCAGTTCATCGGGACTGGCCTCGACCCTTGGCAACGATTCGGTCAGCGCACGTTCGGCATGCGACTGGGCCGATGGTGCCAGGGTGGTAAAAATGCGCAGCCCGGTATCGCGCAGATCGCGATCGCGATAATCGCGGCGCAGTTGCCGCGCGACCAGGTCGAGAAACTCGCCGTGACGGCGCGATCGTCGCTGACGATCGCTCTGGATATCCAGTGGTCGGGCCACCGAGCGATCATGGGTGGTCGAGTCAATCAGTCCGGTTTCGAAAAACATGCCAAGCACCCGGTCACGACGCGCTTTGGCGCGTTCGGGATTGCGAATCGGGTGATACCAAGAAGCGCCGCGCGCCATGCCGACCAGCAGGGCGATCTGGTCCGGCGACAACGCCTGGACCGGAAGGCCGAAGTAATGCTCACTGGCGCGTCCGAAACCATGGATGGCCGTGGCGC
Organism: Wenzhouxiangella sp.; assembly: GCA_007134485.1. GTDB lineage: Bacteria > Pseudomonadota > Gammaproteobacteria > Xanthomonadales > Wenzhouxiangellaceae > Wenzhouxiangella. The sequence continues at coordinate 3,121 of SLKT01000194.1, read as the reverse complement.
CGTCCTGGCCCAGGTAGACCTCGTTGAGATACGCCTCGAGGATCTCCGCCTTGCCGAACCGGCGCTCCAGGCTGATGGCCATGATGGCTTCGTTGAACTTGCGCAGCAGCTTGCGATCGGGTTCCAGAAACAGGTTCTTGACCAGTTGCTGGGTGATGGTCGATCCACCCTGGACGACCTGGCCGTGGCGCAGGTTGGCCCAGGCGGCTCTCAACATGCCGCGAGGGTCAATGCCGTGATGGTGGTTGAACTGGCGGTCCTCGACGGCCTGAATGCCGGTGACCAGCAGCGGTGGAAAGTCAGCAAGCGCCACCAGGGTGCGGTCACGATCATCCAGCGGCATCAGGTTGCCCAGTTCGGCCGGCGGCAGTCTGAGCAGCCTCGCCGCAGTGTCGTTCTCCCCGCGGACGGCCGATACCTGGTTGCCGGAGAATTCCAACTGCACGCGTTGCGGCGGTTGGGTGGTGTCGGGAAAGCTGAACCCGGGGACGTGGATATCCAGGCCGGCGCCCCGGCGCTGGAAGCGTCCGATATCTTGCGGATTACCCGATTGCAAACCGGCCGCCTGCATTTCGATGACCAGGTCATCCGGTCCCAGGGCCAGGCCCGGATACAGTTCCAGGGGGCGGGCATAGACTCGGCTGGCCTGGGTCCATTGGCGTTCGGCAAAGCGATGGCCGGCTTCGCGATCCAGCCACCACAGCCAGGGCCCAAGGGTGCCCAGTGCGAGTCCAAGTACGAATATCAGGAGTCGGGACAGCAGCTTTGCGATCACGGGTCTATTCTACCCGCAGCAATTGCGTCGAAGTCCACCACGCGTTATTGCAGGAGCGGGGGAAGTTATAATGACCGATTGACTTTCAGGACCTTTTCGCGCCCGGGTGTTGAGCAGTCACCGGGCCTGAGCTTCCAATGAGCGCCGATTCCACAGATGACAAGTCGCCCGTGACCGGGTCCGGGGCCCGGACGATTTCTCCTGCGATCTTTGTCCGGCCGCCTCGAAGCGGTGGACTGGACGATGAATGGCTGGCCACATTGCGACAGCATTTTCCGGACTCCGCCATTTACGCCCGACGGCGACTGGTCGGTGATCGCGACATCAAGCCCGTTTCAGGCTCGACCGACTCGCCCTGGTCGATCGCCGATGCACTGGATGAGTACGATGGTGCCGATGGATTGCTGGTGATTCGCCATGGCCTGCTCTTGCCGTTCGAGTTTGCCCAGCGGCTGGCCCGCATGGTGCAACGGCCGGGCCTGCCCGAATCAACCCTGTTTGCCGGCAACCATGAAGACCGCTTCAATCCGCTGGCCGGACTGAAGACGCGGATTGAGCCGGAAGCAATCGATGCGCTGGTTTTCAACTGCGCCGAGTGTCGCTGGACCGCGGTCGCCGATGCCGAAGCGGATTGTGTTTTTCTGTCCACCGCCCGACAGCGCTCGGCCGTCGGTGGGCGTGGTCCTCGAACGGCGCTGGTCGATGAGTTCTACCTGGTCGATCCGGCCCGCTCGCTGAAGGTCGGCAAAACACCTGTGGCGGCCGAGCGAGCCGCGCTCGGTCACTTGCGTTCTGCGTTGGTCGAGCTTGAGCGCGAGGGTATCCGCACGCTGCCGTATTCGGGCCTGGACGGCAAGCCGGTCATCCTGCATGTCACCCATTCCTGGGGTGGCGGTATTGCGCGCTGGATCGATGATCAATGCCGACATGATGAACAGGCCCATCACCTGGTGCTGGCGTCCAGCGGACATCGGGATGGCCTCGAGCATGGCCAGGAACTGGGTCTTTTCATGTCGGGCACTGACCGTGGCAGGGTTCAGCACCTGGTGCTGACCCCGCCGATCTGTGATTCGACAGGAGCCCACACAGGATATACAGGGTTTCTTCACTGGTTGCTGGAGCGCTATGCGGTCAACCGGGTGATGATCTCGTCGTTGATTGGGCACTCGCTGGAATGTCTCAAGACCGGTTTGCCGTCCTTGCAAGTACTGCACGATTTCTATCCGGCATCCCCGGTGCTGGATGTCGACCCACTGAACTATCTGGACTCCGGCGGACGTTTTCAGATGAAGCAGCTTCTGGCCGATAACCGGGGCAATCTGCACTTTTACGAGCATGATGCCGGCTATTGGCGTGATTTGCGTGAGCGGTGGTTGCATGCTGTACAAGACCACGATGTTGTGCTGGTGGCGCCGAGCCGGCACGTCGCCATGCGCTGGCAACGCCTGTTCCGCGATGATTTGGATGAAGCCGTGGTGATTCCTCACGGGTTTCAACCGGCCTGGGCGGGTTCGGTCGGGATCAAGCCCAAACCGCGTGCTGATGGGCGCTTGAACCTGGTCATGGTCGGCCGCCTGTCGCCTGGCAAAGGTTTGGGATTGCTCACCGCGTGTCTCGACCGGCTCACCGAGCACGCGCATCTGACCCTGGTGGGGGCGGGCAAGCGCGCCGAAGACGTCTTTGGAACGGCGGGTGTCGATGTCATTATCGATTACCGCGAACAGGACCTGCCGGAGCTGCTCGCGGAAATCGGCCCCGAGGCGGCGCTGTTTCTGTCCACGGTGCCCGAGACCTGGAGTTACGTACTCAGCGAAATGCGCAGCCTGGGCATTGTGCCCATTGCCACGCGTACGGGCAGTTTCGTCGAACGTATCAGCGATGGTGTCGACGGGGTACTGGTCGAGCCCGAACCCGAAGCGGTGATCGATACCCTGGCCGGGCTTGCCGCCGATCGAGCCGTGCTCGAGCGACTCTCGGCAGCCCGGGTCAATGAGCCGGACCTCGACACGGCCATGGATCAATATCGGCAACTGGCCGCTGTCGAGCGATTTGGTCGGCGCGAGCCATTCCCCGACCGGATATTGAGCCCGCAGCGTTCCTGGCTGATGGCCGAAAGCATTGATCTGAGACTGGATCTCGAACAGGCCGATGATCGGCTGGATGCGCTTGACGCGGAGCTTGCACGGCGATCGGATTGGGCGCTTCGCCAGCAACGTTTGGTCCGCGAGCGCACGGCCTGGGCCAGACGTCTGGAGAGCGAAGTCAGGGAATCTCTGGATGCCCGTGATCGATTGCAGGATCGACTCGATGCCCTGGAAGAAGACCTGGCCGAGCGCAGCCGATGGG
>SLKT01000058.1 GCA_007134485.1 Wenzhouxiangella sp. | reverse complement strand
GACGCAACAGCCCCCGGAGCCGGATGATGACTTCAGCGTGGTGTAAATCGGCCGAACGGCCGATCGATCCGGCTTTGAGCCGTAAAAGCAAGCCACCGGCTTTAGCCGGTGGTTGTTGACAGTCTATTGCCGCTCTAGCTTTGCGTGAATCCGTTCCCGAAACTCTGTCCGCTCAAATAGTTCAGTCTGTCCTGCATCGATCTCACCGATTCGACGGGAAATTTCTCGCTCCCAGGCATCCTCGACCCCATTGTCCCGGGGCGCATCGAGGCTTTGGATCAAGTCATGGGCCAATTCCGCCCGTTCAGCCTCGCAAAGCGCCAGGGCTTCGGAGCGTACGCGCTGTAACGGTCCAGCGGTCATAGGGCCTCCAGAAATAGGTACCATGGAGATTCTACCGCCCCTCGCCGCCCCTAACAATGCGTTCAACCGGACCCCGGAAAGCTCCGGGCCGGCGAAGTTGGGCGAGTTTGGTGGCAGTTAAGACATCATGGGCACTCGACATTATGTGTATGCGCCAACGTGCTCACGTGCCGGCTTTGTCTGCGTTTGAGTGGCAAGGCATTGTGCGAAGATTCCTCTTTACCCCAATGGAGAACTACAATGGAGATGAGTGTTGCCGTGCTTATTGGCCAGATCCTCGGCCTGCTCTTTTTGGCGCTTATCGTGTACCTGATTGCACTTGTGCCTATCTCATTGAATAAGATTGCTGCACGGTTGTCTGAGATCAGGGATGAACTAAGCCCGCCTTATTCACCACCCTACCTACTGCGGCGCCGCCAGGCCCCGCATCTGCGGCGTTTCGCTCGGTCGCGGGTCCTCACCTTACAGGCGAGTACGCCTCCGGCCCGCTCGGTCCCGAAACGCCCCAGCCACGGCACCTGGCGGTACCTCGTTACGGAAGGCTGGTGAATAAGGCGGGCTAAGAAGACAAAATGAGCAGACTGAAGCTCGCGATCGGTAATTCATGAAGCTTGCGTGTGACTTTAGCAAGCAGCCAGCCTTTGGTTATCGGTGGCAAGAGAGCGATATGCCGTAAAGTGAGTCTAACTGAGTTGCCGCTGAATTCCGTTGCGTGAGCCCGGCCTTGTCGATGGATTCCTTCTCGACCGTCGGCCGTGTAAGGCCAACCTACATTAAAGGGGGCGTTGATCTCAGTGTTTACCAAGTTCTTCCTGTCGTGAAAACACTCACCGTTATTCTGCTACTGATCATTGCTCTGGCTTCGGTGGCTTCTTTGGTGTCAGGAGCGAGCGTTCTCAGTATGGTTCTTCCTGGTGGGCTTCCCGTGGGTAACATGCTTGCAGCATTGGGTTTGGTGTCGCCGGCCGCGTTGGCCCTGTTCATAAGCACTTCCGAGACGAAACTGCGCGTTGCAAGCCTGGCCATGTTGTGGGCTGCACTGGCCTGGCTTCCAGTTTCAATCATCCTCGCCGGTAATCTGCCTTTGAACTTCATCGGATGGCGAGGCACGGTCTGGATGGGACTCACCATCTTGCTCGTTCTGGGTGTCCTGACCACTTTGCTTTTGGGGGGGGTTTACAGGCTGGTCCTTTTGCGGCAAAAGGCGGGTGACAACGGACCTGGGCGCTGAAATTCTCCGGGCGGTGCAAGTCGGGTTGGCTTGTCACGCCCTGTGAAGAGTCGTTGTGTCCAAACCCGCTCGCAGGTCTCGCTTTCTGATCAGGAGGGAACCGGCCAGCTTCACAGGCAGGCTGTATAATCCAACGCTAAACCAGATAACAATGAAATCTCTTGACTGACCGGATCGCCAATCATGGCACGCTGTTTGTCGTGCTGGCAGCCCTGTGCTGGGGTTTGTCAGGCGGCATTGGCGGTATTCTGACCGACCAGGACTGGGATCCCGTGGTGGTGTCCTTTTACCGGGGCGCCATCGGTTTGCTGTTTGTCCTTGCCTGGTTGTTGGTGAAGCCACGGGGCAGCGGTTTGGCCAGTGGGCGCTTATGGTTCTGGTCGGCGGTCGCCGGGCTTGGTGTGGCTGGCAACTTTGCGTTCTATTTCATCAGCATTGCCGAAGGCAGTGTCGCCGTTGCCGCGACCCTGATGTACTGCGCGCCAGTTTTCGTCTTTCTTGTTTCCTTTACCCTCAAGCTCGAGCAACCTACGTTGTTGAAGTGGGCGGCGATCGCGATGGTCCTGATCGGGGTTGTCCTGCTGACCGGCATTTACGATATCGGGGCCGGCGATGTGACTCCGCTGGCCATCGGTGCCGGACTGATGTCCGGACTGAGCTATGCAGTCTTCATCTTCGGGTTCAAGTATGCGGCGCCGCATGGCAGCCCACAGGCCATTCTCGTCATCGCATTCACGGTGCTTATCTCCCTGCTGTTCTGGCTGGGGGATGCCGAGCAGACCGCCGCAGTCTTGACCACACCATCTTGGCCTTACTTTGTCATCCTCGGGATCATAGGCGCCGGCTTGTCATTCATCCTCTATATCGTCGGTCTGAAGCACACCGCGCCCGCGGTTGCCTCGATCGTGGCGATGGTCGAACCGGTCACTGCTTCCTTGTTCGGCGTTGTCATTCTCGATCAAAGCCTCGCGGCGGTGCAGATCTTCGGCATGGGACTGATTCTGCTCACGGTGACCGCGCTCAGTGTTCATTCATCGCTTCAGGACCGCCCGATCATGGTCGAGCCCGACTTGCTCGAAACCGATGATGATTTACATGAACGACGCCAAGGCTCTGGAAGCGATGCCGGAAATGAAACTGACGATTCGTAAAGCAAGTGTGGAAGATGCGGCCAGGCTCGCGGAGCTGATGAATGCCGCAGGCGAGGGTCTTCCCGCTTATCTATGGAAACGAATGGCCGATCCGGGCGAGGATGTCATGGCGGTCGGCGCGCGCAGGGTAGCCAAGACCGAGGGCGGATTCAGCTACACCAATGCAGATGTGGCCATGATCGACAATGAAATGGTCGGCATGTTGCTTGGCTACCGATTGCCGGACCCATACGATGCCGGTCCACTAGACGAGTTGCCTTCAGTTGTGCGCCCGCTGATCGAACTCGAAGCCCTGGTCCCGGGTTCGTGGTATATCAACGCGATCGCCAGTGAACCGGCCTGGCGTGGACAGGGTGTGGGCACCAGACTGATGCAATTGGCCGAGCATCATGCGGTTCAAACCCATGCCGATACCCTTAGCCTGATTGTGGCTGACGAGAACGCGGGTGCAAGGCGGCTGTATTGGAAGCTGGGATACCAGGACGTTGCGCGAAAGCCGATCGTTCCGTTTCCCGGTTGTGGCCATGCCGGCGATTGGGTCTTGATGAGCAAGCTCATTACCCAAGACGAATGATGCGTCTGGAAGAGCGGCTATACTTCCCCTTGGCATGTGGGGGATATGGATGTCTGACAGGGAGTCAATCTGATGTCATCGAGTCTTGTTGTACTGGCCGCGTTCATTGCATGGACCTTGTTGTTGCTGATTGTCATGGAGGTGATTCGAAGCACCCTGGTGATGCGAGGCAAGGTTCCGGCCAACGGTTTCAGCCCCGACAATGCCGGACTTTCGCCGTTCATGCAACGGCTTGCACGGGCGCACGCCAATTGCATCGAGGGATTGCCGATCTTCGGCGGCATGCTGCTGATTGCCGTGGTCGCCGATCTTACTCATCTCACCGATCCGTTGGCCTATGTATTTCTGGCGGCGCGCATCGTGCAGTCACTCATTCATCTGTACTCGATCAGTCCGAGTGCGGTCACCCTGCGGTTTTCGGCATTTGCCGTTCAATTGGTCATTGCCGTGTACTGGGCGAGTGCCCTGCTGATGGCGTTGATCGATGCTGCCGGCTGAGGGTTACGATCACCATCATGAGCATCGAGGTCATCAAGCGACCCAAGGGCTTTGTCGCCTCGGCCACTCCGGCCAGCACGGGGGATCGCCACGTGGAGGTCAAGAGCCCGGTCAGTGCGCTGACCTTGATGCATCATCTGTGCGAGTGTGGCTGTGAACAATACGAGGTTGCGGTCGCCATTCTCAAGGCCGACCCGGAGGCCTTTGAAGGGATTTCCGGTCTGGACTTTGGCTTGGATTAGTAGCCCGGCGCGATGGTTTCGTGGGCCGTGCGCTTACAGTCGGTCCATTGGCGGCCCTCGGCTCTGAGTACCATACGGTCGTCTTCGAACAGCGCGAAGTTCTCGGCATCGATGAAAAACTGAAGACCCGGCACTGCGAGACGATCGAGTACCAGGCCCATCTCGTCGATATGCAGGCCCAGATGGTTGGGTGCGATATCGACGACGACCTCGCTATCCGGCTGATTGCATTCAAACCACTGGCGTTCGAATCCGCGTGCCTGGTTGGCGTCCAGGAAGGGCAGGAAGGGATGGATCAGCCCTTCATTATCGGCCGGGACCAATTCCAGTAGCCGCGCCATCAGCTCGTACAAGTCGATACTGCGCATGCTCGGGCTGCGACTGCCGGCGTTGAAGGCCGGCCCGTGAGCCAGCAGGATGCCGTGCATCTCCAGCCAGGCCGGGTCCCAGCCATGCATGCCGCGCAACGGAAAGCGATCACGCGCGGCCATGAACGGGCGGTTGTTGATCATCCAGCCCAGATCGGCTTCGGCCAGCACATCGGGCACCCGCCGATGGTCGCCAAAGCGGTAGCGCACCGGAATGTCATCGCGGCGCCAGACCCGCATGTGTTCGTGGGCGTGTTCGAGCTCGGCCATGATTTCGTCGACGCTCATGTCGGTCGCCCAGATCTGCGCGGCCGGACCCCAGTCGCTGACCCTGACCCGGGCCAAGTCCAGGTAATCATCGAGCATGATGTAGCGCTCGGCGTCGATCCGGGACATGCCGTGATCGGAAATGACGATGATATGGACCTGGTCCAGGCCATCGCGCGCCTCGATGCCGTCGAGCAAGACGCCGATGTGGTGGTCGACATCCTCGATCGCCTCGATGACCTCGTCAGCCAGAGGGCCGTAACGATGTCCGAGTGAGTCGACCCGGCTGAAGTACAGCGTGTAAAGCCCGGGCCGCTCATCGCCCTCGATATCCATCCAGGCAAGAATTTGCTCGATGCGCTCGGCATGCGGAACCGCCCCAGAGTACAACTTCCATTCGCTGGGTCGAATACCGTGGATCCGCGCCTCCGAGCCGGGCCAGAAATAGGTGGCTGCCGGCACGCCCTGGCGCTCGGCGGTGACCCAGATCGGCTCGCCGTCGCGATACCAGTAACCATCGCCGACCGCATCGCGATCGCGCAGGGAAAAGCGGCGATGATCACGCGGATCCCACATGCTGTTGGCGACCACCCCGTGGCTGCCGGGGTAGCGACCGGTCACCGCGCTGTAGTGGGTGGGAAAGGTCTTGGTCGGAAAGACGTGATACAGGCTTTCGGCCTTGAGGCCCCCGTCGATCAACCGATCCAGCGCCGGGGTCTCGGCGGCCTCGAAATAGTCGTGACGAAAGCCGTCGATGGAAATCAGGACCAGCGGCGGCGACCCTGTTTCCGCCTGACCCGGCGATGCTATCGATCCGATCGCCAGGGCAATCAGCAACCAACCGCAGCGGGCATTACAGGACTGAAAGACGGCGTAGATCATGGGGATTTCCGACCGGGCTGGGCGAACGCATGATAATTTTATCAGTCGCACCTGACAGAAAAGCGAGACTTTTTACGTAACTCAGGTCATAAGCCGATACATACGGGAGATAAGTTGTCATGCCAAAGATTCTTGTAGGGTGCCTGGTGGTGCTGGTGGTGGTTGTGGTCGGCGGTGGCGGCGCCGGCTACTTTTTCGTGATCAAGCCGGCCTGGGATTTCGCCTCCGATGTGGGCCATTTTGTCAGTGAGTTCGAGGAACTCAACAAGAGTATCGAACGGACCGACGACTACACTCCGCCCGAAGACGGTCAGGTGACACCCGACCAGTTCCAGCGTTTTCTGGTCGCCCAGCGCGAGATGCGCTCGGGACTCGAAGAGCGCCTCGAAGAGCTTGACGAAAAGTGGAAGGAAATGGATGACGATATCCGGGCGCGCGATGATGACCCGAGCATTTCCGAGATCGTCACCGCTTATCGGGACCTGGGTGACCTGATGCTTGATGCCAAGCGCCAGCAGGTCCAGGCACTGAATCGTTACCAGTTCAGCCTGGAAGAATATGCCTGGGTTCGCCAGCAGGTCTACAAGGCCCTGGGTGAGGAGGTCGCCGTGGTGGCATTCGGCTCCGAAGCCGATGTGCCCCGCGAGCGCCGGGTATCCGATGAGGTTGTTGAAATGGTTTCGCCTCACCGTGAGGAACTGATGGAGGGCTATGCCCTGCCTGGTTCGGCCTGTAAGATAGGCTGACCAGAACATCAATCGGAGGGGTCCATGCCATGCTGCATGGCCCGTCGGAGCAGATACGGGACATCACGACCCGCTGCCCGGCCATTCAAATCAGAGCGCATGATCAGGCCGGCGCCGCCATGGCGGACCGGCCTTTTTGCGTTTGGGCTGCTGGCCTGGGCCGGCCTTGCCATGGCCGATCCGTTTGGTGACCTGGCCACCAGCGAGTTTCAGGTCAACACTCACACCCCCAATGATCAACGCATTCCATCGATCGGGGCCGATGCGCAGGGCAACAGCCTGGTGGTCTGGCAATCGCGCAACCAGGATGGCCCGGGCTGGGGCATTCACGGCCAGCGGTTCGATGCCGTGCCCGAACCGGTGGGTGAGGAGTTTCGGCTCAATGAATTCAACGAGCGCAGCCAGGATGGTCCGCATGTCAGCATGCAGCCGGATGGTGCGTTCCGGGTCTCATGGAGTGGTCCGGTACGCGTCACGACTCGACCGGAAATCATCAAGCGTCGATTCGATGCCGCCGGTCAACCGCAGGTTGGCGACCAGAAGGTCGGACAGACCGTGGACAATCTCCAGATCCTCGCGCGCGGTGCGGTGCGGGCTGATGGCGGTTACGTGGTCGCCTGGGAAGCACGCGGGGTTACCAACGAAACCTTCAATATCCTGGCGCGCCATTTCGACGCCAATGGCCAGGCATTGACCCCGGTCACCCAGATCAACCAGTTCGACGCCTCCGCGCAGCGTCGCGCCTCGGTCGCGGTCAACGATGGCGGTGATCAGGTCATCGCCTGGCAGAGCTCGGGTCAGGACGGCAGCGATTGGGGGATTTTTGCCCGCTGCATGAGTTTCGCCGGTGACGGGGGCGATGAATTCCTGGTCAACCAGACCACCGAGGGCGGCCAGGCCCGCCCGCGGGTGGCCATGGCCGATGATGGACGCTTTGCCATCGTCTGGCAGGACAACATGGGCATGAGTTCGGTCAGCTATCAGCGCTCCATGATTCGCCTGTACGACCAGCACTGCCAGCCGCTGACCGACGAATTGCAGGTCAATCAGTTCGACGAGGGCATTCAGGACCTGCCGGATATCGCCATTGATGGTCATGGGGTTTACGTGGTGGTCTGGCATAGCTTCATGCCGGAATTCGAAGACCAGGGCATTTATGGTCGGCGGGTGAATGCACAGGGCCAGTTCGTCGGCGATGAGTTCAAGATCAGCCAGGAAGTCGAAGCGTTTCAGGATTTTCCGGCCGTCACCGGTATGCCGGATGGCGGGTTCATGGTTGCCTGGGAAACGGCAGGCCAGGACGGCTCGGGTTTCGGAATCTTTGCACGCCGGTTTTTCGGCCCGGGTCCGGCGGCCCTGAACGTGTTCTCCGGAGCTGCTCAGCAGACCCCTGTCGATCAGGACTTCCCGGAGCCATTGCGGATTCGCCTCCAGGATCAGTGGGGGCAGCCGATCGCGGGGCGAGTCGTGCGCCTGGAGACGTCGGAGTTCGGGCCCGGGGTTGTTTTTGAAGGCGGTCAGACAGTGATCGAACGGGTCACCGATGATGCCGGAGAAATCCAGGTGATGATCAGCGCCAATGGCCGCCCAGGCGCCCATGAGTTGACGGTCAGACTGGTCGACGGTGAAATCGAACAGACCGTCAACCTGGTCAACCTGGGTATCCACGATCCGCCTTTGCCGGTACCGCTTGGCGGCTACTGGTGGTTGCTGCTGGTTTTCATGTGCTGGTACTTCGCCTGCGGTAATCTAGGCAAGAATCCGAGTCGAGTGAAGTGATGGTGCGCAAGCTGTTGATCGTGATTTTCGCCCTGGTTGCACTGCTGGTCGGTGCGGCCGTGATCGCCGTGCTGGTCATTGATCCGGATGATTATCGTGACGATATTGCCGAGCGTGCCTCCGATCGCCTGGGACGCGAGGTGCGCCTGGACGGGCCGATGTCGCTCAAGCTGTTTCCCTGGCTGGCGATCGAGATCAGCGATGTCGGGGTGGGTAATCCGCCTGATTTCGGTGAGGCACCCGACCTGGCTCGAATCGGGTCGGCGATTGCCTCGGTGCGGGTCTGGCCATTGATTCGCCATGGTGAACTGGAATTCGGCGCCGTGACGCTTGAAGAGGCCGAGTTTCACCTGGTGACCGATCGTGACGGGCGTTCCAACCTCGACGGACTGCTGGCCGAACCCGACCCGGAGGTCGAGCGGACCGAGCCGGATCTGGGCGCGCTTGTGCTGGGCCAGGTGCGTCTTCGCGATGTGCGCCTGGTCAACCTCGACCAGCACAGTGGACAGCGTCAGTCATTTCGCATCGACACCCTCAACCTGGCCCCCTTCAGGGCCGCTCAGCCGGTTGCCTTTGATCTGGCCGCTGCATTGCTGGATGGCGATGACGAGATGGTTCGTCTGTCATCGTTCAGTGGCACTATCGAAGTGGCTTCCGACCTGTCTTCCCTGAAGCTGCACGGTCTGGTCGGCGAGTATGTTCTTCCCGCGGCCCTGGCCGATGGCCGTTTCCAGGCCAATGTCGGGCTCGATCTGGACGCGGATCGAACCCGTGCAAGCATCTCGGATATGCAGGCGCGCCTGAACCGTGACGAGCTGGTCTTGCGATTGCAAAGCACCTCGCCGGTGGAACTGGAAACCGGCGCCACGACCCGGGCGCGATTCGACCAGGTCACCGTGGGAATCAACGATGATCGCCTGAGCGCTTCGGGTGATCTGCAAATGGTCCCGGACATCCATGCCGAACTGGATGTAACCGGCGAGCGACTGGACTTGCGCCCCTTGATGGGCGATGCGCCCGAACGTGAGCGCTCGCCCGACGCGGACGCAGCACCGGCCGACTTTGCCGCACTGCGCGAGATCACCGCGCGCCTGGGCCTGGAGCTGGGCTCCCTGGTGGTGTCGGATGACCTTGAACTGAACAGCGTCGTAGCCCGCGCCAGGCTGGACGGCGGGATTCTGGAAATGTCGCCACTTGAAGCGCAACTGTTTGGCGGGCGATTCGACGGCCGGGTGGAGGTCAATTTCAACTCCGAGCCCCCGCGGGTGGTCGTCCAGCCCGGCCTCAGCGGAATTCTGATCGACCAGGTGGCCGCGCTTTCCGGACAACCCGCGCCGGTACGCGGCAGCGGCGACATGAATCTGGACCTGTCCTTCAGCGGGTTCGAGCTTGATGAAATCCTTGCCTCGCTGGATGGTTCTGGCCGTTTCAGCGTGGCCGAAGGCGCCCTGCTGGGCGTGGATATCCGTGAAATGATCAGCCAGGAGCTGACCGTGTCCAATCTCGCCAATGTTTCCCGGGCATTCGGTGGTGAGACCCGCTTCGACACCTTCGGCGGCACGCTGACGGCACGCTCGGGCGTGCTCGAGATTCCCGATCTGAACCTGGTCGCCGCCGACTACGGCATGAGTGGCCGCGGCACGATTGACCTGGGTGCGGGGCAAGTCGACTATCGGCTTGAGCTCGAGTTGGGCGAGGCGCTGAAGGCACAGTTGCCGCGCAGCCTGCGCCAGGCTACCGAAGGTCGCATTCCGCTGGCCATCGCCGGGCCGGTTCGTGAGCCGACGGTAATGGTCGATGTGGCCGGAATTGCCGAACGGGCCGTGCGCGACCAGATCGAGCGGCGGCTATTGGGCCCACGGCGTGATAGGGATGCCGAACCGGACGCCGATTCTGATCACGATCCGGAACCGGATGCAGATCACGAGGCCTCGGAGGATGAAGAAGGCGAGCCTGAAGAGGACGCCGAGACGGCCGGGGAAGATGGCGAGGAAACCCGGCCCCGCGACAGCGAACTGTTATTGCGAAGCCTGCTCAGGCGGGTCGAGAAGGAAGAAGAGGAAGAAGACGAGGAACCGCTGCGGGTCGATCCCTGAGTCAGTTTGACCTGCGCATGGGCTGTGCCTGCCAGTAAGTGAGGCTGCGCCACAGCCACTCGGCCGGGCCGAAGCGAAAACGCGCCATCCACCAGTGCGACAGCCACACCTGCACGGCGAAAAAGCCCAGCGCCAGCAGCAAGTGTGACCAGCGCGGCACCTGGCCCCACAGCCCCAGGCCGTGGCCGTAGAACATCCAGGTCCAGAACAGGGATTGGGCCAGGTAGTTGCTCAACGCCATGCGACCGGCCGGTGCCAGAAACTTCAACCGCTCGCTACCCAGCGTGATCATGGATAGGTAGGACAACGACAGCAAGACGCCGGCGGCAATCGCCAAGGTTGCTCCGGTGGCCACCGGCAAGGTGGGAATGGTGTAATCAGCCCTGTAAAGCAGCGTGGTGGCGCCAACGGCCAGCGGCAGCCCGAGCACCAATCCGCGTGTTCGCCAGCGACGGAAGTACATACGATGCTCGTGCGGATGGGTCAGTCGCCCGGTCTGGATCAACCAGCGCCCGATCAAGAAGAAGCCCAGAATCGGCGGGACCCAGAACAATGCATTACCCAGGGTGAATTGAGCGTCGCGAATGCGCTGGCCGACATTGTCCACCCATGAGCCTTCGGCATGAACCTGAATGGCCTGGTCGACGGCTTCGCGCATGGATTGGGCATCGCCTTCGAATTCGGCCATGACCTGGGCATGCAATTCGGGATCGGACTGGCTCAAGGTAATGAATGCCGCGCTCATCCACATGAACGATAGTGGCAGGACGAAAAAGAACAGCGCCCATTTCCACAGTCGCTTGATTGGCGTGTTGCGAAACAGCAGCACCATCACGAACGCGCACAGAGAGTAGACCACCAGGATGTCTCCGGCCCAGACCAGCAGCATGTGACCCAGACCAAGCAGCAACAACACGAACAGGCGCCGAAGATACAGCCCCCAGAACGGCGTTCGGTGTTGCACGGCGCGCTCGAACATCAAAGCGAAACCGGCCCCGAACAGCATGGAAAACAGCGGGTAGAACTTGCCTTCGGCCAGTGTCTGGATCAGCCAGTCGATCACCAGGTCGGCGCCGGACAGTCCCGGTTCGGCGCCGATGACGATGGCCTGCAACGGTCGGGCGAACCACTCGAAGTTGACGATCAGGATTCCGAACAGCGCGAACCCACGCAAGACATCCAGGTGATCCAGCCGATTAGAAGATGGTGAGGCCGTGGCCTTCATGATTCAAACGCTCCCTCGTTTGATGGACCCATTATTCGACAGGCCTCCATTGTGGTGAAGTGCCGAAAGTCATGCGGATGGTTATTCGGATTCGTTCGCGGGAAATGGTTCGGGCTGGTGCAGGTAATAGCCCTGCGCGTAATCCACGCCGATTTCCCGGAGTTTTTCAAGTACAGCCACTGATTCGACTCGTTCGGCGATGACCGGAATGTCGAAGGCACGGGCCACGGTCTGGATGGCCTGCACGATGGCCAGATCGAACGGGCTGGCGACGATATCCGTGATCAGGTTGCCATCGACCTTGAGGTAGTCGACCGGCAGCATCTTCAGGTAGGTGAATGAACTCAACCCGCTGCCGAAATCATCGAGCATGATCTTGCAGCCCATCGCCCGCATTTTCTGCAGAAAGCGGGCCGCGTTGCGGAAGTGGGTTACGGCGCTGTGCTCGGTGATTTCGAAGCAGATCAGCTCCGGATCGATCCCGGTTTGCTCGAGCAGATGGCCGATTCGATCGTGAACGGCCGGATCGTTGACGGTGGCGCCGGACAGGTTGATCGAGCATCGGAAATTGACCGGCAACTGGTTGGCTGCCTGCAATCCGGTAATGGTCGTGAAGGCCTTTTCCACCACCCAGCCGTCCAGGGCGGCCATCTTGCCGTAGCGTTCGGCGCCGGGAATGAAGTCTCCCGGCGTAACCAATTCGCCGGCCAGGTTGCGCATGCGCAGCAGCAGTTCACAGTGGCTGGTCTCGCTTGCGTCCTGAATATTCTTGATATGCTGGAAAAACAATTCAAGGCGACCGTCGGCCAGGGCGGCATCGACATCGGCCGCGGCGCGCAATTCCTTGCTGCGACGCCGCAACTCGTGATCGTCACTGCAATAGACGTGATAGCGGTTGCGGCCCTGGTCCTTGGCTGCGTAACAGGCCTGATCGGCGGCCTTGAGCAGACTGGTCGAATCGTTCTGGCCGGCCAGCGAAACCACCCCGATGCTGATGCCGACGGAAAAACGCTGTTGGTCCCAGACTAATTGGAAGTCATTGACTTCGCGGATGATGCCCGCGGCGATGTCGGTCGCTTTTTCCGGCGTGCAGTCGGCCAGCAATAACCCGAATTCATCGCCTCCCAGTCGGGCCAGCAGGTCGCCTCGACGCACCTGTTCACCGATCAGCTTCGACAGTCGGCGCAACAGTTCATCGCCTGCGTGGTGTCCGCAGGTGTCGTTGACGATCTTGAACTGGTCGAGGTCCATGTACAACAGCGTGTGTTCTCGCTCACCCGACATGCTGTCGGCAATCAGGCGATTGGCTTCCGATTCGAAGCGATAGCGATTGCCCAGGCCGGTCAGGGCATCATGTTCGGCCTGGTAGGCCAGTTGCTGGCGAATCTCGATCTGCTCGCTGATGTCGCTGAAGGCAATGACCGCACCGATGATGGATTGATCGGAATCGCGCACCGGAGCGGCTGAAAAGTCGATGATGCGGCGTGCCCCGTCATGCGAGCGCAGGAACGCCTGGCCATCCTCGACCTGGATTTCCTGGCCGTGCAGGCAGCGGCGGATCCGCTCGGCGGTTTCCTGGTCCGAGGCATTGGGGTCAAGCTGGATGATGGATTCAATCGGCTCGCCGATCACGTCGCCGTTTTCACTGCCCAGCAATCTACGGGCAGAGGCATTGATGTATTCGATTCTGCCGGCCGTGTTGATGCGGATGACACCATCGGCGATCGCATTGAGGGTAATCTCGGCCAGCTCGCGGGCATTGAACAGCGCCAGTTGCTGCTGCTTGCGGCGCGAGATATCGGCGATCGTGCCGATGCTGCGATACGGCTTTCCCTGGTCATTGAGCAGGTACGAGCCAATGTCCTCAACAGGAATCCATTCTCCGTCCTGGCGCAGAAAACGGTACTGAACATGGTAGCGAGCCCCGGACTTGTCACATTCCTCGAGCGCCTCGAGGCAGGAGGCGCGGTCGTCGGGATGAATATGACTGGCCCAGTCGCCCAGGCTGAACTTCCCCACCTGATCCGGCGGGAAACCGAGTACCGACTCGACTGCGCCGAGCCAGCGGATCCGGCCATTGATGACATCGTAGTCATAGACCAGTTGCCCGGTGTTTTCGGCCATGGTCTGAAAAGCGTGCCGGCTTTCCTCGAGCGCGCGCAGCGTGGTCAACTTCTTGCTGATGTCACGGTAGATTCCGTATATCCCGATCAGGCGACCGTCGACATGGACCGGCATGCCATAGATTTCGACATCCACCCGCTGTCCATCCTTGCGGCAGCGAACGGTTTCGCGGCGGTTGATGCGATGCTCCAGGGCCTCGATGGATATGACGCTGGCTTCATCGTGCTGGTCCGGCGACACGACCAGGTCATTGATTTTTTTCCCGACGACCTCGCCGTTGTCGTAACCGAACATGTCCAGGAAGGCGGGATTGGCCTTGATGACACGGTCGGAGGTATCCAGCAGGATGATGGCATCGGGCGAGACCTCGAAGAACTCGCCAAACAACTGGGACTCCAGCGTGGCTGCACGGGTTGATTCGGTCAGCCAGGCGCGCGGATCCTCGGTTGTCGACGGTGCGTTCATGTGCCGGGCGCCATGCCGCCATCCACCCCGATCATCTGGGCGTTGATGTAGCCGGCCGGCTCAGAACACAGGAATGCGACCAGCGTGGCGACCTCGGCCGGGGTTCCCATGCGCCCGGCCGGAATCAGCTCGAGCGCCCGCTCTGCTTCGTCCTGCCCGACCATGGCCGTATCGATCAGCCCGGGGGCGATGGTGTTGGCGGTAATTCCGCGGCTGGCCATTTCGCGTGCCAGGCTGATGATCGCCCCGTGCAGTCCGGCCTTGGCGGCGGCGTAGTTGGTCTGGCCGCGATTGCCCAGGCGCGCGGCCACACTGGAAATGGCGATGACCCGGCCCCAGCGAAGCCGGGCCATGCCCAGCAGGGCCGGTTGCACCACCCGGTAAAAACCATTCAGGTTGATCTCCATGACCCGCTGCCACTGCACGGCCTGCATGCCGGCCATGGGCGCATCGTCATGAATGCCGGCGTTGTGGACCACCACCGCCAGCGGATCGGGGTCGACCAGATCGGCCATGGCCTTTTCGGTCGCCTCGGCATCGGTCAGGTCGAATTGTACGGCCAGGGCTTGGCCGCCGGACTCGCTGATGGCCCGCGCGGTCTCCTCGGCCTTGCCGGGATTGCCGGATGCATGCACGATGACTTCCATGCCCTGGGCGGCCAGCATCTGACAGATCGCCTGACCGATACCGCCGGACCCGCCGGTGACCAGGGCGCGACAGGTTTCCGGACGGGCGGATTTCCTTCGCCGGCTCACGCATCGTCTCCTTGGCTGATGAACATGACCGTGGCCTTGCCATGGGCCAGCAGGGTTTCGTGGTGCTTGACCCGGAATTCGTACAGGTTGCCGGACTCGTCACCGCCCAGCCGCTGACCGAATACATCGACCTCGATGGCGTGATCCAGGCCATCGACGGCCAGGTCGAGCTGGCGCAGCGCGACCAGACGTCCGGGTCGCGGTGCCGTTCCCGGCGCGCTCAGCAGGCCACCGTGAACGGCCATGGCCTGGGCGCCGTATTCGGCCAGGGCGGTGGCCGGCAGGCGCTGTTGTTCGGCCAGGGGATGGTCGTCGGCCGGATCGATAGTGGCGCGACAGTGAATGCGGTCGGTATCGTAATCGACGACTTCATCGAGCAGCACCATGGCTCCGGCGTGCGGCACCAGGTCGGCGATGTGGATGTCCTCGCGTTTCATTCACTCCTCGTTGGTGGTTGGCACAGGCGAGCGAACAGCCAGGCCAGCAGTATACCCGTAGCGACCGTCAAACCCAGCATGCGCAGCAGGCCGATGTCGGATTGGCCGAGAATGAGAAAGACACCTCCGCTGGACAGGGCGCACAGGGAAACGGCCTGGTTGGTGCGCGCCCGCGATCGATCATCGCCGGCCAGGGTGGTCGAGAATATGGCGAAATCCAGACCGATGCCGGCGGCCAGCAACAGGCCGACCAGGTGGACAATGGTCAGGCCCTGATCAAACGCGGCAAACACCGCGGCCGTGAACATCACCGCGGCCAGTGGCGGCACCAGAACCCGCAGGGTCACGGCGATGTTTCTCAGGCGGACCAGCAAGACCACCACGATCAGCCCCAGCGCGATGGCCAGGCTGGATCCGGCATCCCGGCGGTAGGCGGCCACCATGGCTTCTGAAGTCGCGCGCAGATCCACCAGTCGGGCCGGGGCCTGGTGTTCGTTCATCAAGGCTTCAAGGGCATCGGCATCGCGCAGCGCGCTGGGCACGATGATCGCCCGCCAGCCATCCGCGATGCGGCTCAATTGACTATCGACCCGCAGTTCAAGTGGGCTGCCGCGCCAGGTTTGAGGCTCGATGGGTGGCAGCTCGTCCAGCTCGGCGCGGTCGTCCAGAAACGCCTGGAAGGCATCGGCGCGGAATCGCGTGTCGGCCTGTTCGAGTCGGCGGGCCAGGGTGTCGACATCCGGCCAGTCCTCGCGGCGCTGCTGCTGGCGTTCACGACTGGGTACCAGGTCGGTGGGGCTTTGCCAGCCGCCCAGAACGCCTTGATTCTTCGCCCTGGCCAAGACCTCGGTGGTCGTTTCGGTCTGCTGCAATACCGCTTCGAGCTCATCGGCATGGACCACGACAAGGTGCCGGACATCACCTGCGCGGATGGCCTGGCGCAACTCGCGGTCGTGTTCCATCAATTCCAGGTTGACCGGACTGAGCCGGGTCAGGTCCGCCGACCATCGCTCTGGGCCCAGCCCGATGAATACTGCCAGGGCCATCAGCGCCAGCAACACCGGCAGCCAGGGCAGGTGCAGGGTCCAGCCCGGTCGGCCCGGCTTGTTGGCGGAGCTTTTGACACCCAGGGCCGGCAACAACAGTGTGGTCAGGGCGGCACCGGCCAGGCCGGCGGCCGAAAAGGCGCCGAGCTGGGCGAGCCCCGGGCTGGTCGAGGCCCAGATGGCCAGATAGGCAATCAGGGTGCTGACCGCACCCAACAGCAGTGGGGCGCGAATGCGTCGGGCGGATGTTTTCAGGCCGGTTCCGGCGCCGTGACCGAACAGGTGGATGGGATAATCCAGGGCCACGCCCAGCAGGGTGAATCCGAACGCCAGGGTCAGGCCGTGAACCTGGTCGAACACCGCTGCAGTGACGATCGTGCCGCAGACCACTCCGGCCGCCAGCGGCAATGCTCCGGCGATCACCCGCTGCGGGGAGCGCCACGCCAGACTCAGGACCAGCAGCAGGAACAGACTGCCGGCGATGGACAATGCAATGGCGTTGGATCGCGAGCGGCTGGCGCTGTCGACCGCGATGACCGGCGCCCCGCCCAGGGTCAGGCGCCATTGATTGTCTTCATCAAGTGCGGCGAAGGCGGCCTCGAGTGCCGCGACCAGTTCGTTCTGTTCGCTGATCGAAAACGGTGGCCACTGGCTGACCACCGCCAGAAGTGCGCGTTCACCCGTCTCGTCCAGCCAGACGCCATCGAGCGTTTCGTCGGCCTCGGCCGCGGCCAGTCGTTCGGCCAGTTCGGGCAGCAAACCGAGCGGATCGCGCCGGATCAGTCGCTCGGCCTGGCGCCCGGCCAGCGACAGTTCGGCCAGTCGGTCATCCAGGCCGGCCTGGATGGCCTCGGCTGAGACGCGCGCATCGATGTCATCGACCAGCAGAAAGCGGGTCTGCATCAATAGCGCCTCGGTTTCGGGATCGAGATCGAACTCGCCATTGTCGACCCGCGCGACACCGTCGAGCTCGCGCCAGCGCTCGGCCAGGTCCGAGCTGAATTCGATCAGGTCATCGACCGGGCCGCCCTCGACAGCCGCCAGGATCAGTCGCCCGCCGGGTCCGGCGCCAATCTGGTCGACCACCAGGGCCTGCTCGGCATCGGTCGGCGCCGGCAGGAAGGCGTCGAGGCGAAAGTCGAGATCGAGATGGCGGCTGGCGATCAGTCCGGCAATGGCCAGGATGACCAGCGCCAGCAGGGCCCGCCACAGCCCGTTCATGGATCGGATTTGAAGTGTGTTTCGATGACCTCGCCGTCATCCAGCACCATGCGCATGCCCTCGATGCGATGTTCGGCGCCGAACAGCTCCAGGCGCTCGACCCGTTTGCCCAGGTCTTCGTCCGTGGGCACCAGTGTCAGCGTCCAGTCTGCGTCCTCCTCGGTGATGGTGCTGGAAAAGTGCTGATCCAGCCCTTCGGGATCCTGCTCCAGAATGGCCAGCAGCGCCTGGCGGAGCACGCCGAGCTCCGGAGCCCGGCGCAGGCTGAAGCGCTGACGGTGCCCGGCCGGATTGCGGATTTCGACATGGCGCTCGCTCAGGGTGTGGGTCTCTTCGCGTGGCGAGGTGGTTTCGCGGACCAGTTGCTTGTCCTTGCGATACAGCACGCCACGGACTTCGAGCGGCTCGTCGAGCAGGTCCGAGTGACGGGTCTCGACGAATTCGATACGCTTTTCGGCGTGGATGTCGAGACGATCGAGCAGCGCGCCCAGCGCGTCATTCGACGCGTCGGTCGGTGCCCCGTTCACCGGGCTGAGCATCAGCAGACTGATCAGCAGCACTGAAATCATAGAAATTGAACCAGTTGTAGGGATATTGTCGTGCATGGTATTCCAGACGTTGGGCATAGGCAGCCACCCATTGGTTCAATTGGGCGCGCCGCTCGCGCCGGGATTCGGGCGCCGGTCCGGGCCGGGGCAGCGGCTCGAACACCAGGCGATAGCGCCGCCGGCCCTCGTACAGCCCGAACACCAGGAACACCGGCGCATCCAGGGCTGCGGCGAAGGCCAGCGGGGCGACCGGAAGCGGCGCACTCTGGCCAACGAAAGGGACCTGCACCGAGGCCTCGGAACGGTAGATACGATCGGCCAGCATGGCCACCATGGCGCCGTCGGACAACGCCTCGGATGCTTCCAGGATGATCTGGGGACCGGGCTGGCGGGCATCGATCACGGTATCGCGAATATCCGGGTTGATTTCCTCGAGCATCTGCGTGATCAGGGAATTCTGCTGGCGATCCATGACCACCTTGAGGTAGCGGCATTCCGGCGGCGCCTTGCGGCTGAACACCCGAATGGCCTCGAAACTGCCCAGGTGCGAACCCAGCAACAATGCGCCATTGCCCTGGCGCAGGACTTCGATCAGCTCGTCCACGCCTTCTGCGCGAATGTCGAGTTCGTCCTCGCGACCGGACAGCAACAGCACGCGG
This sequence comes from Wenzhouxiangella sp., assembly GCA_007134485.1. Lineage (GTDB taxonomy): Bacteria > Pseudomonadota > Gammaproteobacteria > Xanthomonadales > Wenzhouxiangellaceae > Wenzhouxiangella. Next base: position 35,794 of record SLKT01000058.1, on the reverse strand, counting down.
TCGACGATGGTGATGGCAAAGGTATAGATGTGGGTGATGACGCCGACAAAACCCCGGCGCGGTGCTTCAACCCGTTCCAGCCAGCGTCTCGAGGCGCGTCGTTCGACCCCGCGCACCAGGAAGAAATACAGCGCGGTCGGGACCATGAACACCTGGGCGAAACCGCGTCCGACATTGAGGATGACCCAGCGGATCAGGGCCAGCCAGAACCGGTTGCCGCCTTCGGGTCGGTCACGCCAGTGGGACATGTCGACACTGTCCGCGCGCGACCGGCCGGTCGTCACTGGTGGTGATGACAAAGGAAAAGGCGTCGCGATCACCCGTGAGCGTCATGCTGCAGGGCTGGCCGGGCAGCACCGGGCCGAGGAACTTGATCCGTTGCCAGCGCGTGGCTCCCGGGGCGAAATCCAGTCGCTGACGGGCCAGTTGATGAACGCGCGCCAGCAACACTACACCGGGCACGACCGGTTGGCCGGGAAAATGGCCGGGCAGGGCCGGGTGATCCTCGGCCTCGGTGAAGTCGACCCTGACTTCGGTCATCGAGCCGGCTCGCAGACCTGTCGATAGAAATGAACCAAGGACTGCTGCGGCAGCTTGCCGCTTTCGGCCCGGGGCAGGGCCGGCACCCGCCGCAATGGGCGTGGCATGAAGGCCGGATCAATGCGTTGTGACAAGGCCTGGCGAATCTGGCGTTCGCTCAGTTGCGGCGCGACCACCAGGGCGGCCAGGCGCGTGACCCGGCCATCGCCGCTGGCCGGCGGCTGGAAGATCACCCCATCGGTCACCCCGCGGATATCGAGCAGGCGCTGGGTCAGTTCGGACAGCGAGGCGCGCTTGCCGGCGATGTTGACCAGGTCAGCGTGTCGTCCGGCCAGGCGGAAGCGATCCTCGGCCAGCATTTCCAGGTGATCGAGCAGTTCGACCGGTTCGGGCAGATGATCGGCCCGGACCCGGAAGCGGTCCCGATGTTGGTCCAGTGCAAAAGCCTTGAACAATCGCCACGGCTCATCATCGGCGGCCTGTCGCCAGGCCAGGCAGCCGGCCTCGGAGCATCCGAACACTTCCGTGACCTCGGCCGAGGTCAGCCGTTCCAGTTGCCCGGCCAGTTGTGCGCCCAGCGGGGCGGTGGCCGAGTAGACGCGGTCCATGGCCGGCAGATCCAGACCGGATTCGGCCAGGTTGCGCAGGTGAACCGGAGTCGAGATCAGCGCGCGCGGACGCGGCAGCCGTTCGACCAGCGCAATGATGTCGGCGGCATAAAACGGTTGCGCGCTGGAGATGATGGCCGGTCCGAACCACGGCAACAGCACCGAGGTTTCCAGGCCCCACATGTGTTGCGGCGGCACCGTGGCGACCAGCTCGGTCATTTCGCGCGGTCCGTACTCGGCGGCATTGATCAGGCTGGAATCATGCAGGGTGCGCCAGGGTTTTCTGACCGCCGATGACGGTCCGGTGCTTCCGGATGTGAACACCACGGCGGCCAGCAACGATTCGTCGATCTCGGGAATGCGATCGGCCTGACCGGTCTGCTCCAGCGCTTCGCCGGGATCGAGCTGGCGGTGGTACAGGCCCTCGATGGGCTGGTCGCTGAGAATCAGGCTGCCGGGATAGCGGTTGACCAGGGCATCGATGGTGTCGGGCAGACGGTTGGCCGGCAGCAAGGTGGTGGCATGGGCCAGAATGGCCCCCGCGAATGCCAGACTGAAGGTGTGGCGGTCCTGGCACAGGTTGATGACATGTTGCTCGCGCCGCAGCCGCTCGGCCAGCCAGCGCGCCTGGTGGATGAACTCGGCGGCCGTGATGGTCTGACCATTTCGCCTGGCAATCGCCGCATCGAGTCCCCGGCGCATCAGTGGCAATCTGCTCATCGTCCCAGTTGCTCCGGTCGAATGTGGCCGAGCAAGAGCAGAAACTGCTTCAGGGACAGTGGCTCGTGGTCGGGAAATCGGCGGATACGCAGGAAGTGCTCGATCATCAGTGTCGACAAGGCAATCAGCGGGGCGATGGCCATGATCCAGGCCAGCCACCAGCCGGTCATATCGGCCACCGCCAGGCCGATGGCCACGGTGCCGATCATGACCAGCAGCAGGGTCCAGATTGCCGTCCAGGCACGGGTCCAGGCTTCGGTTTCGGCGGGCAGCGTCCGGCCAAGGATTTCATGGACCGCGGTGGCGAAACGCTTGATGGCCGGGTCGGTGCCCGGTTTCAGCGTCGATGCGAACCAGACGGCCACGCCCAGGCAGGCCAGTCCCGGCGGCCACAGGGCAAGGCTGGGCAAACTGACAACCAGCAGGGCCAGTACCAGGCTGGAGATCAATATCACCCGGCCCGGCGTGTGCCGCGGCCACAGGCCGACCAGGGCCACGGCCAACAGCGGCAAGCCCAGGGCGCGCAAGCCGGGTTCCTGCAGCCAGAGCGCAAGAATGACCAGCGCCGGGTAGGCCAGCAGCGCGGCAAGCCGCAGGGCAACCGGGTTGGGCGGCTGGGCACTGGCGGCGGTCACGCGCTATCAGCCTCGCAGCGATTCGATATGGGCGTTGAGGGCCCGCAGATTGGCGAACACGTGCCGATTCTTTTCGTCATCGGCCTTGAGCTGCACGCCATAGGTCTTGGAAATGGCCAGCGCGAGCTCGAGCGCATCGATCGAATCCAGGCCGTACTCATCGCCGAACAGGGGCTTTTCGGGCTCGATTTCCTCGGGCTCGATATCTTCCAGATTCAGTGATTCGACGATCAGCTCGGCCAGTTTGCGCTCATTTGGCGTCTGCTCGGCACTCATTGATGTTCCTCCGGGAAACCGTTGTGACTGAAGGCTGCCTCCCCCTTGGAGGAGGGTCATGCTGCCTGTTTTAAACCAGTTGCTTGTGAAGGGGTCTGGTTGCTCTTATATACGCAGTGCGTCGGGATTCCGTGACACTGCTTTGCATGACCCGTGGATTATAATACAAGGTCAACATTGTACTTGATGGATGTCCTTTCACCTTGCCCGAGCCGAATGCCAATCCGCCGCTGACCGAACAGGTCGACCTCGCCGTCATCGGCGGCGGGCCGAGCGGCTCGACCCTGGCAGCCCTGGTCGCCGAGCAGGGTCACCGCGTGCTGCTGCTCGAAAAGGACGAGCATCCGCGCTTTCATATAGGTGAATCATTGCTGCCGCATAATCTGCCGATTTTTCGCCGCCTGGGGCTGATCGAGGCGCTCGAGTCCATCGGCGTGCGCAAACCCGGGGTGGATTTCACCACCGATGACGAGGATGAATTCACCCACGAGATCCGTTTCAGTGATGCATTCGATCCGGTCGAGGGCTGTGACCATGCCTACCAGGTGCTGCGTTCGGATTTCGACCGCATGATGTTCGAACATGCCGGGCGCAGCGGCGCGCACGTGGTGATGAACACGCGAGTGCGTTCCGTGGACTTCGATGACGATGAATGGGTTGAGCTGGCCGTCGAAAATGAGGATGCAGCGCGCACGATTCGGGCCCGTTTCGTGGTCGACGCCAGTGGCCGCGACAGTTTCCTGGCCCGGCGATTCAATCTCCAGGAGCGTAATCGGGACCATGCAACAGCAGCCCTGTACGGCCATTTTCGCAATGTGCCGCGGCGTGCTGGCGAGTCCGCGGGCAACATCAGCATCTACTGGTTCGATCAGGGCTGGATCTGGATGATTCCGCTCCCGGATGGCGTGATGAGTGTGGGAGCGGTCTGTAACCCTGATTATCTTCGTCAGCGTGGTCGCGATGTCGAAGGGTTTTTCGAGGCGACCGTCCAGAGAAACCCACACGCCTGGCAACGCCTGTCCGAAGGTGAGCTGATTTCCGAGATCACCGCGACCGGCAATTACTCGTACTTTTCGCGGCGACTCGACGGCGAGCGCTGGTTGATGGTCGGCGATGCCGGAATCTTCATCGATCCGGTGTTTTCCTCGGGGGTATATTTCGGCATGCACAGCGCCGAGCTCGGCGCCGAAGTGGTGCTGGCCGAATTGGCCGGTGACCGGATCCGGGCCCGGCGGGCACGCAAGCGGTTTCGCAGGCGTATCCGGCGCGGCGTCAATGAGCTGGCCTGGTTGATCTATCGTTTTCCCACGCCTGCCATGCGGCGCTTGTTCCTCAGTTCGCAAACGGTGTTCAATATCAAGGCGGCGGTGATTTCGGCACTGGCCGGAGACCTGTACGACAACTGGCGGGTGCGTTGGCGGCTGCGCGCTTTCCGCCTGGTGTTTTACGTGGCCAGTCTGGTTGATCTGCCGGCCACGTTGCGCTCGCGACGCCAGCGCCTGAAAAATGCCCGGGTGGTGTTCGATCGTGGGCACTGAAGCCGGTCGAATCGGAACCGCCAGCCGGGCCGGCATCACGGTCGGCCGCTCGAGCCTGGAAGCGAGCGGCACGTTGATGCGCGTGGCCTTTGACGAGCCGCGATCAAGATTCGATTCCATTGGCCTCGAGTGGCTCGGCGGAGATCAGGCCGAGGAGCACTGGAGGATTGCCGGGCCGATCGAGAGTGGCCAGGAAGACGGCTTGCGCTTCCGTCAGGCCGGTGAGCTGCTCTATATCGCCTGCGAGCTTCCCGACGATGGCCATGGTGATCCTGCCGGTCAGACCGAGCTGCTTTACGGCAAGATCCTGGCGCTGGCCAAGGCGCGCGGTTGTCCAACCCTGCTGCGTGCCTGGAATTTCTTGCCGGAGATCAATCGTGGTGATGGCGACCGGGAACGCTATCGCCGTTTTTGCCTGGGGCGTGCGCGCGCGCTGGAAGCGGCCGATATCCGTGAACCGGAGCTGTGTGCAGGCACGGCGATCGGTGGGGATGACCCGAACTTGCGCATCCAGGTGCTCACGGGTCGCCATGCCGGAATCAACATCGAGAATCCACGCCAGGTCAGCGCCTATCGCTATCCACGCATTTACGGCCCGCGCAGCCCGTCGTTCGCGCGCGCAACCGCCATCGGTCAACCCGACGGCAGCACTTTGCTGATGATTTCGGGTACGGCCAGCGTGGTCGGTCATCGCACTGTGCACGAGGGCGACCTGGGCGCCCAGACCGAGGAAATCATCGTCAATCTGGGCACGGTGCTGCAGCAAAGTGTCCAGCGCCTGGGGCGTTCGGGGCTGGGCAGTTTCGGCTCACACAGCCTGATGCGCGCCTATGTGCGTCACGCCGAGGACTGGCCGGAGGTTCGTGAGCGTCTGCGCGCGGCCTGGCCGGATACCCCGGTCATCGGTCTGCGCGGCGATGTGTGCCGATCCGATCTGCTGGTCGAAATCGAGGCGGTGACCAGTGGTTAGGCCACGCTCGTCGCGGGTGGGCGAGTAAAGCGCTCGGGCAGGCCGTTGAGCAGGGGTTCGTGCAGGGTGGGGTCGGCGCGGTGCAGAGTGACGGCTTCGGCCGATTGGGCCGGCGCCAGTTGACGCAGTTCATCGGCCAGGGCATGCAGCATTCGGCAATTGTCGGCCAGGCGTTCATCCAGCCTGGCATCGTCATCATCGGCGACTTCGGCCAGTTCGCGATTGAGCCGGACCAGCAAGGGCAGGTCGGACTGATTGACGAACAACCCGGCCGCATCCACCTCCGGTTCCTCTTTCGCCCAGTGTCGAAACATGGATTGCATCTGGGCGTGCAAGTCGCGCACCTGGTCAAGCATGACACCGTTGCGGACCAGCAAGCGGGTGTCGGTGAGCCGGTTGGAAAAAACGAACAATGCCAGGATTGCCCAGTAGTAGGCGTAATCCCAGATGGTCTTGGCGCTCATCGCACGGGCATGACCGAACAGCGGGTACTGGTCGCGATAGAGTTGCAACGAGGACTGGTAGAAGGAAAAGAAGCTGCGCTCATACAGGCGTGCCCGGCGGGCAAAGGGTTCGCCGGCCAGGTCGCGGCAGACCAGGTCGGGGATGTAGGTGTTGCTGATGGCAATGAAATCGCTGCCTGGCGAATAGAACGGGTCCAGAAATACCCCGGCTTCTCCGGTCAGCGCCCAACGGCGCGGCGAGAATACCTGCTTGCAGCCATGCGAGAAATTGCGCAGGTAGAGAAAATCCTGCAGTTGCCCGTCGGAGTCTTCGATGGCTTGCCGACACATGGGCTGATGTTCGGCCAGCCAGTCCAGCGTGCCTTCCCAGGTCTTGAGCCGGTTGAAGTCATGCAGCTGGTTGTCGAACACGATGCCGATGCTGGTCGAGCCCGATGCCAGGGGAATCAGCCAGACCCAGTAGCCGGGTCCGACCAGGTGATTGGTCGATAGCCAGCGCGGAAGCTGGTTGCAGCGCTGCTGCCATTCGGGGCTTTCGCTCCATTGGCCGATGTCGATGCGATCGGCAATACGGAACCACACCGACGAGCACTCGTGGCCATTGTCCTCGGCCAGGTCGAGATGTCGCTTGATGATCGAGCCGCGGCTCATGGCATCGATGACCCAGCGCGTGTGGATGGTGTGTGTCTCACCGTCGACACGGTAGCGGACCTGGTGCTGATCGTCATCCCTCTCGGCCAGTTCGATGGCGCGCACCGTGGCGCCGCCGATCAACTCGATGTCCTCGTCGGCCAGGCGCTCGGCCAGGTGGTTTTCCAGCACGCCGCGGTCGATCTGGTAGCTGCTCAGTGTCAACAGGTGGCTGGCGCCCAGCTCACCGGCCTGGGCCAGATCGCTGGTCGAGCCGGCATCGAAAAACAGCCTCAGGCCGTACTTGCGCAGATGGCAGGATTCGAGGTGTTCGCGCAGGCCGATGACATCGGCCAGGTAGTGCGCGCCGATTTCGACGGTGGATTCGCCGACCTTGTGGGCGGAAATCGGGACCGGGTGGGTGCGGCGCTCGATGACGCAAATCCGGGCATCTGCATGGCGCGAACGGATTTGAAGCGCAAGGGTCATGCCGGCCAGGCCACCACCAAGGATGACAATGTCAGACTGCATGGGCATCAGGGTTGTGAACTTGATTGGACGGCATTGTATCGTTCGGACATCCAGGTCTTCTTCACGATGACACTTTCATGATGATTCGGGGTCGTGCAATCGGGCCGCACCGGTCAGCATGCGCCACAGGCCCGGCAGATACAAGCCCCACAACAAGATTCGCCAAAATACAAACCAGAAGATTTCCCAGACGTCCTTGCCCGGACGGAAGTAGCTGGGGCGGGCATCGTCGTGATAGACGCTGTCGATCGGCACGGCCACGCAGGGGTGGCCGGCCCGGGCGCCATCGATAAGCATGGCGGTTTCGAACACGAAACCATGCCGTTTGCGGGTGGATGGCTGGATCTTTTCCAGCAATCGGCGCGGGTAGGCGCGAAAACCGGTCTGGCTGTCGGGCACGCGCTGGCCGCTGGCCCAGGAGATCCAGAAGTCGGCAAACCGGTTGGCGAATCGCCGAATCCCCGGCTGGCGATGACGCTGGCGAATGCGCGCGCCGATGACCAGGTGCCCGGGCCAGGCCTCGGCGGCAACCAGCAGCCGGGCAATGTCGGCCGGGTCGTGCTGGCCATCGCCATCGAGGGTGACCACCCAGTCGCAATCGTGGGCCAGCGCATGCTCGAAACCGGTGGCCAGGGCCGCGGCCTTGCCGCGCGATTGCCGGTGGCGCAACAGATCGATCCCGAGTCCGTCCAGGCACTGGCCGGTTTGATCGGTCGAGCCGTCATCGACCACGATGACCCGGTCGACTTGCTCGAGCGTGGCCTGGGCCACTTCGCGAATGGTGCGCTGTTCGTTGCGCGCCGGAATCACGGCCGCGGTTTTCATTTCTCGCGTTCCCGGAACTGCAATCCAGGCCCTTGCTCCGAGCCGATGGTGACCGGCCCCGGCAGTCGACCCGATATCTGGCCCAGCAGCGGCAGGATGCGAGCGGCCGGATTGTCCATGATGCGCGCTTCGAGGACTTCAGGCATTTCGGGGTGATGATCTTCACCACCGTCGATTCGGGCTTCCAGGCGGGCCATGGCGGATCGCTGGCCGGGTCGGGCCAGCACCAGCGCGGCGCCGAATGGATATTCGGCCGGCCACAGATCGCGCATGGGCCCGCAGGCGACATCGTCGTAGATCACCAGCAGGATCGTGGTCGGTTCGTACTGAATTCTCGACAGTGCCTCGAGCAGGCCGGCCGCGGCGCTGTCTTTCCAGCCCGAAACCGCGGTGACATCGCCGGTCGCCCCGGAGCCGATCGACCAGTAGCCGGAAGCGGCATTGTGGACGGAGTTGTGAAAGCGCGTCGGCGAGAGCAGGTCGGGTTGCTCGGCCAGGGTGCGGCACATGTAGTCGGTGATCTGAAGATCGCCCATGCCCGAACTGAATACCGCGACCGGGTCGGCCGGCGCCAGTTCGGCCATGGCGCAGGCCTGTTCGGCGGCGGCAAAGCTGAGTTTCACGGCTGCCGGTGCTCGGCGACGCTCGCGTGGCGAGAGCAGGGCCGAGCGGGGTGGTTTGCGATCCTCGTTCAATCCCTTCCCGGCCAGGATATCGAGCAGTGCCTCCCAGTCCGGCAGGCCGGGCGCACAGATACCGGCGCCAAGCACATCGATGTCGATTTTCATGCGCCCTCCCGACCGAAGATCAGAGCACAATTGCTGCCGCCGAAGCCGAACGAGTTGCTCAACACCGCATCGATCCGACGTTGTAGCGGTTCGAGCAGGATGAAATCGGCCCATTCGGACTCGGGTGCTTCCAGGTTGAGACCGGCCGGCAATTCGCCATCGTTGAGCGCCAGCAGGCTGAACACCGCTTCGGCAATCCCGGCCGCGCCGAGGGTATGGCCGGTCCAGCCCTTGGTCGAGGCCGCCGGCGGAGGGTCGGGAAAAATGCTGCGAATGGCCATGGCCTCGACCCGGTCATTGAGCGGGGTGGCCGTGCCGTGACAATTGATGTAGCCGATGGCGCCCGGCTGCAGGCCCGCGCGCTCAAGTGCGCCGGCCATGGCCGCGCCGGCGCCGGCGCCTTCGGGATGGGGCGAGGCCATGTGATGGGCATCGGAACTTTCGCCCCAGCCCATCAGGCGTCCGAGGGACTGGCGGGGGGACTTTTCCACGATGGCGAAACCGGCCGCCTCACCCAGGCTCAGGCCCCGACGCGCCCGGTCGAAGGGACGACACGGCTGATCCGAAACCAGTTCGAGGGAGTGAAAACCGTACAACACCGACAGGCACAGGCTGTCGACGCCACCGACCACGGCCGCATCGGCCAGGCCGGAATCGATCAGCCGTGCAGCGGTGGCGAAAACCTTGGCGCTCGAGGAGCAGGCGGTGGAAATGGTGATGACCGGGCCGCCCAGTCCCAGCACCCTGGCGACAAAGGCCGCGGAGGTGTGTGGCGTATGCACGCGCGGCAGGAGGTAGGCCGGGTCGAAGTGCTCGGCCTCGCCCAGGTCGCGATAGGCGGCCTCGGTAGTGCCGATGCCGGCGGTACTGGTGCCGATCACGCAGGCGACCCGTTCACGGCCGTGGCGCTTGACCAGCTCGGCGGCGGCCGTGGTGAAATCATCGTGTTCCAGGCCGATCATGGCCAGGCGATTGTTGCGACAATCGTATTCGGCAAGCCCCGGGTCGAATCGGATATCCTCCACGCCGTCGACCCGTCCGATCCAGGTGTCGAGCTCGCATCCGGGAAAATCGTTGGCGCGCAGCCCGCTGCGGCGCTCCGAAAGGGCTTGACGAACGGCACTCAGACCCCGGCCGGCGGCGCATGACAGGGTCATGGAAGTTACATGCACGGAAAAATCATCTTGGTCATTGAAAACTTGACGAATCATAACGCGAATGGGTCTTGGATACGAAAATCAGGGTGCTGAGCGGGGTGGTCCGAATGGATGAGCGCACACCGCGTTCTCCCGGCGGCGTGATGCGCGACCGTGCGGTGCGCGAATCGTTGCTGGTTTCACTGCTCATGCTGGTGCTCAGTGCCGGACTGACCTGGGTGGCGGCCTGGCTGTGGGTCGGCCGCTGGATGCTGGCCGGGAACCGCGCGCCGACCGAAGGCGTGGTATTGGTATGCGGCCATCAACTGATCGATGGCAAGCCCTCGCCGGATTTCGTGGACCGGTTGCAAAGAGCCGCTGAATTATCCGCCGACCAACCGGGTGTGCGCCTGATTCTGCTTGGCGGGGGACAGCCCTCGGAAGCGGCTGCCGGCCGGGACTGGCTGGTCGTGCAGGCCGGCATGGACACGGACCGAATTGAACTGGAGGAAGAATCGACCGACAGCCTGCAGAATCTGCGCCAGGCCCGTGATCTGATTCCGGATGGACAGCCGGTTTACCTGTTGTCCAGTCGCTATCACCTGGGGCGCTTGCGGATTTTCGCCCGCCAACTGGGCCTGGGCGCGCAGCTGATTCCTGCCGAGCGCCGTTGCCGTTTGAATCTCGCCAATGTCGGGCACAGCGTGCGTGAAGCCGCCTATGTATGCTGGTTTGTATGCGGGCGTTTCTGGGCTCGCCTGGCGCGACGCGAACACATGCTCAGGCGAATTCGGTAAGACCCGGCCGTGGCCGGCCGGGTCTTGCCTGGAGAGGCTTCAGCAATCGCCGATGCGGCGACCTTCAATCTCGATGGTCATGCTCATCGGGCCCATGGGCGTTTCCATGTCACCGGAGATCACTCCACTGGCGGTATCACCATTGAACTGCATGGATGCGGTCATGTCGACCCGGGTGCCGTCCTCGGCCACGCAGGTCATGGCGTAATCCATGCCGTCTGCCCGCATGTCCTTGCGCGTCATCTCGCAGTCTTCCATGTCCTCCAGGAAGGCATCACCACTCTTGAGATCTTCCTCGGTCATGCATTCGGTGTGGGTCTCGGTCTGATCCGGGATAGGGAATTCCGAGTCAAAGGTCATGTGGCTGGTGTTTTCCCATTTGCCGGGATTCAGGTTGGGCACCTCTTCGGCGGCAACCGAAAAAGTCATGCCCAGAAACAGGGCGACGGCGCAGGTGCGTGCAATCATGGTGGATCTCCATTCGTCAGCATCGTGAAAAGGATGCGCAAAGCCAATAGCCTCAACGCAATGACTCGCCATTGTAACCCCAGGTTCTTCACCATGCCGTGTGCCGGTGAAAAAGGAGTTGACTGCCCCCGGAGCAATCTCGTTATAATATAACATAACATTCGCGGCATCCATCCCGATGCCGGTTCCCTTTTCGAGACAATTACGAGGTTGCAATGATTCGCAGGAATCCGCTGACATGCATGATCGGGCTGGCCCTTGGTGGTTTGTTGGTCATTCCGGCCCTGGCCCAGGATGAAGAAACCGAAGTTCCACGCATCGTGGTCACCGCGGATCCATTGGGTGATCGGACCCCGGATGAGATCATTCGTCCCATCAGTGTGCTGACAGGCGAGGAATTCGAACGCCGCCGAGCCGCCACTCTTGGAGAAATTCTGGATGGTGTGCCCGGCGTGGCCAATGCCGATTTCGGTCCTGGCGTTGGCCGACCCGTGGTGCGTGGTTTGCAGGGTTCGCGAGTTCAGGTGCTGGAGGATGGACTGGGTACGGCCGATGTGTCCGGTGAAGGCGCCGATCATGCCATTGCCATGGACCCGGCCCATGCCGGGCAGATCGAAGTCTTTCGTGGTCCATCGACGCTGCTGTATGGCAGCGGAGCAGCGGGCGGCGTGGTCAACGTCGTCTCGCGCCGCTTTTCGCCTGACAGTGGTGAGGCAGCGCGGGTCGATGGCGCCCTCTCGTACGGTTTCAATGGTCGCGATCGTCAGGGGCGGATCGGTGTTGAAGTCCCCTTGGCCGAGTCTTTCGTGATGCGTGCCGACTATTCTGGTCGTCGCACCGGCGATTTCAGAATCGACGGATTTCAGCAGATTGACCAGACGGCGGGCAACCGGAACAGATTGCGCAATAGCAGCCTTGACAGTGATTCGGCCTCCCTCTCGGGGGTGTTGCGCGGCGAATGGGGCCATGTCGGAATCGGGTTGAGTGGTTGGGAGACCGAGTACGGTGTTCCCGAAAATTTCGATGCTCGTCCGCGCGAGCTTGGCGGGCAATCCGACGATTTCGAAAGAATTTTCGCCGAGTACGTCCGACTTGACATGCGTGGTCAACTGATCCAGCCGTTCGACTGGATGTCGGAAGCCCGATTCAAACTGGCCTACACCGAGTTCGAGATGGACGAAGTCGAATTCGAATTCGAGCGGACTCCGGGCGGAGGTGTACTGGACGAGCGCGTGGTCGAGGCCACTTTCGACAATGACGAACTCGATGCCCGGCTTGAAATGGTTCATGAGCCGATCGGTAACTGGCGGGGTGTTTTCGGGTTGCAGTACCGCGACCGTGATTTCATTGCCGACGATCCGCGCGGCATCGAACGAGGATTCTATGTTCGTCCCAACACGACACGAACCACCTCGCTATTCCTGGTGGAAGAGTTGCCAACCGACTTCGGCCGCATCGAGTTGGGCGCGCGGGTCGAAAGGGAACGCTCCAGTGCCGATGATGTGATTGGGTCTCGCGTCGAGGGCGTCACGCTGGAAGATGGCAGTTTCCGACCGCTTCCGGAACGCCTGGACAGTCGGACTTTCAGCCCCGTGAGCCTGTCGGCCGGCACGATTGTCGATTTAGGTGCCGAATACCATCTTCGGGCAGCCCTGACGCGTGCCCAGCGCGCACCATCAGCGGAGCAGCTCTACGCCTTCGGCAGACACACTGCGGCGGGAACATTCGAGGTCGGGGATGAAAATCTATCAAAGGAAACCTACACCAATCTCGAGATCGGACTTGACCGACATGCCGGAGCATTCCGCTTTGATGCAACCGCATTCTATAACCGGGCCAACGATTTCATCTATCTCGCATCCGAGGACGATGGCACCGGGGATCCCGTGTCGGTCAACGACATCGGTAACAGGGCCGGCGAGGGCGCGAACGCCGGTTGCGAGCCTGGCGATGGTGGCCTGTGCCGTCTGCGCAACCAGCTGGTGTTCAATGAACAGGCCAACGCAGAGTTCTACGGACTCGAACTGGTTGGGTCGGTACATTTGTCCGACGGCGCGCTACCGACCCGCTTGCGTTTCAGTGGCGATCACGTGCGTGGTCGACTTCGAGATGGCGGCAATCTGCCTCGCATCACGCCTACCCGTCTGGGTGTTGGGCTCGATGTGTCCTACCATGAGTGGAGTCTCGCCGTGGATCTTCAGCAGGTGATGCGCCAGAGACGGACCGCCGAGGCCGAGACCGAGACGGGCAGCTACCGTCTGCTCGGCTTTGACCTGTTCTGGTACCCGGAAAGAATGGAGCACATGCATGTCTTCCTGCGCGGCCGCAATCTGCTCAATGAGGCCGGTCGTCGTCACCAAAGCTTTTTCAAGGATGAAGCCCCCATTATCGGGCGTAGCTTTGACACCGGCGTTCGATTCCGATTTGGAGGATGAGAGCTTGGGTAAACATCGGGTGGTATCCGACCGATCACGGACTGACCGGGTGATCGGCTGAGGCGGTGAATTCCAGTCTGGTGGCCCCGGGCAAGGCGACTCGTCGCCCAGCCCCCACAAACTCCAGCCTGAGCCTACTTCCGGAGTATGGCCCGCAAGTCTTCCATGGCGCCTGCCGATGGATGTTTGGCGGGAACCATGCCGTCCGTGAATCCTGATTCTTTGAATGAGTTCAGCAACTCTGCATCACGGCTGATCAGGTGAACCGGCACATCGGCGCTGACGCCGCGACCGGTGACCGGCGAGGCGGCCTGATGATCGCCCAGTAGGATCAGCAGGCCATCGTCGGATAGCGCATGCCGGGCCCAGTCCAGGGTGACGGCCAGGGAATACTCGATGCTGTTGCGATAGGCCTCGCGTAAACGTTCGGGCCGGGTCCACAGGCGCAGTGGATTGTCGCCGGCATCGCGCCAGCGCTGGAATACCCGGCCATCGTCAATTTCCGACCAGTCCACCGGTTCGATCACCGGCGTCCAGGGCGCATGCGAGCTGATCAGGGCGATCTGGGCGAATACCGGTTGCTCGTATCGGGGGCGAATGTGTTCGCTGAAGTAATGCAGGGTGTACTGGTCGGGCATGGTCACCCAGCCCAGCGGTGGGCCGCGGTAGTCGAGGTCGGCGGCCGCGTAGATCTGGTCGAAACCCAATCGATCGCCTTCGGGCCAGTCCATGATGATTGCCGGGCTGATTTTCACGCCGGCATGGCCGGTGGCGCGAAAGTCACTGGCCAGGGTGTCGGCGTTGGCATCGATGAACTGTCGGTAGGTGTACTGATTGTCGATGCGTTGTCCGGTCAGCACGGTGGCGTGGGCCAGCCAGGATTGCCCGCCGCGAATCGGGGCTTCCATTCGGGCCGAGCGTACGCTCAGCCCGGCTTCAAGCAGGTCGGCTTCGGCCTGATCGAGCAGTGGCAGCAGGTGTTGTCGATAGCGGTCCTGATCGATCAGGCTGACCCCGTACGATTCGACGAAAACCAGGTAGACATCGCGTCCGGCCAGGCGCTCGATGGGTCGGGCATCCATCTGCTCGGAGGCCAGGGCGCGCTGGAACCGGCGTTGCGATTGCAGGGTCTGGCGGACCTGTTCGGTCTGGGCGATGATCAGTTGCGTGGCGACCGGTACGATGCGGGTACCGGAAAGCACATTGAACCAGGCGGTGACGGTGACCACGGTGGCGACGATGACTACGAGCGTCATCGCCGAATGGGAAGACCGACCTGGCCTCAGGTTCTTGCGAACGACCAGGACCAGCAACCCGCACAGGATGGCCAGCAGGACCGATGCCAGGATTGCGGCCAAGCGGCCCAGGCTGCCGTCGATCAGGTGAAATCCGGCCTGAAGCATCAGCGGGTCGAGCAGGACGTTCAACTCGCGGCTCAGCACCTGGCGCAGCAGGCCGTCGAAGAATGCGGCAATGACGATTAGTGAAAAGGTTGCGGCGATGAACCACGCGGCTGCCCGGGTCGATGCCCTGGATGGCAGCAGCGCAAAAAGCGCGACCAGCAACCATGCTTCCGGGATGATCAGGACACTGAGCCACTGGCCATCGCGCCACCAGGCCGGCAGCATCAGCGCCAGGTTCAGTATCAGGCCGGCGAGCAAGACCCTGGGCAATACTTGAGAAGCGGACGTTTGGGTGTTCACCCGAAATCACGCAGAATAGTACAAATGTCTACCTTGACACATTCGGCGTGAGTGTGTCCGGCCTTGAGCGCTGGCTGGGGCTGGCCCGGTCGTTGTGGATTTACCGCCGGCCGGGGCGATTGCGTGGGCTGCTCAGGCTGTATCGTCCCCTGGTCCCGGACAATGGTCTGGTCTTCGATATCGGCGCCCACCTGGGCGATCGCACCCGCGCCTTTCGGCGACTCGGCGCCCGGGTGATCGCCGTCGAGCCGCAGCCTGAGATGATGAAGTGGCTGGCGCGTTTTCATGGTCGCGACGATGGGGTGGTGCTGACTGACAAGGCGTTGGGCGCTCAACCGGGCCGGGCCGGTCTGGCCTTGAGTGCCGCACATCCTTCGGTGGCCTCGCTCAATCGGGCCTGGCGGGAACAGGTCGGACGGGACAACCCGGGCTTCGAGCGGGTGCGCTGGAGCGAGGAAGTCGAGGTCGATGTGACCACCCTGGACGAGCTGATTGCCGAGCATGGGCTACCGGACTTCTGCAAGATCGATGTCGAAGGTCACGAGGCCGAGGTGCTGGCCGGATTGAGCCGGCCAATCAAGGCCTTGTCGGTGGAATTTGTCCAGTCCACCCTGGAGATGACGCGCACCTGCGTCGAACGACT
This sequence comes from Wenzhouxiangella sp., assembly GCA_007134485.1. Classification (GTDB taxonomy): domain Bacteria; phylum Pseudomonadota; class Gammaproteobacteria; order Xanthomonadales; family Wenzhouxiangellaceae; genus Wenzhouxiangella. The sequence continues at coordinate 20,087 of SLKT01000058.1, read as the reverse complement.
CGAACAACTGGATACTTATGTTTACAACGCCGTGGCCGGTGAACAACGCCGCATGCTCTGGTCCGACTGGCGCAATGCGGACCAGGTGAATGATTGGCTTGCTGCCGGCGCCGATGGCATCGCTTCCGGCGACCTGTACGCCCGGCGCGCTACACTGCCCCCATGATTGTTGACTGGAATCACCTGACCTCGCCCGAACTGGAGACACTGGCCGCGAAGGACCCGGTGGCGGTGATGGCGCTGGGGGCGATCGAGCAGCACGGCCCCCATCTGCCACTGGCCACCGACCTGATCATTGCCGAGGGTTTGCGCGATGCTGCCCTCAAGTCCCTGTCACCGAGACAACCCTTCGTGGTGCTGCCGTCGCTGGCCATCGGCGCCAGCCAGGAGCATGGCAATTTCGCCGGCACCCTGAGTCTGACGCCGGACCAGGCGGTTGGCGTGATTCGATCAGTCGGCGAGGGCATTCACCGCGCCGGCATCAAGCGACTGGTGCTGGTCAACGCCCACGGCGGCAATCATGCCGTCATGACCCTGGCCGCGCTGGAGTTGCGTCGTCGGTTGGGCCTGCTGGTGGTCAAGGCCAGCTACCTGCGTTTTGACCCGCCGGAAGGATTGATCGAAGCGCTAGAACTTCGGCGCGGCCTGCATGGTGGTCAGGCCGAAACGGCGATCATGTTGCACCTGGCGCCTGATCGGGTGCGCATGGACCAGGTGCAGGATTTTCGCTCCGTTGTAGAAAATCACCCATCCGAGGTGCTTGGTCCGGAACATCCGGCCGCATGGGCCTGGCTGGCCGAAGATCTCAATCCGAACGGCGTGGTCGGCCGTGCCGGTCTGGCCAGCGCCGAGTTGGGTGAGCGACTGGTGGCCCACTACGGCAATATCCTGGCCCGGGTGTTGGCCGAGACCGGAGAGATGGCAATCGGGTGGCAGACCTGAGTCGGGCTGATCTGTTACGGTGCGGGGCAGGTTTCACATGAATGTCCCGCACTTCGGTTAGCTTGCGGGTTGTTGTTTGTCCGGGAAATTGCATGCATCAGATCGAACGAGCCATTTTTGATCTGCGTCGCGGACTGCCGGTGATCATTGACGATCATGGTGGTGAGAGCGCGCTGGTCTATCCACTGGAATGCCTGACCGATCCCGGCATCACCCGACTGGTCGAGCAAGCTGGTGGTGAACCGGCGTTGACGGTCAGCCGTCATCGCATGCAGGCCATGGGCTATCCGATCAGCGTGGCGGCGGCTTGTCTGCCATTGAGCAACTGCGAGGTCGACAGCGCAGAACTGATCGAGGCCGCGATTTCGGCCCGTTCGGCGCACAGTGAGATGTTCGATGCGCCGCGTCCGGCCGGGCCGAGTGAGCGCGCCGCGCTGGCGTTGATGCGCCGGGCCCTGCTGATTCCTGCTGCCGTGACCGCGCGGATCGATCCGAAGTTGCGCCCGGAACTGGACCAACGGATTCGAGCCGGTGAGCTGCTGGCCGTCGAAGCGCGCGAGGCCGAGCATTGTTTCGATCATGCTCGCGGCATGCTGCGCCGGGTCAGTGAGGCCGATGTGCCGCTGGCCGAGTCGGCCGAATCGCGATTCGTGCTGTTTCGCGAACCCGACGGTTTGCGTGAGCACCTGGCCGTGGTCATCGGACAAAGCGAAAAGTGGTCTGAAGCGGTGCCGGTGCGCCTGCACTCGGCCTGCCTGACCGGCGATCTGTTCGCCAGCCTGCGTTGCGACTGCGGCGAGCAGTTGCGCACGGCCATCGAAACCATCGCCGGCCTGGGCGGCGGGGTGTTGCTGTATCTGGCCCAGGAGGGCCGCGGCATCGGCCTGGCCAACAAGCTCAGGGCCTACGCCTTGCAGGATCAGGGGCACGACACCGTCGAGGCCGACGGCATCCTCGGTTTCGGCGAGGATGAACGCCGCTATGGCGTGGCGGTGGATATGCTCAACAACCTCGATATTCGCCGCGTTCACCTGCTGACCAATAATCCGGTCAAGGTTGCCGCCCTGGCCAATGGCGGCATCGAAGTCGCGCGCCAGGACCGGCTCTATGGTCGGGTCACCGACCACAACCGCCGCTATCTCACTGCCAAGGCCAGCCGCTCGGGTCATTTGCTCGATGAGTTGCTGGACGAGTCGTGATCGCCACCCCGCAGAAGCCCGATCGCTCTGAGGATGGAAAGGGATCAGGGGTCAGGGGTCAGGGAAAGGATCATGACTGACCACTGACTACCGACCACCGTCTTCCGTCTCCCCGCTCCCGTACAATTCCCGTCATGGATCTCAGCCCCGAACTTTGGAAAGCGCTTCTGGCCGCCAGTCGCCAGGACTGGACGCGGATGGAAAGCTGGGCGTGCGAAGTATCCGGCGGGCGGATCGAGTTTTTCTCCGGTGGGCGCTGGCACTGTTCGCATCCACTTGATACGGAGCAGTCCCGGGCCCTGGACCTGCTCAGCCCGCTGGCGACCGCACCGGATTCATTCTGCATGGCGCAACTGGGCCAGAGCCTGGATGGACGCATCGCCACGGCCAGTGGTGATTCGTATTTCATCAATGACAAGGTCACTCGCCGGCATCTTCATCGACTGCGTGGCCTGGTCGATGCCGTGATCATCGGCGCCGGTACCGCGATTGCCGATCAGCCGCAACTGACCGTTCGCCATGTGAATGCTCCGAATCCGGTCCGGGTCATTCTGGACCCCAGCGGGCGGGTACCTATGAAAGGACCGCTGTTCGAGGATGGTCGAGACTCGCCCACGACGCTGCACCTGGTCGGGCCCGGGTTGAAACCGGTCCGGGCCGGTGAGCATGTTCGCCGAGTCGTGATCGAGACCAATGAAGAGGGTTTCGAACCGGCCAACGTGATTCGGCTTCTTGAAGAATTCGGCCATCGTCGCATCCTGGTTGAAGGCGGCGGCGTCACCGTATCGCGCTTCATCGAGGCCGGGGTGCTGGATCGACTGCATCTGCTGATCGCACCCTTGCTGATCGGATCAGGTCCCCCCGGCATCAATCTGCCAGTGATCGAGCGTTTGTCCCAGGTCCCGCGCCGGACCATGCGGGCCTACCCCTGCGGCGACGAACTGATCGTCGATATGGCGATGCATCAGAGGTGAGATCTGAGATCATCGAATCGGCCCTGCAAACACCAGAATCCCCGGCAGGCTGGCCAGGAAGATGACCACCCCGTAGGCCATGGCCACGGCTACGCCCTGCTCGGCGGGCAATCCCATCGCCATCCAGACCGCGGCGGCGGTGGCCTCACGCAGGCCCCAGCCGGCCACCGTGATTGGGATCAGCATGGCCAGCAATACCGGAAGCGCCACCGCCAGCAGCCAGCCGAACGGCAGTTCGATGCCGATGCCGCGAGCAGTCAGCGCAAAGATCAGCATGTAGCTGAACACGATCAACATCGACAACAGCAACTGGATCGGCAGCACGCGCGGCGAGAGCAGGGCGCGCACGATGTCCTCGCGAAAGACCTGAATCAGATCCGGTCGAAAACGGCTCAGCAATCGCCAGGTCAGCAGCAGGGTGACAACGACGACCAAGGCCGTGCCAATGATGGCCGGTATAGGGCCGATGGATGTCCACACTCCGGCCAGGGCGTTTCGCCATGTCGGAGTGAGCACGATGATCGCCAGTGCGGCGACGGCAACCACCAACTGGCCCGAAGCGCGTTCGATGATCACCGCCCGCCAGGCCGGACCGGTGCTGTCGCTGGCCCGGGCATGTCGATGTGCGCGCCAGGCATCGCCGAGCACGCCGCCGGGCAAAACCTGGTTGACGAACCCAGCCAGGTAATATTCGGAAACGGCCTGGCGCCAGCCCAGCGGTAATTCGAGTTGCCGAGCGGTAAACCGCCAGCGCCAGGCCGAGAGCAGAATCTGGATCACGCTGAACAGCAACGCGGCCAGCAGCCAGCCAATCTCGATGGCAATGATCTGTTCGGCAACGGCCCTCGGGTCCAGCCAGGCCAGCAACGCGGCCAGCACGGCCAGGCTGAACAGCCAACGCAGCCAGGGTTTCAGGCGGTTCATGGCGGCGCCGGAATCGCCAGCAGATCGATATGGCCAATCACCAGGCCGGCCTGGTTTCGGTTCAACCAGTCCATGCGCTCCTGATGCCAAGTGTCGATGAACTCACCGTGCCCGGGCGCGATTTCCAGGGCCGCTTGCCGCCAGCCGTTGACCAGTTCAACGGCCAGTGTCGATCGGTCGGGATCGCCGGCTGGACAATGCCAGGGTGTTGATTCCTGAAAAACCTCGAATCCGACCTGCTCGAGTGCATCGGCCAGCACCGTCACGGCATCCGGTCCCAGCGCCCGCCCCAGCCCCTTGGCCTGGCACTGATGATCATTGAACCAGGCGGCCATTCGTTGATCATCACGGCTGACGATCTGTTGCCCATGCTGGTCGATGAAAAAACGCTGGCCATTCACATTGAGGCTGAACAGTCCGGCACTGCGCCACCTCGCCATGTGTTCAACCAGCATTTCGATCCACTGGCGCGAACACAGGTCCAGCAGGGCGCTGGCGGTCAGCACATCCGGTTTGGGCAGGTCGAGGGTGGCCAGATCCTTCAGATCACCGCTGCGGCACTTCACCGAAACCGCAAGGCCATCGGCGCTTTGGTCCGGTGAATGTCGGGCGGCATGGTCGAGCAATTCCGGGTCGTGATCGATCAGCAGCCATTGCTGGCGTCCATGCAGACGGGCGCCGAGGAAGCGCAGATTGCTGCCATGGCCGGCGCCCAGGTCGACAATGCACATTGCATCCCTGTCGGCCAGCCAGGCATCCAGGCGCTCGACCAGGGATTGCGAGCGAGCGGCGGCATCGGCCGGCTCGCGCAGGCTCAGCCAGTGGGCATTGAAATGACCGCCATCCTGGCTCATGAGATCAGCGCTTCGGCAAAGCGTTTGCCGGATTCCGGCCACCGCGAAAGCCGATCACGCGCGGCCACGGCCTGCCGGGTCAAGCGATGCCTGAGAGCCGAATCATCCAGCCAGTTCACCAGAGCCGAGCGCATCGCATCGACATCGCCCGGTGGAATGATCAGTGCGGCTTGTTCCGGCACGGTATCGGCGAGCGCGCCACCGGTGGTGGACAGCAACGGCAGGCCGCGGGCCAGCGCTTCGGTCACCACCATGCCGTAGCCCTCGTAGTGAGAAGGCACGATGCACATTGACGCATGGTGGTAACGGGCTTGGAGTTGTTCTTGACCGAGCTCGCCGGTCAGTTCGATGCGCGCTTCAAGGCCATGCTCACGGATCAGTGCTCTCACCCGGCCGGCAAATTCAGGATCGCGCTGATCCGAGCCGGCCAGTACGCAGTGCCAGCGACGATTTTTCAGGCCGGCCAGTGCTTCGACGAGTACATCCTGGCCCTTGCGCGGTGTCAGGCTGGCGACGCACAGCAGGTTTTCGATTGAGTCGGTATTTCGTCCCTGCAGACGGTTGGCGACAGCCTCGGCCAAGCCGGCCGGATCGACGCCGGGTTCGATCACGACCGGATCCTGGTGGCACAGCTCAAGCTCGCCCAGGCGCCGGGCGGTGAAAGCGCTGGTCACGATGATCCTGCGACAGGGGGCAAGCGCCTTGCGTTCACTGTCCAGCAATTGCCGCTGAAAATTTTCGGGCAGGCCAGTTTCATCGGTCAGTGGATGGTGGACGAGGGCGGTCAGGTCCAGCCGACTTGCATGCGTGTCAAGCACCTCGGGCGCTCCGCCCAGCGCCAGCCCGTCGATCACCACGCGGGCGCCATCAGCCAGGCTTTCCAGGGCCTGATTCATGTGTTCGCGGGCGCGTGCGTCAGCGAGCGGAAAGTCTCCATCCAGGCCAATGACCTTGACGCTCCAACCCTGTGCTTTCAGTTCGGCAACGATGCGTGCATCGTAGAGGTAACCGCCGGTGCGCTGGGCCGGATCGCCCGGTACGATCAGGGTCAGCTCGAGGCTCAAAGATCACCCTCGAAGCTGGCCCAGGCCAGGTGTGATTCCTTGAGCGAGACTTTCATGCGGGTCAGGCCCTTGCCGGTCTCGCCCAGACGACCGGCGCGGATGGCTTCGGCCATGCGCTTGAAAATCACTCCGGCCATGAACTCGGTGGTGGTGTTGCGGCCCGCGAATGCCTCGACCTGGTCGAGGTTGGAGTAGTTGAACTCGGCCAGAATGTCGCCCAGCACCTCGCTGGCCAGGCCGATGTCAACGACCAGGTCATCATCGTCCAGTTCCCGACGCTGGAAAGTGGCATCGACCACGTAGGTGGCCCCATGCATGCGCTGGGCCGGTCCGAACACCTCGCCATCGAAACTGTGGGCAATCATGAAGTGATCACGCACGGTCAGGGTGTACATCGGTTGGGCTCCTTGGAAATGGCGTTGGTCTGGGGTTTGACTGTAACCGATCGACTGTGGGTGAGGTGCGTTGGCTGCGACAGTTGGTAGGAGGTTGAAAGTCTGGTGGTGGCTCCGATCTGGCTCCCGTATCAATCTACTCTCACCCGACAAGCGACGAGTGGGCTTGACCGGGGCCGGGCTCGAGGTGACGGAAGCGGGCAGAGCCTTTCCGTACTCGAAGCACCCAAAGAGCCTGCTAACGGCAAGCCCGTACCGATTGGAACAAACGAAATTCGATCGGCACCAAAACGCCCCTGCACTCAACCAATCGACCCCGCCGTTCACCTTGAGCCCGGCATCGGGCAAGGCCGCTCGTCGCCCCGCCCCCGTAAACTCCATCCTGAGCCGGATAGATCTCCAAGGTCAACGGCCAATCCTTCTTAGCCGCAGGTGGAAGGATGGTTAAGGGATCAGGGGTCAGTTTTTTAGTAGGCGAACTCGCGAAAGAGTTGGTTGATATCGCCTTTCCAGCGGGTTTCGTATGCGGCCAGTTTGACTTCGGCCGGGGTGGTGCCGCGATCGACGATTTCTTCGAGCGAGTTGAGAAAACCGGCTTCGTGGTCGCCGGCGCCGTTGAGGCGAGCCCGGCGGGCCAGGCCCCGTCGCGCGGTGGTCAGCAATTGCCGGGCAAGATCACGCACCGAGCGTGTGCCGATCTTCGCCTTGAGCCCGTGGCGGGCGACATCCTCGCGAAGCTTCTGGCGTTCTTCCAGGGTCCAATTTTTGGAAATCTCCAGGCATTCGGCCAGGCTGTCGGCATCGTAGAGCAGGCCGACCCAGAAAGCCGGCAGGGCGCACAATCGCCGCCATGGACCGCCATCGGCCCCGCGCATTTCCAGGAACCGCTTCAGACGCACCTCGGGAAAGGCCGTGGTCAGGTGGTCTTCCCAGTCGGCCAGGGTCGGGAACTCGCCTTCCAGGCCGGGCAGGCGACCGGCGAGAAAGTCGCGGAAGGACTGACCGGCAGTGTCGATGTAGCGACCTTGTCGGCGCACGAAGTACATCGGCACATCCAGCATCCAGTCGACGTAGCGCTCGAAACCCATGCCGGATTCGAACACCCAGGGCAGCATGCCGGTGCGGTCCGGGTCGGTGTCGTTCCAGACCTGGCTGCGATAGCTCAGGAAGCCGCTGGGCTTGCCCTCGACGAATGGCGAGTTGGCGAACAGCGCGGTAGCAATCGGCTGGAGCGCCAGCGAGGCTCGGAACTTGGCGACCATGTCGGCCTCGCTGGAAAAATCCAGGTTGACCTGCACGGTACAGGTGCGCTTCATCATGTCGTGACCGAGTTGGCCGACTTTCGGCATGTAATTGCGCATGATCACGTAGCGGGCCTTGGGCATCCACTCGATGTCTTCGCGTCGCGCGGTGGGGTGAAAGCCCATGCCGATAAAACCGATGCCCAATGGCTCGGCAACGGCGCGTACCTCGGCCAGGTGCGTGTTGACTTCGTTGCAGGTCTGGTGGAGGTTGTCGAGCAAGCCACCGGACAATTCCAGTTGGCCACCGGGTTCCAGTGTGATCGAGCAATCATCCTTTTTCAGGGCGATGGGCTGATCATCCTCGCTAATGATTTCCCATTCGAACTGGCGCGAAAGCCCCTCGAGCATGGCTCTGATGCCGCGCTCTCCGGCATACGGAAGGGGTTGGAAGGATTCGGTGCAAAACCCGAATTTCTCATGCTCGGTCCCGATTCGCCATTCGGATTCAGGTCGTGATCCCGATTCCAGCCAGGCGGTCAGTTCACGCTTGTCGGTGATGCGATGGTCTGGGTTCACGGTGGTACTCGACGCTAGAATATGTGCCAATTATCGCCCGATGGCCGGTGTGCTGCATGTCAAAATCGAAGCGACGTTTCTCTGCGTCCTCATGATGGACTAGTGCAATGTACTACCATGGTTGCAGACACCTGGTTCAATCCGATGTGCAAGGATTCAGCAAGCAATCCGATGGAGTTCCGTCCGACCCGCGATCTGCCCGCGCCATGAAAGTCTGGGCGATCATGGTGTTGGCCATGCTGCTGGCGGCCTGCCAGCCGCATGATGAAGTCGACGAACCCTCCAAGCCGCGCCTGCCGGTGCCGGTGAATGTTGAATTCGATCCAGAAGGACGGCCGTTGCCGGAGGTGCTGGCCTCTGAACAAACCCTGCACCGCGGCAATGGCGAAGAGCCCCAGACCCTGGACCCGCACCTGGCCGAGGGGGTGCCGACCGCCAATATCCTGCGCGATCTGTTCGAGGGCTTGACCACGACTGCGCCGGATGGGCGGATCGTGCCCGGCGCCGCGATTCACTGGGACATCAGCCGTGATGGCCTGACCTATACCTTTTACCTGGACCCGGCCGGCACCTGGAGCAATGGCGAACCGGTGACCGCCGATGATTTCGTCTGGTCCTGGCGGCGCGTGGTCGACCCGAACACGGCGGCGGCTTACGGGCGCATGCTGGCGCCGGTGGTCAATGCCGAGCAGATCTTTTCCGGCGAGCTGCCCCCCGAAGAGCTTGGCGTGACCGCGCTCAATGAATCCACTTTCCAGGTGCGCCTGGACGATCCCACGCCCTACTTTCTGGGTTTGCTGACGCATCCGACGACCTATCCGGTCCACCGCGAAAGTTTCGAGACTCACGGCAGTGCTCACGTGCGACCCGGCAATCTGATTTCCAATGGTGCCTATGTGCTCACGGACTGGCAGGTCCGGTCACGCATCGAGCTGGCTCGTAACCTGCATTTTCGCGATGCCGACAACGTCATCATCGAGCGGGTCATCTACTATCCATTCGAGGACGAAAATACCGAGTTCAATCGATTCCGGGCCGGTGACCTGCAGTGGACCTACCAGGTGCCGAGCAGCCAGTTTCGCTGGCTCGAGCGCAATCTGGACGAGGCGCTGATGGTCGCCCCGTGGTTCGGGACCTATTTCTTTTCGTTCAACCTGACCCGCGAACCGTTTCGCGACAATCTCGAGCTTCGTCGTGCGCTCAACCTGGCCATCGACCGCGAGATCATCACCGAGCGGGTCAGTCAGTTCGGCGAGATTCCGACCTTCAACCTCATCCCGCCCGGTCTGCCGGACTACGAGCCGCCGAAACCCGAATATGCCGAGTGGACCCAGGAAGAGCGCGAAGAAGAAGCCCGTCGACTCTACCGCCAGGCCGGGTATTCCGAATCCGATCCGTTGACCGTCGAGCTGCGCTACAACACGTCGGAAAATCACCGCAAGATTGCCGTGGCCGTTGCGGCGATGTGGAAGCAGACCCTCGGCGTGCGCACCCGGCTGGTCAACGAGGAGTTCAGGGTGTTCCTGCAAAACCGCGCCCAGCGCCGGGTCACGCAAGTCTTTCGGGCCGGCTGGATTGGCGATTACCAGGATGCCTTTACCTTCCTGGAACTGTTTCATTCCGGCCACGGGCGCAATGACGCCGGCTACAACAATCCGCGCTATGACCGCCTGCTCGAGCAGATCGCCTCCGAACGCATCCCCGCGCTGCGGCGCAACCTGATGCGCGAGGCCGAACGCATGCTGCTGGCCGACCAGGTCATCCTGCCGACCTTCATCTACGTCTCCAAGCGCCTGGTCGACCCGCGCCTGAAAGGCTGGGAAGAAAACATCATGGACTATCATTTGACCCGCTATATGTATCTGGTCAGAGAGAGAGGCGTTGAGCCGGAAGAGCGGACAGACGAAGTCGATGATGAAGGCGGGGAGACGGGAGACGGGAGACGGGAGACGGACGAACAGGCTGGCCTCAGACCAATTAATGCCTTTCCGGTCGTCTTCCGTCTTCCGTCTTCCGTCTCCCCGGCAATCCGCCGGATTGCCACCCCATGCTGAGATACTCCCTCAAACGCCTGGCCTCGGCGGTTCCCACGCTGTTTCTGCTCATCACCGTGGCGTTCTTCCTTATCAGGATTGCCCCGGGTGGGCCGTTTGATTCCGAACGCGCCCTGCCGGCGGAGATCGAGGCCAATCTGGCCGCCAAATATCATCTAGATGAACCGCTGGTGATGCAGTACGGGCGTTATATCTGGCAGATCGTGCGGCTGGATTTCGGGCCGTCGTTTCATTACCTGGACTGGACGGTCAACGACCTGATCATCCAGGGCGCGCCGGTTTCGTTCACGCTTGGCATTCTGGCCTTGATCATGGCGCTGGTGGTCGGCATACCGATTGGGGTGTGGGCGGCCTGGCGCCAGAATCGGCCCTCGGATTACACCGTGATGGGCGTTGCCATGATCGGGATCTCGATCCCCAACTTTGTCCTCGCCCCGCTGTTGATCCTGTTGTTCGCCATCACCCTGGGCTGGTTGCCGGCCGGCGGCTGGGAGTACAGTTTTTCCCGCATGGTCTTGCCGGTCATCACCCTGGCCCTGCCGATGATCGCCTACGTGGCCAGAATCACCCGTGGCTCGATGATCGAGGTGCTGCACTCGAGCTTCATTCGTACCGCGCGCGCCAAGGGGCTGCCGGAAAAGGAAGTACTGATCAATCACGCCCTCAAGCCGGCGTTGTTGCCGGTGATTTCCTATCTCGGCCCGGCGGCCGCGGCCATTCTGACCGGTTCGGTGGTGGTCGAGCGTATTTTCACCATTCCCGGCATTGGTTCCTACTTCGTCCAGGGCGCACTGAACCGTGACTACACCCTGGTCATGGGTGTGGTGATCCTGTACGGCATTCTGATCATCGTGTTCAATTTCCTGGTGGACCTGCTCTATGCCTGGCTGGATCCGCGCATTCGCTACGATGATCTGGAGTCCGAGTCATGAGCGAAGCCACGCGCGATGCTTTCGAGCAGGCCATGGACCGCCGCGTCATTCGCGGGCGTTCGTTGTATGTCGATGCCTGGCATCGACTGCTGAAAAACAAGGCCGCGGTCGCCGCCCTGGTGGTGTTGGCGATCATGATCATCATGGTCATTGTCGGCCCGATGCTGTCGGACTGGGACCACGAGATTCCGGACTGGGATCACTACTCGACTCCACCCTCGCTGGAGACCGGTCATCTGTTCGGCACCGATGCACTGGGACGTGACCTGTTCGTGCGCACCATGATCGGCGGACAGATCTCGCTGCTGGTCGGCCTGGTCGCGACCCTGGTCTCGCTGGTAATCGGCATTTCCTATGGTGCGGTCGCCGGCTATTTCGGCGGACGGGTCGACAACATCATGATGCGGTTTGTCGATGGCATTTACGCCATGCCGTTCATGTTCTTCGTGATTGTCCTGATGGTGATTTTCGGGCGCAATATCTTCCTGATTTTCGTGGCCATCGGCGCGGTCAACTGGCTGGACATGGCGCGTATCGTTCGCGGCCAGACCCTGAGTCTGAAGAACAAGGATTTCGTCGAAGCCGCGCGCGCATGCGGCGCGACCGAAATGCAGATCATTCGTCGTCATATCGTCCCCAACCTGCTCGGCGTGGTCATTGTCTATGTGACCCTGACCATTCCCCAGGTCATTCTGGTCGAGAGTTTCCTGAGCTTTCTCGGCCTGGGTGTGCAGGAACCGCTGACCTCCTGGGGCGCACTGGTCAACGAAGGCGCCCAGGAACTCGAAACCGCACCGTGGTCCCTGCTGTTCCCGGCCAGTTTCCTGGCATTGACGTTGTTTGCGTTCAATTTTCTGGGGGATGGGTTGAGGGATGCGCTGGATCCGAAGGATAGGTTTTGAGGGTGGGAGACGGAAGACGGGAGACGGAAGACGGGGTGGACTGGAGACCTTGGGAACTAACATGACCGATTGCTTTTCTGCCGACTTTGACTCTCGATTGTGCGGGTGCTTTGTGGTGATTCGTACGCCTGATGCGTTCAAGGAATTTAGGGTCGCCGATGATCCTGAATTTCCCTCTTCGGTCTCCCGTCTCCCGTCTCCCGTCTCCCATCCGACGCGCCAGCGGAGGATCCTCTAATGGCCCTGCTTGAAGTTCGCGACCTCACCGTTTCCTTCGACACCCCCGACGGGGTGGTGCATGCTGTCAATGGCATCAGCTTTGATCTGGAGCCGGGTCAGACGCTGGGGCTGGTTGGGGAGTCGGGGTCGGGCAAGACCCAGACGGCGCTGGCGATCATGGGATTGCTGGCCGAGAATGGTCGTGCAAGCGGCTCGGTGAAATTTCGTGGTCAGGAGTTGCTCGGCATGTCCCTGCCGGAGCTGACCCGGATTCGGGGGTCGAAGATTTCGATGATCTTTCAGGACCCGGTCTCCTCGCTCAATCCGTACATGCCGATTGGTGATCAGTTGATTGAGGTGCTGACGCATCATCGCAACCTCAAGCGGCGCGAGGCGCGCGAACGTGCCATGGAGATGCTGCGGCTGGTGCGCATCAGCGATCCGGCCGAGCGCATGCGCCAGTTTCCCCACGAGTTGTCGGGAGGCATGTGTCAGCGCGTGATGATTGCCATGGGTCTGTTGTGCCAGCCCGATCTGCTGATTGCCGATGAGCCCACCACCGCCCTGGACGTGACCGTTCAATCGCAGATCAATACCCTGATGGGCGAGCTGTCGGAAAAGTCATCGACCGCCATCATCCTGATCACCCATGATCTGGGTGTGGTGGCCGGGCTATGCAGTCGCATTATGGTGATGTATGCCGGCCAGGAAATGGAAATGGCCGGGGTCAACGAACTGTTCGCCGACCCGCGTCACCCCTATACCGAGGGACTGCTCAATTCGGTGCCGCGTCTGGACAAGGTCCGCTCCGGAATTCTCAATGCCATTCCCGGCAATCCGCCCAGCCTGCTTGATATTCCGCAAGGCTGCCCGTTTTCCGGGCGCTGTCTCTACGCCTGGGAGAAGTGCCGCGAGAGACCGGCATTCGAGGAAGTGGAGGAGGGGCATTTCCGGCGTTGCCATCTGGAGCGGTTGCCGGGTGATCGCGAGGAAGCCGTTTGATGCGCACACCCGTGCTCGAGGTTCGTGATTTGTCGGTCCATTTTCGGGTCGATACCGGACGTCTGTTTCGTCACGATTACCACACCATCCGGGCGGTGGATCAGGTCAGCTTTGACGTGCACTCGGCCGAAACCCTGGGAATCGTCGGTGAGTCGGGGTGTGGGAAGTCGACCCTTGCGCGCGCGATTCTCGGACTGGTTCGGGCGCACGGTGGCTCGGTCCAGTGGCTGGGCAAGGAACTTCTCGGGTTGAGCGAGGAGGAGATGCGCGGCAAGCGCCGCGAGATCCAGTTGATCTTTCAGGATCCGTCCGGCTCACTGGATCCGCGCATGACCGTCGGTCAGATTGTCGCCGAGCCATTGCGGACCTTTTATCCTTCGATGTCGAAGTTGCAGGTGCGCGAACGCGTCCAGGGCATCATGCAACTGGTGGGTTTGTCTCCGCAGCAGATCAATCGTTATCCGCATGAATTTTCGGGCGGGCAATGTCAGCGTATCGGGATTGCCCGGGCGCTGGTGGTCAATCCGCGCCTGGTGGTGTGTGACGAGCCGGTCAGCGCGCTGGATGTCTCCATCCAGGCGCAGATCGTCAATCTGCTCAAGGATCTCCAGAAAAAGCTGCAGCTGTCTCTGATATTCATTGCACATGACCTGTCGGTCGTCCGGCATGTGTCCGACCGGGTCATGGTGATGTATCTCGGCCGGGTCATGGAGGTGGCCGACCGTGACAGTATCTATCTCAAACCACGCCATCCGTATACGCGCGCCCTGATCGAATCGGTGCCGATTCCAGATCCGGTCAAGGAGCGGGACCGGGCGCGTCGTTCCCTGGAAGGCGACATGCCCTCGCCATTGAACCCACCGACAGGCTGTGTCTTCCGCACCCGCTGCCCACATGCCATTGACGAATGCGCCCGGGAGGTGCCGGCCCTGGAAACCCTGGACAACGGCAACCAGGTCGCCTGCATTCGGCATCGTGAGATTGTTGGGGAGACGGGAGACGGGAGACGGGAGACGGAGGCGGGTAGCGGATAGGCCAGGCCCGCCCGCGGAGGCTGAGCTGGAGGCGTATGGGCTGCTTACTCCGCTCGGTCAATCAGGTCATGTCCGGACTGATAGTGAAGCCGAAACTGACCGTTTTCGGGGATCAGCACCCGCTCCTGGACCAGGATAGCGATCCAGTCCCGGGCCTGGCGCTGGGCATTCTCAGGGGGATCGGTTCGGACCAGGCCGATGATGGGGGCAAGCATTTCGATCAGGTCGTCGGTCCGGCCGCTGCCGGTCAGGTGGGCTTGGTCAGTGGCGGTCAGCCATTGGCCTTCGAGCCTGGTGTCCGGCCCGATCATCAATCGTTCAAGTTTGATTTCCAGCCCGTGTTGCTTGAGGTCCTGCCAGGCGCCCATGATGGTCAGAAAGGCCATTCGCTGGGCCATGCTCTCCGGCTCCGCCGCGGTCAACTGGCGAAAGCCTTCGATCAACTGGTCCAGGGCCTCGACATTCAGTGGCGAGGCCGTGATCGACAATTCCAGGTGTGATTGTTCGACCTGGTTAAAGCGTGCAGCCAATGCCAGGCCGACCTGGTCGTCATCAAGCGCATGCCAGTCCATGGTGAATTGGCCATCGGCAAAATCGAGCTGGTTGCCGAAGTGGTCGGACCAGGCGATCGCGGTCAGATCGGACTGCAATCGAGTCGTTCCACCGCGCTTTTGGTCCAACCGGATTTCCACCCCTTGGGCCTCGAATCGGGGCTGGTCACCGACTGCAAGCTGGCTGCCCTCGGCCAGCATGCGAATCTGGCCATTGAGGTCGAGATGTCCGTGAACGCGTGTCGGTTGGCGGCTGTGAGGTGTGGTGATCTCTCCGTCAAGGCGCAACCATGACAATCCGATGGGCGGCATGTGGCGAGCGCTCAGACGCGCATGAACATCGTTGCCCGGCGAAAAATCCAGGTCTGAACGAAACCAGCCGGGCTCGAAATGGCTATCATCGGTGGCTTCGATATCGGCCAGCCATTCCGGCACCCAGGCGCGCACGTACTGGCCGACCAGGGCCGGCATGCCGACCAGCCAGATCGCGAGCAATAACAGCATCAATATAATGAAGAACTTTTTCATCGACGATCGTCACTTGGAAACGGAATCAGGCACAGCATCCGAATTCAGACAGTATGACGGCATGCTGGCTGATGGACTGAAGGCCATGGGAACGGCCTTGAGCGATGCTCGACGCGGCCAGCTGCTGGGCTACCTGGCATTGCTGGCTCGCTGGAACAAGGCTTACAACCTGACCGCCGTCGACCAACCCGGCCAGATGGTAGCACGCCATCTGCTCGACAGTCTGAGCATCCTGCCGTGGTTGGGCGGTGAACGGATCATGGACTCGGGCACCGGCGCGGGGCTGCCCGGGGTGGTGCTGGCCGTGGCCAGTCCCGAGCGGCATTTCATCCTGGTCGACAGTAACGGCAAGAAGATTCGCTTCCTTCGCCAGGTGCGCCGTGCCTTGTCGCTGGCCAATATCGAACCGGTACAGGCGCGCCTGGAGGAATTGCGCCTCGATCCGGCGCCTGAAACCGTGACCGCCAGGGCCCTGGCTCCGCTGGGTCGACTGATCCGCTGGCATGCACCCTGGCTGGAACACGGCGCGCGATTGCTGGCGATGAAGGGCGAGCTGCGCAAAAATGAACTGGACGAGGTGCCGGACGCGTACAATGTCGAGATTGTTGAATTGGAGGTGCCGGGGATCGACACACGTCGCTGCCTGGCAATCGTCACTGCGAAATGAATGACAGGAAATGCCGAATCGTGGCCGTGGCCAACCAGAAGGGCGGGGTGGGCAAGACCACGACCTCGCTCAATCTTGCCGCGGGGCTGGCGGAATTGCGCCGCCGCGTGCTGCTGGTGGACATGGACCCGCAGGGCAATGCCACCACTGGATCGGGCGTTGAGCTCGAGGACGGTCAGGCCACCATCTGCGAAACGTTGCTGGGCGAGGCCCGGGCCAGCGAGGTGGTGGTTGCCATCGAATCGATGGGTTTTGACCTGCTGCCGGCCAATGGTGACCTGACCGCCGCCGAGGTCGCCCTGATGGAACGCGACGATCGTGCCGGGGTGCTCAAGGAGGTGCTGGGCGAGCTGCATGGTAAGTATCATCACATCATCATTGATTGTCCTCCGGCGCTGAATGTGCTGACGCTCAATGCGCTGACCGCTGCCGACCGCGTGTTGATCCCCATGCAGTGCGAGTACTACGCGCTCGAGGGGCTGACCGCCTTGCTCAGCACCATCGAGCAGATCCAGGAGTCGGTCAACCCGGACCTTGAAATCGAGGGCCTGGTGCGCACCATGTACGATTTGCGCAACAACCTTTCCGGCGCCGTATCCCGGCAGCTGCATGAGCATTTCGGCGAAAAGCTCTACGGTACGGTGGTGCCGCGCAACGTGCGGGTCGCCGAAGCGCCAAGCTATGGTCAGTCGGTGATTCACTATGATCGTGATTCACGCGGCGCGGTCGCCTACATGGGTCTGGCCGGAGAATTCCTGCGACGTTCCGGAGTACGGGTCTGATGGCGAAAAAGAAACCCCTGGGCCGCAATCTCAACGCCTTGCTCGGCAAGACCCGTGCGGTGGCCGAACAGAAGGATCCCGAAGGTGAAAAATCCGCGCTGACGGAACTGTCACTGGATGTCATTCAGCCGGGCCGCTACCAGCCGCGCTCGGCCATGGACCCCGACAAGCTCGAGGAACTGGCCGAGTCGATTCGTGCCCAGGGCCTGGTTCAACCGGTGGTGGTGCGACCCTTGGCCAAGCCGGGCACGTATGAACTGATTGCCGGCGAGCGCCGATGGCGAGCGACCCGCATGGCCGGCAAGGACACCATCCCGGCGATCATTCGCGATGTGCCCGACGAGGCCACCCTGGCGCTGGCCCTGATCGAGAACATCCAGCGCGAGAACCTCAATCCGCTCGAGGAAGCTGGTGCGCTCAGACGCCTGATCGAGGAGTTCGAACTGACCCACGGACAGGCCGCCGAGAGCGTGGGCCGGTCGCGGGTGGCGGTATCGAACCTGCTGCGTCTGCTCGAACTGGCCCCGGAAGTCCGCGAACTGGTGGATCAGCGTCTGATCGACATGGGTCATGCCCGGGCGCTGCTGGGGCTGTCCGGTCATGAACAGATCCAGGCCGCTCGCCAGGTCATCAATCTCGAGCTGTCGGTCCGCCAGACCGAGGCGCTGGTGCGTCGAATCAAGGAAGGCAAGCCGCAGAAAAAGTCCGCCGCCAAGCCTGAGAAGAGCGCGGATATCGAACGCCTGGAGCAGGAGCTGACCGAAACGCTGTGCGCCCCGGTCAGCGTCAGGCATTCATCGTCCGGCAAGGGCCAGGTAACGATTCGCTACACCAGCCTGGATGAGCTGGACGGGTTGCTGGAGCGGTTCAGGCGATAGGCCGGGAGACGGAAGACGGGAGACGGGAGACGAGTTGGGGCGTGGTCGTTTTTCGTCTTCCGTCTCCCGTCTGCCCATGTTAAACTTACCCGGATTTGCAGGACGCCCTTCACAAGCGCGTCCTGTATTTGCTTTGCCAAGGCGGTGTCTGCCCTGATTCAGGGCTCGGATGATCTGACTCGGCGGGGCCTGAATGATCCATCGATCCGATTGAAGAGCCGGCCGTGTCCGAAGCCCAGTTCGCCAAGACCGTTGCCTGGCTGTTGAGGGTACAAGCCCTGCTGGCCGGAGTGGTCGCACTGGCATTCGTCTTCATTGGCGGGGTCGAGCAGGCGCTGGCCGCATTGATCGGCGGCGCCATCGGCGTCGTGCTGACGACGGTCTCGGCGCTACGCGTCGGCTTGTCGATGGGCAGCGATCCGCAGGCGATGGTTTCGGCCTTCTACCGCGCGATGGCATTCAAGCTTGTGCTGGCGGTGATACTGTTCGTCATCGTCGCGAAATGGTTTGCCGGCTATTTTGGGCCGGTTTTGATGGGCTACGTGGCCACGGTGGTGGCCTACTGGCTGGCAATGCGCAAACTGGCGTGGTTGCCGGGTTCGACCACTGAAAACGAATAACGGGATTCCTCCAAGAAGACCATGGCTAGCGGTAATCAGGAATTGGACACGTCCGCACAAGCGGGCAGCGACAACGCTCAGGTGGACGCCACCGGCAACTCCGAAATGGTCACTCCGCCGGCCACTTCGGACGGGTGGTGGGCGCAAACCAAGGAGCGGGCCGCTTTCGTCTGGAACGAGCAGGCCGAATCCGGCGACTTCGTCCAGCACCACATCACCAACCTGCGCTATCCCTACGGCGCCGACGACATGGATCCTTTCGTCTGGCACCTCGACACCATGGTGGTGTCATGGATACTGGGCCTGTTCTTCCTGTTCTTTTTCATCATGGCCGCGCGTCGCGCCACTGCCGGTGTGCCCGGCAAGCTGCAGAATTTCGTCGAGATGCTGGTTGATTTCGTCGACAACGCGGTCAAGGAAAGCTTTCACGGGCCGCGCAAATTCGTTGCGCCGCTCGCATTGACGATCTTTGCCTGGGTCTTTCTGTGGAATCTGATGGACCTGGTACCGGTAGACTATGTCCCGACGCTGATGTACGTACTGGGTCTTGACTACTTCCGGATCGTACCCTCGGCCGATGTCAACGCGCCGTTTGGTCTGTCGATCACGGTACTGGCGCTCATCCTCATATACAGCGTCAAGGGCAAGGGATTCGGCGGTTTCGGCAAGGAGTTGCTGTTCCATCCGTTTGGCAAGAACCCGTTGCTGTGGCCGGCCAATATCCTGCTCAATCTGGTCGAAATGATCGCCAAGCCGGTCTCGCTGGCGCTGCGACTGTTCGGCAACCTGTACGCCGCTGAACTGATCTTCGTGCTGATTGCCCTGTTGCCGTGGTGGATTCAGTTCATCCCCGGCGGCGCCTGGGCCATTTTCCATATTCTGGTCGTACCATTGCAGGCATTCATCTTCATGACCCTGACGATTGTCTACCTGTCGCTGGCCTACGAAGAACACTAGTGATTGTTTGAAGTAAAACCTTGTTTAATCTTTCCGCATTGACCTTAGGAGACACCAAGTGGAAACCATTGCTCTGATCGCCCAAGTCCAGTCCAGCACCGCCATCGCGGTGGGCCTGATTTTCGCTTTTGCCGCGCTCGGAACCGGGATCGGTTTCGGTCTGCTCGGCGGCAAGTTCCTGGAAGGCGCAAGCCGTCAGCCCGAACTGGCCGCGATGCTGCAGGTGCGCATGTTCATCATCGCCGGTCTGCTTGACGCGCTGTCCATCATCGGTGTGGCTTTCGCGGCTCTGCTGCTGTTCGCCAACCCGCTGCTGGGAGCCCTCGGCTGATCAGGCGAATTGCCTGGACACCCCTGAAACCAACAGAATCAAGGCTCCAATATGCTACCGAGTATCTGGACACTGATCGGACAGGCCGGTACCTTCCTGGTCTTCATCTGGGCGGTCATGAAATTCGTCTGGCCGCCCCTGGTTCAGGCCATGGAAGAGCGTCGCCAGAAGATCGCCGAAGGTCTGGCCCAGTCCGAAGAGGCCGAGCAGGCGCTTGACCGGGCAAACTCCGAGGCCGAAGAGATCATCCGTGAAGCGCGCAAGAAGGCCGGTGAAATCATCGAGCAGGCCAACCAGCGCGGGACCCAGTTGGTCGAACAGGCCAAGCAGGATGCCCTGGCCGAACGGGATCGCCATGTGGCGGCTGCCGAAGCCGAAATCCGCCAGGCGACCAACCAGGCGCGTGAGGCCTTGCGCGAGCGTCTGGCCGAGCTGGCTGTCAATGGCGCCGGGCGGGT
>SLKT01000080.1 GCA_007134485.1 Wenzhouxiangella sp. | reverse complement strand
TGGCCTGGTCGACCATCAGCCAGATGGCTTACGTGGTGCTGGCGGTGTCCGTGCTGTCCGGGCCGGCGCTGGCCGCGGCCGTGGTTCACATCGTTCACCATGCCTTTCTCAAGGCCGGGCTGTTTTTCAGTGTCGGCCTGATCGTCGTGGTCACCGGCTGCACCCGGGTCAGCGAGTTGTCTGGGCTATCACGGCGCTTGCCACTGACTTCGCTGGTTCTCACCCTGCTCGGTTTGGGCCTGATCGGTGTGCCGCCGCTGGCCGGTTTCATCAGCAAGTGGTTGCTGGGCCTGAGCCTGGCCGATGCCGATGCCATGCTCAGACTGGGCATCGTGCTGGGCGGCACCCTGCTGGCGGCTGTCTACATCTGGCCGATCATCTACCGCATCTGGCGGGTGGATGAAAACTGTCAGTTCGAGCGGCAGGTCGGACTGGAGGCTTCGCCCTGGATGCTGGTCGCGCTGGTATTGAGCGCCCTGGTCGTGATCATGCTTGGCGTGGCGGCCGGCTTGCCGGGCTTCCCAGTCGAGCTGGCCCGCACCGCCGCCGAGTGGTTGATGGGGATCGGTCCGTGATTGCAGGATCGGCTGAACTGCTGCTGCTATTGGCGCTGGCCATTCCAGTGGTCGGGGCCGTACTGAACGCCGTGCTGGCGCGGATTGATCGCCGCCTGTCATCAGTGGTCGTGGTGCTGGCGACCGGTCTGACCCTGCTGGCCGTGATCGCTCTGGTGCTCGGTGTTTTGGCAACCGGTGGCGTAAGTGCATCGATCCCGGCCCTGCTGACTCGGGCCGAATTGCAGGTGGATCTGTTCAGCCTGGTATTTGCCCTGGTCGGCGCGCTGGTTTGGTTTTGCGCCAGCGTCCATGCTACCGCTTATCTCGGCAAGGATCCGGCCCGCGAGCGTTTTCAGTCCGTCAGCCTGGTGGTGCTTGCCGCCTACCTTGGGGTGGTCTTTGCCGGCGACTGGATGACCCTGTTTGTCTGCTTTGAACTGCTTGGTCTGGTGGCCTTGCTGCTGGTGCTGCATGACGGTACCGATAAGGCCCGAAAGGCGGGCACCAAGTACTTCTGGATGACCCTGATTGCCGGTTTCGCCCTGCTGGCCGGCATCGTGCTTGTCCATACCATGACTGGCAGCGCGGTCATTGGAACCTTGCCGGCCGAGGCCGGATCGACATCCCTGGCCTGGGCGGCATTTCTGTTGCTGCTGGTCGGGTTCGGCGTCAAGGCCGGCCTGGTGCCCTTGCATACCTGGCTGCCGGATGCCCATCCGGCCGCACCCGCACCGGCCAGCGCGCTGCTTTCCGGGGTGATGATCAAGGCCGGTGCCTACGGCATTTTCCGTCTGCTCAACACGGTGTTCCGTCCGGAGATCGGGACCGATTTCGAGCTGGACGAATGGCGGTTCAACGCCCAACTCGGATTATTCATTGCCTGGGTGGGTATTGTCACCATGCTGATCGGCGTGATCCTGGCGCTGGGTCAGCATCATGCCAAGCGCATGCTGGCCTGGCACAGTGTGAGCCAGATGGGCTTCGTGGTCACCGGTTTGGGCGTGGGCGCCTGGCTGGGCGCGCAGGGTGGAATGGGCACGGCCGGAGGGCTGTTGCACATGGTCAACCACGCCTTGTTCAAGGCCGGTCTGTTCCTTGGCATGGGCGCGGTGGCGGTCTATGCCCACAGCGCCGACATGTACAAGCTGGGTGGCCTGTGGCGCCGCATGCCGATGGTCTTTGTCTGCATGCTGATCTTTGCTGCCGGCATCGGCGGTGTCCCGCTGTTCAATGGATTTGTCAGCAAGTCCATGATTCACCATGCCCTGGTCGATGGCGCCGACCTGCCCGGGGGCGGGTCACTGGTCGTGGCCGAGTGGCTGTTCATCGCGACTGCGGTCGGCACCGCGGCCTCGTTCGTCAAGTTGATCACGCTGGTCTTCATCCGCCAACCGGAAACACAACCATCCGATCCGCCGGGCTCGGTAGGGTGGGGCATGATGGCGCCGATGCTGCTGCTGGCCATCCCCGTGGTACTGATCGGTATCCAGCCCCAATGGCTGCTGCAAGGACTGATGGCACCGGGTCTGGAAGGGCTGGCGCTGTCGGCTGACCCGATCACGCGTTACCTGTCGGTCTATTACCTGGGACGCAGTGATGTGTTGCTGTCGGCGGTGATCGTGGGCGCCGGCGCGGCGGTGTTCGTGATCGGTATGCGCCAGGGCTGGTTCCACTGGTCGGCGCCGGCGTGGTTCGGTGTGGATTACTGGTATCGGCGCACGGCCACGGGTTTCGTCCGTGCCTGCCAGGTCGGCAGCCTGATTGCCGGCGCCATGCGCGATCAAATTGCCGGGCGCGCCTGGCGAGTGCTGCTGCGCCTGGATGACTTGTCCTGGCGGACGCCGAAACTGGATGTTGCCTTGGTGAAGGCGCTGGGCCGAGCACTTTCGGCGCTGAACCGTCTGCTCGATCGTCCTGGACAGTGGTTTAAACGGTTGCGGAAGTTCACGTCGGCCAAACCCGGGTTGTTCGATCGCTATGGTCAATGGTTTGACCGCTTGTCGATTAGGCTGTCGGCCAAGTCGGGACGGTGTGCATTGCAGGATGTGCTGTATCGCGATCTGGACCAGGGACGCGATGCACTGATTGCCGCGGCACAAGCTGAGGCCAACGAGCGTCATGGTCGCTCGGATCGCCAGGCCCATGTGGACCGGATACTCCTTGAGCAGCGCCTGGAGGCCGCCCGTCAGGTCGCTGGCCTGGTGGCCAGCCAGCAACTCGAGCGGGCCATGGCGGCCGCGGCCAGTGGTGATAACGAGCGCTCCCGGGCCGAGTGGGTCATGCCGCCGGTCGACAAGATTGTCGATGCCGCCGATGACTGGCTGGCCGGACAGAAACTCGAGGCTGCATTGGACGCGGCCGGCCTGGATGTGACCGGAGTATACGAATATGAACGCAGGTTGGCCGACGAGCGCAACTGGCGGCGCGAGCTGCGCGCGGTGGTGTTCAGACCGGGGACCAGCCAATGGCCAATGACCGAGCATCCCGACCGCAGCAGCCTGGCAGGCAGGCTGCGACGCTTGCTTGACCAGGGCACCACCGATCCGGGCGCCGGCCTGATCGGAGCGGTGGTATTGATGGTGATTCTCCTGATCGGATTCCTCTGAACATGCCGCTGTTTTCCTGCGGCCCAACGGCCTATAGGCCGCACCGCCTTTGTAGGTCGGCCCAGCGCAGCTTGGAGCCACATTGCGATTTGCCGTAGGCATGAAGCATTGCGGCGGAGAGCGACCGCGCGTGCGGCCGACGGACGACCTATCAAATGTCGACATGTGCTCGATGCATGTCGATCCAAACGAAAAATAGCCACAACCGTGACGCAATTCCTTGGCAGGAATGATTACATTTGAGTATATTGAACCAAGAACAAAAACAATAAAATTCGAGCCTCACTTGCTGTCTTCACTTCCCAAAAGCAGACGATTGCATTTGTGCACGATCAGCTCGTGCTTGCTGATCTGTGCGTTGACCGGCTGTGCCGTTACGCCGTCCGAACACAGCGCAACATCGGTCGATGCACACGAGCAACCCCTGGAAATCGAGACTCGCGCCGGTCTGCCCATGCTGTCCGGTGAAGATGCTGAACTGATCGAGGGCCTGGTCCAGGCCGGCATCGGGGACCGTCGCTTGAACTACAGCGCTCGCTACGTGTTTGAATCGGGCAATTTGCTGGCCAGCCTGGTCGAGGAGGGATCATCGGATTCTTCAGTCCCCACCGATATTGGCCAGCAAACGGTGCAGCAGCAGGTTCAATTGAATCTGACCGAAGATGTCCGTGTCCCACTTCAGATGGGCCTTGAGAATCGGCGTGACTACAGATTCCTGCTTGATGGAGAACAGGTATCGCACACTACCCGGGCGCATCTGGATTTCAAGCCGGAACCGGTATCGTTCAGTCTGGACTGGCGACCACCGGATGAGTTGATGGCCGCGCCAATGGGTTGTCATCTCAACGGCAATCTGAGCATGCCGCTGGCCCGCGAGACGGTCGGCAAGCACTCGATGCTGGATTTCAGTCACAGTGAATGCCATGTGCGGGCAGCCGATCGGGGACTTGATGAATGGGCAATTCAATCCAGAACGGTTGCCTGGCGTTGGGACGGAGATTTCAAGACCGCATTGCGTTATCGTCAGGTCCTGCCGCAGGCGCAATCCCTCTATTCAGCAGGTCCGGCGCATGAAGTCGGAATCAGTCATCGCGAGGAATTCAGTCTGTTCGGTGTGCAACTGGATGTCGCCCGCCGCGAAGGGGGTTCGCAGGATTCATCGTCAGGTCATCAACGTGCCGATCACTGGGTGGCCGACCTTCTCGTCAATGGCAAACTGGGGCTTCTCGACGTTACGGCTCGTTTCATGCGCGCCGGTGATCCGCTCTGGTTCATGCCGGCTTCCACGCCGGCTGATTCGCGTCGATTCTCCCTGTTGCTTGATTTCGGCGCATGGCTCAAAGATGAGTTTCCAGGCCTGGAGGCCGATATGTCGGCCTCGTTCGATCGCACCGAGCAATCCAACGGTGTCGATGACAGCCAGGTCAACTGGAATGTTTCGCTGACCTGGTAGCAAGTTTGCTCGCCATTACTGCAACAGCCGGGTTAAGTGGCCAGAAACTCTGGAGCTTACAGATACAAGGTGCCGGAGGAGCGATTAATCTGTCGCGTTTGCGATCCCCGTTGACCGCTGTGCGGACAGGCCGCTTGTTTGCCCTTCATGGCTTCGCGCTGTTCGTCGGTCAGCACTTCGCGGATTTCGGCGCGCAGTGCTGCGCGAAGCTCGCGGGCTTCCTGCAGGGTTTCCGGCGGGTGGCCATCTTCGGTCACCGCCCAGTCCAGTTCACCGATGCGTTCACGGTAAGCTGAGCGCAGATCATCTATGTAGTCGCGTTGTTCCTCGGTCAAGCCCAGCACTGTATGGTTTTCCATTGACCAGCCGGGTTTGGCGGTGACCGGAGAGGGAGAGACGGTCAAAACGAGGACGGACACGGCGGCAAGGCCGGCGAACAGACTCAACAGCTTGCTCATGATCATTCTCCATTCAAAACGTCGTGACTAAGGGTAACGTGATTCGCGTGATGGTCTCGTCAGGATCCGCTGACCGATTACAGCGCGCTGAAGTAGACGCCGGATGTCATCACGAGCAGGACAATTACCACTCCGCTGATGGCTGTACGCATGCGACGATACCAGCCGGCCTGTTTGTGCCCGATCCAGATCCTTTCGGCCAGCCAGTGAAGTGTGAACAGCACTGCCAGCAACAAGGCCGCTGATCCGAGCGGCAGCAGTAGCGCCGGCAGGGCAGCGAGAACGATCAGGTTGCTGGCCAGCAATGGAGCTTGTGGCTCTTTCGACCGCTCAATCGCGCCAGTCCACAAGGTGCCGCCCATGAATGCAAGAATCAGTAGGCCGTAGCCGACCACCAGGTCAACCACCCAATTGGGGCCGCCGGTCCAGGCAAGCACTACCATCAGCACGAAAGGCAGCACCCCAAGCCAGCCCAGAAGCCGGGCGGTCTGCTGCCAATCCGACGAAGTGGGGCCGGCAGTCATTGTTTCCCGAATATCGCGTTCAGGGCCTCGTCAAGCCGGGCATGACGGAACTCGAATCCTTCCTGCTGCATCCGTTCCGGCAGCATCTTCGCACCGGTCAGCAGCAGTCGCGACATTTCGCCGAACGCCAGTTTCAGTGCCAGGGCGGGCGCCGGCAGGACGGTCGGGCGGTTGAGTGCGTGGCCGAGCGCGCGGGTGAATTCGGCGTTCGTGACCGGGTTGGGCGCCGAGGCATTGAATGGACCGGACAGGTTTTCTTTCTCGAGCAGAAAAAGGATCATGTTGACGATGTCCTCGCGGTGGATCCAGGGCATGTATTGCTTGCCATCGCCCAGTTTGCCGCCCAGGCCCAGCTTGAATGCGGGCAACATCCTGGCCAGCATGCCGCCGCCGGCATCGAGTACCAGTCCAATGCGAATGATGGCCACGCGCACGCCGGACTGCTCGGCCTTGCAGGCCTCGGCCTCCCACTCGCTGCATATTTGGTGGGCGAACTCGTCATTGGGTGTGGTCTCCTCGGTCACGTCTCGGGACCCTTGGTCGCCGTAGTAACCGACAGCTGACGCTGAAACCAGGACGGAAGGGGGTTCGTCCAGCGTGGCGCACAGATCGACGATATCCCGGGTGATGTAGATGCGAGAGTCCCGAATGCTCTTTTTCTTCTTGTCGGTCCAGCGTCCTTCCGCGATGGGTTCTCCGGCCAGGTTGATGACCGCTTCCGGGGCATCCTCTTCGAAGTCGGCGACTCGAGTGCGAACGATCGCCTCTTCCGGCAGCACGCGGCGAGCGCGCTCGGACGAACGTGAAACGACCAGTGGTGTGTGGCCCTTCTCCACCAGAAGTGTACACAGTCGCTGGCCGATGAAACCGCTGCCACCGGTGATCAGAATGTTCATGACGCGCTCCAGATGCTCGAAGTCTGCATCATGCTATCCGAAGCCGGTGGAGTCCACATGAAACGGTCCATTACCTCAAGGGCCCGGTTGAAACTCGCTACCGCGCTTGTCCGTGTGTCGATGCTATTCTGAATGTCAATCGTACCCTCACATTTCCAGCTTCATGAAAAATCTGGTCATTATTGCCCACGACCCTTCGCCCAACACTCAGACCATGGTCCAGGCGGTGCTTGAGGGCGCCGGAGATGCAGCGATTGACGGCGTGAGTTCGCGTCATGTGCGACCGCTGGATGCCGGGCCCGATGATGTATTGCAGGCCGACGCGGTGATTTTCGGCACCACCGAAAACTTGGGCTACATGAGCGGGGCCCTCAAGGATTTCTTCGATCGCTGTTTCTATGAACTGCTCGACAAGACCGACGCCATGCCGTTTGCGGTATTCATTCGCGCCGGCAAGGACGGTACCGGCACGCGCCGAGCCATCGAGAGTATCTGCGGCGGGCTCAACTGGAAGCAGGCGCAGGAGCCGCTGATCTGCCGCGGCGATTGGGATGATGCCTTTCTCGACCAGTGTCGCGAACTTGGTATGACCATGGCCGCCGGACTGGAAGCCGGGGCTTTCTAGCGGAGCGGTAATCACCGAGCTTTGAGGCCGGATTGGGTGCAAAGAGGTCGAATCTGAAAAATCCGTGCCCTTGGCGTACCAACCGAGGCCAAACGTAGGGTTGGCGCGGCTCAAGTTACTGATGGAAATCGGCAAATGGGGCGGTTATAGTTCCTATGCAACTCGGAATTTTGTCCTCGAATTTTGGCTAGAGTATTTCACCCCCCTTCTGGTTTGGTCTGGAGATTCGACATGGCGTATCGTCGTCTAAGTATCATCTTTGCCTCACTTTTCTGCCTGCTGATCTTTACAGGTTGCCTGAACCCGAAAAAACAGGTGGAGCTGGGACTGCAGGCGGCCAGCGATGAGATTGCCATGATGAAGTCGAAGCAAGCCTGTTGCGAGAACTTGGCCGAGCTTGAGTTTCATCCACTTTCCGAGCAACGCCTTTCCGTCAAGCTGCCCAAGGATGATGACAGGACCCGGCTATTCGATGGAGAGCCCAGCTACTTCGTGCCACTGATGCTGGCACGCGGCTCTGCTACCGAAACTATACTGATTCGTTCCGGCATGTTCAGTGACGGCCCCGTGAGTGGTATTGGACGAGTTTTCGTGCCGAAGATCCAGTTCTTCAATGAGCAACTCGAGCCTGTAGGCGCACCAGTGGAGCCAGGTATGTGCTTCCTGAGACGTTGGTCGGAGATTGGTTTCTTCATGGCCATATCGGTCGAAACAACAAAGGCCACACATGCCATTGTCTATTCTGCCGCCCATCTTGATCGTGAGCTACTCAGCTATTCAGACTCGGTTACGGTGGCGGCCGGTTTTTCTCCTGCTACTGTCACTTCCGATCTAGTGAGGGCGGTATCGGCAGACGCTAAGCTGGATTTCTGGCTAGCCGGTGAGAATGATCGCGTCCTGAGTGAACTCAGGGGTCGTTGTCATCTGGATCTGTCAGAGTTGTTGGTGGCTGGATCAGCGGGTTCGATGATGGAGCCTGCAGCGGTTTTTGATACTCCTCGCAAGTCAAAGGTGGCATCAGGTCTTGGAGTCAGTTCAGCGGATTGAGTATGCTTTGGATGGCACTCGAAATTTCGACCCGGTTTGGTGCTTCTTTTCCATCAGAAGTGCACAAAAGTCGCTGAGCGATGAAGCCGCTATCGCCGGCAATCAGGGTATCCAGGATGCCTTAGCATAGGGCAGATAGTCGCAGGGAGCGGCTTGTCTGTGTCCGCTATGGATCAAGTTTCCAAGGGTTGATCAACTCCACGTCGCAAGCCTCGAAATCTCTGATGTTTCGAGTGGCCAAGGCCATTCCGCGGCTTTTGGCGATCGCAGCGATCTGGGCATCAAAGTTGAGGTTCAATTTCCCGGTCTGGAAGCTTGAAGTTGTCATCGCCCCATGCTGGGCTGAAGAGTCGCACCGCCAGGTCACCGGGTTTTTCCGTGGTGGCCACCGCCTGTTTGAGAATCCGGCGTACCTCTTCTTCCATGGATACCCCGTCCCGCGTCGCCAGGGCGCGCAGGCGATCAAGGGTCTCTTGATCAATTTTGCGGACGCTGATGCTCGGCATAAGTCGGAACCTTGGAGGAATTCACGTCAAAATGCTAGCATTCTTATAATGTGCTGGCAAATGAAAGCGCATGCTCGCGCTTTTCGGAGTTGCATGCGCCGATGCCATTCTGACGGTCAACCCGATTTTGGTCCTTCGCCCAGCACGCAAGCCATGGTCCTGGCGGTGCTTGAGAGTGCCGGCGATGAAGTGATTGAAGGCGTGACCACGGCGCGCGCAGTTCGGCATCCCGGGGCTGGTCGCCGACGGCTATGCTCGCAGTCGTCCGAGTGCCAGCCCGAACAGGAACAGGGTCAGCAGAATCTTTCCCCAGGGTGTTGTGACAGGAACCGGAATCGCCGGCGCAGGAGCTGAAGGGGGCGTGCCGAACAGTTCCAGTGCCCGAGCGACGGCGCTGACCGCCGTTTCTGCACCAATCAGGCGCCCCGGGAAGTCGTCAAACAGGGGGTGAATGCCTCCCCAGATTCGGGATTCGCCGGATTGGTCGGCGGCATCGTAATAGCTGGCCCACTGCAAGGCGACCGGTTCGCTGGGGCCGTATTCAAAAATCAGCGTGTAGCCGGGGCCATTGGCCGTGACCAGGTAACTACCCATACCGCCGGGAAAATACGGGCTGCCGCTGAATGCAGTCAGAACCTCGGCGGCTGCCCGACTGAAAGCGCTGTGGCCCGATGTGTATCCGGGGAACGGTGGTGTCACGAAATCGGCCTGTTGGTAGGGCAACCACTCGACTGCTCGTATCCAGCCGCTGCCGCCGTGCTGCGTGGCAGGATCAGGCGGATGGCCTAGCCAGGCCCGAATTGCTATTTCTCCGATGTGTGGGGCCAGGTGTTCATGACGCTCACCGGGCGCACTGGATTGTGCCGTGATCAACTCGACCAGGCCTTCCTCCAGCGGCAGACCCAGAGGGTGCCAGGCCGGCAGATCGGGGTCGCTGGACTGGCCGTAGCCGGCCATTTCCCGAATCAGGCTGATCGGCCGAGCCGAATCATAGTGGCGCTTGGCTTCCCAGGTCGCAACGGCGCTGTCGTGCAGCGCCCCGTTGAGTGCCAGGTAGAGCTTGACGTCCCATTCCAGCGCTGGCAGCAGCGCGCCAGAGCCGCCCAGGCGACGTTGGAAGTCAGGATGGTCGACTACGTCATTGGCAATCTCGTTCCAGTGCCCCGGCGGCGTGGTCGAAGCTGGTCCATCGGCCCAGAATTCGGCCAGCACACGGCCAAAATCGCCGCGCCGGACCAGGTTGGGCGGATAGGGCTCGCCGGTAGCCGGGTTCATCGGATGCCCCTGGCCGTCATTGGCGCCCAGGCTGTTGTTACCCATCACCCCGGGAGAGATGTCGATCATGACGCCATCATCGGGGTCCAGCCAGGCGCTGTAGCGGATCAACTCCAGCACATCGGCCTTGAGCTCGGCATCGCCCAAGTCCCCGAGCAAGGGTGGCGGACCGGGATCCAGGTACAGTGCGCCCGGCGCCGGACGATCCAGGGCAAAGCTGTCGACCAGACCCCAATGCGGAGTGAGAAAATTCATCACGCCAAAAGCGCCCGGCGGGATCAGGGGCTGCCAGGCATTGACATCGGCCATGCCGCCAGTGCCGGGCAACTGCACCAGCATTGGTGTATTGACGGCAAAGTAGCTGGTGTAGTCGACATAGGAGTTTTGCTCGTTGGCGCCGTCGGCCAGGCCATGGGCGATGACGCTGGCGGCGACGCGATTGCCAACTGCCGCCGGTGAGCCGCCCAGCGTGGTCTGGATGGTTGGATCAAGACCCAAGTCCTGCATGCATGTATCCAGCGAAGGCAGGGTAATGGCCGCACCGATGGAGTTCATAAAGCGGTGCCGCAGCACGCGATAGGCGGCGTAGCTGACTGCTTCGGCCTGGGCCGTGGTCGGCGTTCCGGGCGCAATGGCGCTCTCATTGTGATAGTGGCCCTGAGCGTGGGGCACATAGGTGGCCCAGGCATCGTACATTGCGGCCGAAACATGAAACAGGTTGCGCGCGTGTATCGTTGGTCGGGCGCGTTCCCTGACAATCGCATCCAGTGTCTGAAGGTTCCAGGCGCGCGCGACCGAGGCCTGCGCGGCGCAATCGATGTCGCCGCGCGGCGGATCGGCAATTCTTGCCGAGGGTATGGTCACGCCGGAGGCGCTACCCGGTTCAGGCGCAACCAGCCCAATCAGCAGGACAAGGACGATTAGCGGCTGAAGGAATTGGGTCCCTGGGGTGTTCTTGATCACGTCCTGATGCAAACTCGGTTTAGTGCGTGTTGAGGAAGGTGTCCTGGAACACCACATCTTGGCCGGGATACTGGCGGAAATGGTATTGGCCGGCCGGCAACTCCTCGATTGTTTCGGTCAGGCCGTCGGGCCAGATGATGGTGGCCTTGGCCTGCTCGTGCGTACCCAGCCCGAAATGCAGAATCGGTTGATGACTGGAGCCGCGTGATTCGCCGGCGCGCAACTCACGCATCTGCGGTGCTTCGTTGCGGGTCTCGATTACCACCCGCGTGCCAATCGCGCCGCGATTGACCGGCCCGCCGCCTTCCAGCCGGAAACCAATCCAGTTGCCGGTCTGCTGGCTCAAATTCTGGTACAGGCGGTAGCCTGGTGACTGGTTCCAGTGGCCCAGCACCATGTCCAGGCGGCCGTCCATATTGAAGTCGATCACGGCGGCGGCCTCGGTCGGGCGAACGACGTCGAACACCGTATCGGCAGTGACCGACACGAAGCTGCCGTCGCCCTGGTTGCGAAACAGCTGATCAACGGTGCTGCTGGTCGAAAAACTGCCGCTGTTGACCGCCAGAAAGGCATCCTCCCAGCCATCGTTGTCGAAATCGGCAAAGATCGTTGCCCAACCCACGCCCAGGTGGTCGAGCACGGTTTCGGTGTCGTGCTCGAACAGCAGCGGATCGCTTGAGATGCCGCGCAGCAGTACTTGCGTGTCAATGCTTGAAAAATATAAATCCCACAGCCCATTGCGGTTGACATCGCCGATCGCGATACCCATGCCGAACACGGCCGTATCGGCGCCGACCTGGGGTGCAATGTCGCTGAAACACCAGCCGTCGCAGCCGGGGCCGTCATTGCGCCACAGCACATTGCCCTGCAGCTTGTCATTGACCACGTAGATGTCCGGTCGACCGTTGCCGTCAAGATCGCTGATGGCCACGGCCAGTGCCGTCCGGCTCAGCTTGGCTCGATCTGACCCGTCGAAATTCAAGGCGATGTTGGTCCAGTTGCCGTCGCCGTGATTGAGCACGATCCGATCGAGATTGTCGGGATTGTCGAGGTCGGGATTGGACGAGGTCGGGTAGACGCCGATAAACAAATCAAGAAAACCGTTGCCGGTCAGATCACCCCAGGCCACGGCATCGGTGCGCGGCGGATGGGAACCGGTGGCGGCGTGATCGGCTGCTGCAACCATCAGGTTATCGAACCCTTGGCCGGCCAGGTTCCTGAGCAACAGGTTGCTCTGGTTGCGGCAACCGACGTACAGATCGGTCCAGCCGTCATTGTCGAAATCGGCCGCCGCCACCACGCTGCACTGACTGCCGGCAATCTGGGCATTGATCGTCTTATCGTCGCTGAACTGACCGTTACCATCATTGAAGAACAGTCGGTTGGGCTGGTAGTAGCCGGTGACGAAGATGTCCGGATAGCCATTGCCGTTGAAGTCGGCCACGGCAATGCCCCCCGCCGGAATGTCGGCCAGAAATTCGGGTTTGAAACCGGCCTCAACCGACACGTCGGCAAATTCCAAGGCATGGACGGACCCGCTGAGCAGCAGGGCCGGCAAAGCGAGCAGGCACGCATGAAATGGTCGGAGGGGCCGACATGTGCCTGCCCGAATCAGCTTGAAAAAGTAGGCGCTACACGAAACAACAGCCATTGCTGCAATCTACCTGCTCGGCAGTTGGCAGGCAAGTTCTCCGGTCAGGAAACTCTCGTCATCCCGGATGATTTGGCCTCCGGTCGAGCCGAAATCACTTCTGGATCTGGATGCCTGAAGTACCTCGCGCCCGTGCAGAGTTATTCACAGGCTCCCTGGGATTGTTCGAGCTGGTTTGCTAGCGCTTCAAGGCCACGGCTGGACAGGATTTCCTGTGGCCACAATGGTACGTCCAGCATGGGTTGGCCGGCAAAGCGTTGGCTGATCTCTTCAAGGTGAGCCTCCTGAACATCGCGCCGGGCGGAGAGGAATTCATCGCTGGATGATGCCGGAAGGATCTGGTTGACGATCAATCCGCCCACCGGAATGCCGTGGTCGGTCAGTGTGTCCATGGCGCGAGTGGTTTCGAGAACGGACAGGCGTTCCGGGATCATGACCAGGACAAAGGCGGTGTGATCTGCATCGGTCAGTCGTTCACGGGCCAGGCCGAAAAGTCGTTTTCGCTCGTTGAGCACTTGCCCCAGGCGAGCACGACGCTGGTCAGTGGCGGATTCATCCCGGCCGGGCAGTATGCCGCGAAGTCGCTCGGACAGGTCGCGGCTTTTCTCGAAGCGTCCGAGCAGACCCTCGGTCCAGGCGGCCATGGTTTCGGGTAAAGACAGCAGATGCAGAGTGTGGCCGGTGGGGGCGGTGTCAAAGATCAACAGCTCGGTCTCGTCATTGCGGCTGATCAGCCCGGCCAGGTGTTCGAGGAAGGTGGCATCCATGGCGCCGGGCGCGCCGCGGGCTCGAGCCATTTGTCGGTCGATTTCATCGTAGAGGTGAGGGCGAACATAGTCGCGCAGATGCTGTGTGGTGCGGGCCAGGTATTGATCGGTCAGTTGTTCCGGGTCCAGCTCGCAGGCGTCGAAACCCCAGTGGGTGCGGGTGGGCTCCGGGCCCAGTGGCTGTTCGAGCAAGTCGCCCAAGGAATGGGCCGGATCCGTGGAAATCAGCCTCGTTTTGCGACCCCGGCGGGCGGCCAGAACCGCCAATGCCGCCGAGAGCGTCGTTTTTCCCACACCCCCCTTGCCGCCACAGAAGATCAAGTGGCGTTTTAGCAGTGCCTCCAACATCGGATCAATCGCTCAGCAGCAGCGGAAATTGTCAAGCGGCGATTTTTCCAGGCCCTGACGACGGTGCCACTCGTGAAACTCCTCGAGCATCACGCCGCGCAGTTCAAGCGTATGCCAGCTCACCGGGTTGGGAATGCCCAGTGACTCGCTGTAGATCATCAGCATGAACAAGTCCTCGCGTTCGCGTTGCTCGCGCGCCAGCTCTCGACGCCAGCGTGCACCATAAAACTGTTCCAGGGCGTCATCAATGGCTTTCAGGCTGAATTTCATTGCGCTTGGTCCTCGCTCGTGTGCGAACGCATTGAGCGCGTCAATGCCCCGGCAACTTCCAGCACCACCGCGATGGCGGCGATCAGAACCAGGATATCCAGACTCAGCAGGAACCAGTCTGCATCACCGTAGAACTGGATCAACTGCATCAACAATGCCGCCACGGTCATGATCAGCAGACCGATCATCGGCACCAGGGTAAACCAGGGTGGTTTTCCCAGACGCACTACCATCAAGGTGACCACCAGCAGGGTCAGGGCGGCGAGCAACTGGTTGGTGGTGCCGAACAGCGGCCAGATCACCAGGCCACCGGTCCCGTCCAAGCCCCCGGCGCCGAACGCCAGCGCCAGGCAGGCGCCCACGGCGACCAGGGTCGAGATGGCCTTGCCGCGCAACCAGTCCAGGTCATGGATCTGACCCCATTCCTGGATGATGTAGCGTTGCAGGCGGATGCCGGTATCCATGGTGGTGGCGGCAAACAGCACCGCCATGACCGCCAGCAGGGTGGTGCCGACTGCCATGGGCAGCCCGTAGCCGGACTGCATGATGGTGGCGCCGCCCTCGACGAAGGCATTGACCCCGCCGCTACCGAAAGCGGTATACAAGGCCTCCCATTCGCCCAGGGTGGCGAAACCGGCGGTGGTGGCGATGATTGCCGCCAGCGCCAGTGACCCTTCGCCGACCGCACCGAAATAACCGACGAAGCGGGCATCGCTTTCACGATCGAGCTGCTTGGAGGTGGTGCCCGAGGACACCAGTCCGTGAAAACCGGATATCGCGCCGCAGGCAATAGTGACGAACAACAGCGGAATCAGCGGTGGGGTGCCTGGCGGGACGTTCGGGTTGATGGCCGGGGCAACCACCTGCGGGTTGGCCACAAGTACGGCGGCGAAGATCAATCCCAGGCCAATGAACAGTTGCAAACCATTGATGTAGTCACGCGGTTGCAACAACACCCAAACCGGTAACAGCGAGGCGATGGCGGCATAGACGAACAGGATGACGATCCACTGTGCATTGGCGCCCAGCCCCACGGCCTGATCGGGCAGGGCGACCGGAACGAACTGCCCGACCCAGATCATCAGGTAAAGCACGGCCACACCGATGATGGACAACAGCGTCAGCCCGATCAGTCGCCGGTAAATCAGTTGACCGAGTATCAGGGCGACGACAATGGCGCTCCAGGCCGGGATCACGCTTTCGGGAAAACTGACAAACAAGCCGGCAATGACCACAGCAAAGACCGCATTGACCATCAACAACAACAGAAAGATGACGATCATGAACAGGCTTTGCGCGCGACGCCCGACCAATGATCCGGTCAGCGCGCCGACCGAACGGGCCTTGTTGCGGATGCTCGCCCAGATGGCGCCGAAATCATGCACCCCGGCGATGAAGATCGTGCCCACCACCACCCAGATGAAGGCCGGCAACCAGCCCCAGATGACCGCTATGGCCGGCCCGACAATGGGTGCGGCCCCGGCCACCGAGGTGAAATGATGGCCCCACAGCACGAATCGATTGGTGGCCACGTAGTCGACCCCGTCGGCCAGCTCATGGGCCGGCGTGGGTCGACTGTCATCAAGCGCGTAAATGTGCGCAGCGATAAAGCGCGAATAAAACAGGTAACCGAGCGCAAACGCGCCCAGTCCGATCAGCATCAATGCGATCGCGTTCATGGTCGGGAGCGGCAGAGTCTGGCCATGCCCGCAGTATAGAGCAGTGGCCAGATCTGACTCAGGCTACAGAGTTTTGAGCAAGCTCTTGGCCGCCTCGCGACCCTCGAACACGGCAGTCACCACCAGATCGGCGCCGCGCACCATGTCGCCTCCGGCAAAGACCTTGTCCGCGCTGGTTTGAAAAGTCGCTCGCCCGTCGCCGCCCACGACCAGGCGGCCATCCTCATGGGTCTCGATGCCGGCATCGAGCAGCCATTGCGGAGGATTGGGGCGGAAACCGAAGGCGATGATGACGGCGTCGGCCGGCAGGGTCTGTTCGGAATCCGGCACCGGCTCGGGGCGCCGGCGACCTTTCTCATCGGGCTCGCCCAGCCGGGTCTCGACCAGGCGAATGCCCTCGACCTGCTCATTGCCGATGATTTCGATTGGCTGGCGATTGAACAGGAATTCCACGCCTTCTTCCTTGGCATTCTGGACTTCGCGTCGGCTACCGGGCATGTTGTCCTCGTCGCGGCGGTAGACGCAGGTGACCGAGAAAGCGCCCTGGCGAATGGCGGTGCGAACGCAGTCCATGGCGGTATCTCCGCCGCCCAGCACGACCACCCGTCTACCCTGCAGGTTGATGTAATCGAAGCCCGGGCGCGGCTCCTTGAGAACATGATTGATATTGCCGATCAGGTAGGGCAGGGCTTCAACCACGCCGGACTTGTCCTCGCCCGGGAAGTTGCCCTTGACGTATTGATAGGTGCCCATGCCCAGAAACACGCCGTCGTAGTCGTTGACCAGTTGCTCGAACGCCAGGTCGCGGCCGATCTCGGTGCCGAGATGAAACTTCACGCCCATGCCTTCCATCAGTTCGCGGCGGGTCTCGACCACCTGCTTTTCCAGCTTGAATGGCGGGATGCCGTAGGTCAGCAGCCCACCGATGCGCGGATACTTGTCAAAGACATGGGCCTCGACCCCGTTTCGCACCAGGATGTCGGCCGCGCCCAGCCCGGCCGGCCCCGCGCCGATGATCGCCACGCGTTTGCCGGTCGGCTTGACTCCGGACAGGTCCGGGCGCCAGCCCTGGCGCACGGCTTCATCGGTGATGTATTTCTCGACCGAACCGATGGTGACCGCGCCGAGGCCGTCATTGAGGGTGCAAGCGCCCTCGCACAGACGATCCTGGGGGCAAATGCGTCCGCAGATTTCCGGCAGCGAATTGGTCTGGTGGGACAGCTCGGCGGCCTCGAACAGCCGGCCCTGGCGAACCAGGCGTAACCAGTCGGGAATGAAGTTGTGGACCGGACAGTCCCATTCGCAGTACGGGTTGCCGCAGTTGATGCAGCGTGCTGACTGATCGGCCGCCGAATCGGCCTGGTAGTCGCCATAGATCTCGTTCCATTCGCGCACCCGAATCTTGACCGGCACCACCTCCGGGTCCTTGCGCGGGCTCTCGAGAAAATGCAGGGGATTGGGGCTGGACATTACGCTGCCTCCCGCAGGGCCGTGATCAGCCCATCCAGATCGGCCGCCTTGGGCTTGACCAGCCAGAACTTGGGCAGCAGGCGACGGAAATTCTCCAGGACGCCTTTGGCGTGCTCACTGCCGGTCATCTCCAGGTGCTGTTCGATCAGCCCTCGCAGGTGATGGACGTGGTTTTCCATGTTGTCCATCTCGATATGGTGAATGTCGATCAGTTCATGGTTGTAGCGATCGACGAATCCGCGATCGCTATCGAGCACATAGGCGAACCCGCCGGTCATGCCGGCGCCGAAGTTGATTCCGGTCTGGCCGAGAATCACCACCACGCCACCGGTCATGTACTCACAAGCATGGTCGCCGGCGCCTTCGACCACTGCGATGGCGCCGCTGTTGCGAACTGCAAAGCGCTCGCCGGCGGTGCCGGCGGCAAACAGGTGGCCACCCGTGGCCCCGTACAGGCAGGTATTGCCCATGATGGGTGTGATTGCCGGATCATATTTAGCCGAAGAGGGCGCCTTGAGGACGATACGGCCGCCGGCCATGCCCTTGCCGACATAGTCATTGGCCTCACCATTGAGCTTCAGGTGCAATCCACCCGCGTTGAACGCGCCGAAGCTTTGCCCGGCTGTTCCGGTCAGTTCGATCTCCAGCGGGTGTTCGGCCATGCCCTGGTTGCCCCAGCGGCGGGCGATCTCGCCGGACAAGCGCGCCCCGATGGAGCGGTCATGGTTGCGGATGGACCAGGCGAAGTAACCCCCGCTGCGTTGTTCCACCGTCTCGATTACCGCGTGATGAATCTTCTCGGCCATCTCGCCGCGGTCATGCGGCGGATTGCGCTCGGTGATGCAGAAGCGGGTGGTGTCATCGGCCAGGCCTTCCTGCGCCAGCAAAGGTTCCAGGTCGAGCTTGTTCTGCCGCTCGGTCAGGCCTTCGATGCGTTTGAGATACTCGGTGCGACCGATCAGGTCTTCGATGCGTTTCACCCCAAGTCGCGCAAGCCATTCGCGGGTCTCGGTGGCGACAAACCGGAAATAATGCATCACCATTTCGGGCAGGCCGATGAAATGCTTGCTGCGCAGGATGTCGTTCTGGGTGGCCACGCCGGTGGCGCAATTGTTCAGATGGCAGATACGCAGGTACTTGCAACCCAGTGCGATCATCGGGGCGGTACCGAATCCGAAGCTTTCGGCACCGAGAATGGCGGCCTTGATGACATCCAGCCCGGTCTTGAGACCACCGTCGGCCTGCAGGCGCACCTGGCCGCGCAGGTCATTGGCGATCAGCACCTGGCGGACTTCGCTGACGCCCAGTTCCCAGGGCGCGCCGGCATACTTGACCGAAGTCAGCGGGCTGGCCCCGGTGCCACCGTCGTACCCGGAGATGGTGATCAGGTCGGCATAGGCCTTGACCACCCCGGCGGCAATCGTGCCAATGCCTGGCTCGGCGACCAGCTTGACCGAGACCAGTGCCCTGGGGTTGACCTCCTTGAGATCGTAGATCAATTGGGCCAGATCCTCGATCGAGTAGATATCGTGGTGCGGTGGTGGCGAAATCAGGCCCACCCCCGGGCTGGCGAAGCGCAGGCGGGCGATCAGCTTGTTGACCTTGTGGCCCGGC
The DNA here is from genome assembly GCA_007134485.1 of Wenzhouxiangella sp. Classification (GTDB taxonomy): domain Bacteria; phylum Pseudomonadota; class Gammaproteobacteria; order Xanthomonadales; family Wenzhouxiangellaceae; genus Wenzhouxiangella. The sequence goes on along the minus strand of SLKT01000080.1, from coordinate 4,467 downwards.
AACTGGCCGCCTTCGCCGGGCTTGGCGCCCTGCGCGATCTTGATCTGTATGACCTCGGCATTGACCAGGTATTCCGGAGTGACGCCAAAGCGCCCGGAGGCCACCTGCTTGATCTTCGAAGTTTTTTCGGTGCCGTAGCGAGCCGGGTCCTCGCCGCCCTCGCCGGAATTGGAACGCCCGCCGAGACGATTCATGGCCACGGCCAGTGCCTCGTGGGCCTCCGGCGACAGCGCGCCCAGTGACATGCCGGCCGAGTCAAAGCGTGGCAGGATATCCTCGATGGGCTCGACCTGGTCGATTTTCAGCGCCTGGTCTGCAAGAACCGGCTCGAGCAGGTCCCTGAGCATGGCCGGCTCGCGCTCATTGACCAGTGTTGCAAACTTCAGGTAAGTCTCATAGCTGCCGGTCTGAACAGCCTTCTGCAGGGTCGTGACCACGTCCGGGTTGTAGGCATGGTATTCCCCGCCGTGCACGTAGCGGTACAAACCGCCATGCTCGATGGGCACCTGGCGGTTCCAGGCCCAGCGTGCCAGAGCCTTCTGATCATGGTGCAAGTCGGCAAAATCAGCGCCCTGGATGCGACTGATGGCACCCGGGAAGCAGCGCTGTACCACTTCGTCGGCCAGACCGACGATTTCGAACAACTGGGCGCCCCGGTAGGCGCCGACGGTGGAAATACCCATCTTGGACAGGATCTTGAACAGACCCTTGCGGATACCGCGCCGATAGGCTCTTCCCAGTTGCAACGCGCGGTCGGCCGGATCATCGATTTCGCCGGATGCGACCATGGCCTGCAGGGTCTGGTAAACCAGGTAGGGATAGACGGCCGTGGCGCCAAAGCCGATCAGGCAGGCAAAGTGATGCGGGTCGCGGGCCGTTCCGGTCTCGATGATCAGATTGCACAGCGGCCGTTGACCGGTTTCGAGCAGATGGTGATGAATGGCCCCGGTGGCCAGCAGGGCGTGCACCGGCAGGTGGCCTTCTTTCAGGTAACGATCGGATATCAGCAGCACCAGCTTGCCTTCACCGACGGCCGCCTCGGCCTGGGCACACAGATCGGTCAGGGCCTGGTCCAGTGATGTGGATTCCGGAAAATTGAGATCGATGAAGGCCGATGGCACCCCGAGCTGAGGCGAGTTGATCAACTGGCGCAACTTGCGCTGGCTGAGCACCGGAGAATTGAGCACCACCCGTTCAGCCAAGTCCGGGCCCGGCCGAAAGATATTACCTTTGCGACCGACGCCGGTCTCGAGTGACATCACGATTCGCTCGCGCAACGAGTCAATCGGCGGATTGGTGACCTGGGCAAATTGCTGGCGGCAACAGTCGAACAGTGAACGAACCCGTGTCGACAATACCGGCATGGGTGTGTCATCGCCCATGGATCCGACTGCCTCGGCCTGGGTTTCGGCCAGCACCTGGATGACTTCCCGGCGCTCTTCACGCGACAGGTTGAACATCTTCTGGTAGGTCGCCAGGGTTTCGGCATCGAAGGGTTCGGCAGCCATGTGCACATCGACAAGCTCTGAATCCAGATATTTGACCCCGGATTTGAGCCAGTCCTGCCACGGATGCAGGTTTTTCAGGGCGTTATCAACCTGTTCGGTATCCAGCAGTCGACCGGTGGACAGGTCGGCGACCAGCAATTGCCCCGGACCGAGACGCCCGCGCTGCTCGACCCGGGCCGGGTCGACATCGACCACGCCGGTCTCGGAAGCCACGATCAGTTTGCGATCCTCGGTCAGTGTCCAGCGCGCCGGTCTCAAACCATTACGGTCCAGCGCACACACGGCAAAGCGGCCATCGCACATCACCAGCCCGGCCGGCCCGTCCCAGGCTTCCTGGTGAAAGGCGAAGAACTCGAAGAAGGCACGCAAGTCGCCGTCCAGATTGTCGGCGGTCTGCCAGGCCGGCGGGATCAGGATCCTGACCGCCTGGGGCAGCGGCATGCCACCGGTGACCAGCAGCTCCAGCATGTTGTCCAGGGTCGAGGAATCCGAGCCATGCATGCCGACCGGCGGATCGATTTCACCCAGTCGCGACAGCATCGGCGAGGCCAGCAGTTTTCGGCGTGCCCGTGTCCAGTTGCGATTGCCGCGAATGGTGTTGATCTCGCCGTTATGGGCCAGCATGCGAAAAGGTTGGGCCAGGTCCCAGCGCGGCAGGGTATTGGTCGAAAAACGCTGGTGAAAGATCACTGCGGAGACTTTCAGCGCGGGATCGGCCAGGTCGGGGTAGAAGGTCGCCAGATACTCGGGCATGACCATGCCCTTGTAGCTGATCGTGGATTCCGAGAGGCTGGCGATGTAGAGATCGGATTCGCTTCCAGCTTCGACTTCGCACAGGCGCCGGGCCAGGTAGAGCGCGCGCTGATAGCTGGTCGGGTCCATGTGGCTGGCGGCATTGACGAACACCTGCTCGATGCGCGGTTGGGTGTCCAGCGCCCGCTGGCCGCAGGCTTCAGGGTTGACCGGAACCTCGCGCCAGCCGGCCACGTCCAGCCCTTGGGCCTCGAGGTGGCGTTGCAATAGTTCGCGCTGGGTCGCCGCACGATCGGCATCGGGACTGAGAAACACCATGCCGGCGGTGAAGCGCTCGCCCAGTTCGATGTCGGCTTTTTCGGCCGCCTGGCGCAGAAATTGCTCGGGTAGCTTGAGCAGTATGCCGCAGCCGTCCCCGGTCTTGCCGTCCGGCGCCACCGCACCACGGTGGGTCAGGCGCCGGAGAGCGTCAAGAGCATCGTGCACGATCTGGTGGGCCGGCTGATCATCCAGTTGGGCAACCAGGCCGAAACCACAGGAATCGCGTTCGAAATCGGGATGATGCAGTGTTTTCAATCGTCTGCTCGAACCATTGGATGTATGACGAACGGGCATGTTCAAGCATACACGGGAGTGACTAGAGTCGGAATTCTAATTCGACTATTTGATCAATCCGAAAGGCGAGAAATCTTCGGTATATACTGCCCGGGCCGAACTGTCCTCTCAGTCTTGAAAAACCAAGGAAAATCCATTGGCACGTAGAAAAAAGAGCGGAAAATCCCGCCAGTCCGCCCCGGCGAGCCGCCCTCGGAGGCAGTATTCGCCGGATTGGCCCATTGTGATCCTGGCCGTCCTTGGCATGCTGGTGACCGCCTATCTGAGCTTCAGCAATTTGTTCGGGGCTACACCGATCGGCTGTGCCGAAGGGTCTGCCTGCGACATCATTCAGCAAAGTCACTGGTCGATCCTGCTCGGCCTTCCGGTCGCCCTTTGGGGTTTCGGGCTGTACCTGTTGATCGCCCTGATTGCCGGACTGGGCCGGCCACGCTTGAAGCGTTGGCAGCGCCTCTGGGTGCTGAGCTTTTTCGGCATGATCTTCAGTGCCTATCTGACCGCCGTCGGGGCACTCGAGTTGCAGGCATACTGCGGTTGGTGTCTGGCCTCGCTGGCCATCATCACGATCATATTCGTGGTGTTGACCTTCAAGCGACCGGAGTCCGCACCGGGCATGCCCTGGGCCGGTTTTCTGGCCGGCCAGGGGGCGCTGGTAGCTGTTGTGCTGGTGGCCTTGCACGCCTTTTATGCCGGCTGGTTCCAGCCTCCCGAGGACCCGCGTTTGAGAGCACTGGCCGAGCACCTGGATCGCACCGGTGCGGTCTACTACGGCGCATCCTGGTGCCCCAGCTGCCAAGAGCAGAACCGCATGTTCGGGCCTTCTTACGACCGCCTGCCTTACGTTGAATGCACCCCCCAGGGGCGTGGTGGCGGTCTGGCGTTCGAGTGCGCAGCCGAGGAAATCAGCAACTATCCGACCTGGATCATCGGCAGCCGGCGCCTGGAGCAGAAGCTGGAACCGGAAGAGCTGGCCCGATACTCACGATTTGACTGGGAAGGATGGCAGCCTGATGAAGAATGAACCCAGGACCATGAAATTTCTGATTCCCTTGTTGTTGCTGCCGCTTGCGGCAATGGCCCAGACGCCATATCCGCAGCCCACACCTTCACCGCTGGCTGACCTGGAATACGGCATTGAAATCTTTCCGTCCGGCGCGGACCACGACCCAGACCTGACCACACCGGATGATTTTCTCGGTTTTCCGATTGGTCAGCGAACCGCAACCTCGGCACAGATCGACGCTTACTCACGGTTGCTGGCAGACGAGTCCGAGCGCGTTGAGCTGGTCGAATATGGCCGCAGCTTCGAAGACCGGCCATTGGTTTACCTGGTGATTGGTACACCGGACAACCTGGACCGCTCCGATGAGGTCCGGGAAGGCATGGCCCGTTTGGCTGATTCCAGAGGCCTGTCCAGTCGTCAGCGCAACCGTCTGATCGAGAAATTGCCGGCGGTGGCCTGGATGGCATATTCCATTCATGGCAATGAAAGCTCCGGCGCCGATGCGGCGCTGGCGGTGATGTATCACCTGGCCGCTGACCGTTCCGAGGCCACGGCCGCATTGCTCGATGAATTGATCGTGATCATTGA
>SLKT01000052.1 GCA_007134485.1 Wenzhouxiangella sp. | reverse complement strand
CGTGAAGCAGGCAATGAATACCAGAAAGCGATTCATGAGCATGACTCCAAGGTTTTGACGGATGATCAGTGTACGAAGGATGAAGCAGTGCAGTCAAAGTCAAGCGTACAGGACAATCGACTTTCAGAAACTTGCTCCGGATTGTTTGAGGAACTCGATATAACTGGACCAATCGGATGGCAATTTCATTGACTCCTGCCTTATCGGGTCAATGATGTCTGATTCCCCTCTTGTCCGAGATTGTCTACTATGCTACATTGGCTTTTAGTCCATGATGGCTTGTAAGTTGCGTTGCTGACGTTCCAGACAAGCCATGAGAAAAGTATGGTGAGACCTCAAAGCTTGCAGGATACATCGACTGGCAGCATTGCGAATCTGCTGGCCTACAGGACGCTTCGTGCCTCGATTGCAATGTCTCGACGTGGAGCGCTCTCTGCCATTATCGGCGGGCTGCTGGGATCCTGGCTGATCGTGTATCTCTCCGGCGGTGCAGACAGCATGGTCCCGCACTGGTATTACGTTCCGATTATTTTTGCGGCCGCACGCTTTGGGCCGATTGCTGCACTGGTGGTCGCGCTGATCGCCGGAATTCTGGCCGGCCCCCTCACCTATGTTGATGTGGCTGCCGCGACATTGCAGGATCCAGCGCGCTGGTTGACTCGCACGGGGTTCTTTGTCGGCAATGGTCTGCTCATGGCGTGGCTGTTTGGACCATCGCTTCGGCCATTCGGAGAGGAAATCGGACGAATGCGCGAGGAGCTTGAGATTCAGAGAGCGTTGAAGAAGGATGAGTTTGCATTAGTCTATCAGCCAGTGCTTTCCCTTGAATCACTTTCAGTGGTGGGCGTTGAAGCCTTGATCAGGTGGCATCACCCGGAACGAGGCGAGGTCTCCCCCGGGCACTTCATGCCGGTAGCCGAAGAGAGCAAGTTGATCCATGAGATCAGTGATTTCGTGCTCGATGAGGCCTGTCGCCAGGCTTCGGTATGGCACCGGGAATGCGAAACTCAAGGCCGTGAATCATGGTATATGGCGATCAATCTGTCCAGCAGAGATCTTCTGGACCCGACCCTGGCCAGCAGGGTCGAACGCACCCTCGAGCGGCACTCGCTACCGGCCAGACTTCTTCACATCGAGCTGACTGAAAGCATTCTGGCTGCCGACGAGGCCGTGTTTCAGCTTCGTCAACTCAAGAGAATAGGTGTCCATCTGTCGATCGACGATTTTGGAACGGGTTACTCAAGCCTTTCCTACCTGGACCGTTTTCCAGTGGATACGGTGAAGATTGATCGCAGCCTGGTCATGAATCTTGGTCCGGAAGCGTCCAGCCAGGCGCTTGCAAAGGGCATGGTGTTGCTTGCAAATTCACTGGAATTGGCGACAGTCGCCGAAGGACTCGAGACTGAAGAACAGCTCGAAATCGGCCGGCAGTTGGGATTTCATTTCGCGCAGGGATATCTGTTTGCACGCCCCTTGCCGCCCGATGAGGTTTTGGAGCAGTATGGTGATTTGACTCCAGGTCACTTTTCAAGCTTGGCAACCTCGATGGATACCTAGCGAGGGTGTGCCTCCGGTGGTTCAGTCGGATAAGCAGTTCACGAAGAAAGAAGCAGTGCAGTCAGAGTCAAGCGTACAGGACAATCGACTTTCAGAAACTTGATCCGGGTTGTTTGAGGAACTCGATTTCTTCCGGCGTGGATTTCCGGTTCAGGATTTCATTGCGGTGGGGGTAGCGGTCGAAGCGGTCGATGATGACCTTGTGTTTGAGTTCAAACTCGTAGTTCTCGGCTGGGGCATGGTCTCGATACAGTCGCTCGGCGTGCTGGTGAATCAGTCTTGATTCGCTGTGCATATAAGGCAAAAGCAGGATGCAACGTTCGATTTCGTCGAGGTCGTCGAGTGCTCCAGCGGCAACCGCTTCCTGGGCCAACGCCAAGGCCATGTGGTCCTGTGAGAAGGCCGCGGGGGTGCCGCGATGGATATTGCGCGAGAACTGGTCAAGGATGATGATTTCGGCCAGTCGACCCTTGGCATCCCTGCGCCACTCGAACAGTTCAGCCCGGGCAGCCTGCACTAGCAATGGGCTGAATCGTTCACGAATCTGTTCGTCGAAGTTGGGATCGGAAACCCACCACATGCGTGGCTCGATTTCTTCGAACCAGAATCTCAGAATCTTCTCGACTGTCATTTCGTATCCCGTGCGGCGAAGAATCACTGGGGATCATAATACTTCTGATTGCATGAGTAAGTATTGGATTGCGCTTCATGCAGGCTGGTAAGCTCAATCGCATGAGACAGCCATTTTCAAGACAGAAGCTGAATGCCAGAACCGTTCGAATCGTTGGGCGGGAAGTTGGGTTTGCCGATGTCTTCAATGCATGGGCGCACGATCCTGACAGTGCCCATGTCTTCAATGAATTGTTGGCCGATATGCCCGGGACGTCGTTTCGCTGGGAGTTGCCGGCGCTTGATCGATCACGGCTTCGTCTGCCGTTCGAATGTGTGGTGGTCAATAGTCCGGAGCTGGATATACCGGCCGAACCGCAACCGTTTGCCGGTCATTTCGAGCGCGCCGGTCAAAGGTCGGTGATCTGTTTTGCCAATCTGGGCGGGGATGCGGAGTTGATCGTGCCCTGCCCCATCGGTCCCGACGAGCATTACTCGCATATGGCGAGCTTTGTGCGCCGGGCGCCAGCCGAACAGCAGCAAGCGCTATGGGAAATGGTAGGCCGCACCATGCTTGAACGCCTTGGCGACCAACCGCTGTGGCTGAGCACCGCCGGCGGCGGAGTGGCCTGGTTGCATGTGCGCCTGGACAGCCGGCCCAAGTATTACGTGCACACGCCCTACAGGCGTTTGGCATGAGTCATTGCGATCAAGCTTCACTCTCGCAGCAGCTCTTCGTCGATGGTGTTCTCGACGTGCCTGACGATTTCTCTGGCGGTCATGCCATCGAGCTTGCGGTATTTCCGGTTGGCCAGTTCCTTCAAGGCGTCGGCCTGGTCGGGGTCGAAGACCTCGATGCCCTGCTCGCGGGCATGATAGGCCGCATAGCCCATTAGAATCAGAGTCATGGGTTGAGTCAGGGCATCCCCGAGTTCTTCTTCCATGGCTTCTAGCGATGCCATCATGGACGCTTCGTCACTGGTATCCAGAGTGACCGCTCCAGGGGTGGTCTGTCTTGCCGGTGACTCCTCGCTGTCATCCGGAGTTTGCCGGGCTGTCGTGTCAGCGGCAGGATCCGGATCCTGGCCGTTCGAGACCGGTACTCCTTCCAGAACCTGCGCTTCGTCACAGCTGCCGTCCAGCAGGTGGGCGGTTTCCTCGCTGGCGCTGCACGGGCCGTCATAGTCGGACAGGTCAAGTTCGACGGCTTCATCAAGTAAGCGGATGCGCAACCCGTCCAACGTGCGTTCGACCACCGTGCGGAACCAGCCGAAACGGCATATTCCACCGCCGCGTTCACGCCATTTGCCGCCGGCTTTGTCGACCAGGATGCCTTCCTGAATTCCGCGATCCTCGGCCTGGACCTCGAAAAACCGGGTGTAGCGCCCGCCGCGCTCGCAGTCATCCCGGTCGGCGGACGTGCAGTAGCTCAAGGTGTAGTTGTCGAAGTCGAAACCGGCCTGACCGACCGTGTTGCCTTCGAGGTGAAAGTGGGTGTATTGATCAGTGGTCGAGTCCATGCCCTCGCCGCAATCACCCTCGACCTGGACGTGACGGGTGATTTCGTAGAAGCCGTGGAACTCGGGATGGTCGGCGCGGGCCGTGTTTGAAAAATTCCCGGTGATCAGGATTGCGACGGTCAATGTCGCAAACACACTTGTCATCTTCTTGATCGGCATGGATTGTCTCCCAAGGGCATTCTTGTCGAAATCTCGGGGCCTGGGGTCTGTCAGGCGCCCTTATCCCTTTAAGCGTGAAAAGTGCCCTTTGTGTGCCAGATGTGTGTCCGTGGACCGTCGTGGACGAGCCACTACAGGTCCTGAAGGCCTGATCGGGACCGACCTGATCTTGCAGTGTTCCCTGAGTGTAGAATGGTATTTGCAAATGGGGTTTGAAAATGGGGATGAAACAGGTGTCCTGCACGCACAAATTGATCGGCCTGTTCCTGATGTGCCTCTGCCTGGCGCCGCTGGGGTGGTCCTACGATTCCGGGTTAGCGGAGGACGATCTGCAAGCCCTGGTTGATGAGGCCGCACGAATGAATATTACCCGGCCGGCCCGGGACACGCTGGATTACCTGGAGTCCATTCAGGATCATCTGGGGGGCGCTTCACCGCGGCAATTGGCGCAACTGGAACTGATCCGGGCTCGATCGCATGCCTTGTTAGGCAACCATGACGGCGCCCTCGAAATGCTTGAGGCTCTGCTGACCGGTGAACTTGATCACGATCATCGTCTCAGGGCGCTGGGCTTGTCCGCCAACCTGGCGATGCACGTCGATCGCTTCGAGGATGGATTTGCCTACCTCATGCAGGGTTTGACTATTCAGGAACACGTGGATGATCCGGCATTGAAGAGTGACCTGTTCGGACAGGCCGCCTTCTGGCATTCGCAACTGGGAGATCCGGACAAAGGGCTGGAGTACGGTTTTCGCACGCTGGAGCTGACTCGTGAATCTGGTGACATCAGGGAGGTTTGCGTCGCGCTGGAGAAACTTGGCCAGGCCAAGCAGGAGCTCGGCAAGTACGAACAGGCAATGGCCACCTACCAGAGCGGTCTGGAGGCATGCGAGGAGGCCGAAGATCCGGTTTTCAGCGCTGCGCTGCATACCCTGATGGGACGACTACTGATGGCCAAGGGCCGTCTAGAGGAAGCGGAGCCCTGGATACAACGGGGCATCGAAATGTACAACCGGTCCGGGTACAAAGCCGGATTGAAAGGTTCCATGGTTGACTTGGCCAGATTGCGGCTGGATCAGGAAGACCATGACAAGGCGCATGCACTGCTCCACGAGGTGCTGGAAAATACGCGTTCGGATGCTTATTTGAAAGAGCATGTCGATGCCTATTACATGCTCGCGCAGATCAGTCGCCATCGCGGAGATTATCAGAAGGCCTTCAGACATCTGAGTGAATACCTTGAGGCCCGCGATGCGGTTCTGAGCCTCGAGCGCGCCAGGCTAATTGCCTTCAACGAGGTGCAATTTGACCTACAGAGTCGCGACCAGGAAATTCAACTACTCCGTGAGCAGGCGCGCGTCGTCACCCTCCAGGAGGAGACACGCAGCCAGCAACGCAGATTCGAGCTGATTGCCTACGGCATGGGCGCGCTCATCGTGCTGCTGCTGCTGTTGTTGTTGTTACGAACGCTCCGCCAGCGGCATTATTTCCGACATTTGTCCGCTCACGATGGCTTGACCGGGCTGCTCAATCACACCCATTTCATTGAATCGGCCAAGTCTCTCGCTGAAAGGGAGGCCGAACGGGGCCAAAGCGTGATTTTGGTTCTGGCCGATATCGACCATTTCAAGCAGTTCAATGATCACCATGGTCACCAGGCCGGCGATGAAGTACTGAAAAAGGCTGCCCGCCAATTCAGTAAAGTGTTGTCCCCGCATGGCATTGTCGGGCGAATTGGCGGGGAGGAATTCGCCGGCTTCCTTCCGTCCATGAACATGGCAGGAGTCACTGACCTGGTTGATCAGGTTCGCGATAACTTGCGAGATTGCCGGGTGGCCAATATCGAAGAAACCATCACCATGAGCTTCGGGGCTGCCGAATCAAGACCGTTCCAGAATTTCGACAGTCTGCGCTCGCGTGCCGACAGCGCGTTGTACCGGGCCAAACATGCAGGGCGTGATCGGCTGATCACGGATGATAGCGTGGTGAGTTCCTAGGGATCAGTTTCCGATCTCATGCCCTGAAAACCGAGTCGCCGGGATCACTTCCGCGAGTATCGGGTCACGATAACCGACGGGCAGCTGATCGTTTCAACCAGTCACTGTCTCATATGTGAGATATGTAGCTCAGTTAAGATTCATAACTGTGATGGCTATCACACTTTGAAGCCCCTTCATTACAGCGATTTGCAAGTGTCCATGTAGATGAATGCCTGGCATCTCCGGCTTTCTCATACCTGAGACAAGAAATTCCATGCTTGGTCGCCCTCAGTAACCTACTTCCTGCCAAATCAGTAAGTTACCCATTCCCGGCACGCATATTGCAGGTTTAAAACCGGCAATATGCGTTAGCAGTGACGCCAGAGTCGAGTCTGCCCGGAACCGGTCAGCACGATCCGGACGACTTTTAGGGACAGTAATGTAAGGAGACAATCATGAAAACAGGATTTCCCGCATTCTTGGGGCAACTTCTGGTCAGCCTTGCGCTGACCGTCGGCGTAGCCATTTCGGGCCCTGTCATGGCCCAAGACCATGGCGTGGGGGTGGGCAAGTCGTGCCCCGAACCGAGCAAGACCGGCGATGAGGCCCGTTGTCGGCTCGTGGTTCGCAATGAGGACGACTTCGGCGACACGATCGAGGTACTCGAGTTCTGGGATATCGTTGATCCCGGCGGCCCCAACGAGTTTCGCAATCCAGCCGTGGGCAACCTGCCAATCATCGAAGTCAGTGGCGGGGTTACCTGTGCTGACGACCCGGATGCCCCGATCGGCCTGACCTTTCCGTGCCTGATGCCGGGCGCACCCGGAGAAGGCGGATCCAACGAGTTCGTCCGCGTGGAATCCGCATATATCGTACCGGCCAGTGCCACCGACCCCCTGCTCGACCAGGGCAATGTCATCGTCCGCGACCTGTGCGATGTTCAACCCGTCGGTTGCAATCCGAATCCGCAACAGCAGCAGTTCGGTGCGGCGGTCTCACTGTTCTTCCCGTCGATCGATGTGAGCAAGACCGGACCGGAGCAGGCCAAGGTAGGTGATACCGTCACCTACACCATCGGTTTTGAGGATACAAGCACCGGCACCGGTTTCCCCGGCTTTACGGTCTGTACCGGCACCGACACAGTTCTTGGTGAACTGGGCGAGTTCATGCCCGGGGTACCACGCGAGTTCGATTACACGGTCCAGGCCGGTGATCCCAGCCCACTGGACAACACTGCAACCATTTCTTGCGGTATTCATGATTTCGACAACATCATCAGCGATTCCGATAGCCACAGCCTGAATACCTTCGAGCCGTCCGTGTCAGTGACCAAGACCGGACCGGGCTTGGCCAAGGCCGGTGATACCGTGACCTACACGATCAACCTGTCCAACACCGGTTCGGCCAACACGCCGGATCTGAGTTGTACCGCCAACGACTCCCTGGTCGGCCCGCTTGCCGACTTCGG
>SLKT01000056.1 GCA_007134485.1 Wenzhouxiangella sp. | reverse complement strand
TTTGTAGGACAACTTTCTCAATTCCTCTCTAATTGCACCGCGCCAGCGGGCCCGGAATCGCGACTGAACACACCGTGGTGCAACATGAACTTGGTCCGGGAGAGTCGGTAGTACCTTCGCGTCAGAGCCGCCTCAAAACGCAGCCTGCAACCACGCGTTCCCATGGAAAATCCGGGCCAGGGTCCAGTTTGCGGGCCACTCGGAGATCAGGATTATCGCTGGCCGGCACCTTGCGCGTATCAAGCTCTTCATGTCCGGCAATCGTTTTCAGATTGACCAGTGTCTGCTTTAGATGAACCAACAGCTCGATCAAGGCCTCGATCTGCTCATCAGTACAGGCTTCCTGCCATTCCTGGTGAGTACTGTCGAGCCAGTTCGGATAGCGACCGAGGTTGACCAGTTCGATGCCGACCGAGTCCTCGTTGTGCCCGGCCACATGGTGGGCAATGCGATCCAGTTCCACCCACTGCTCGATTGAGCCATCGCGGTCAATATAGAAATGCCCGCAGTTGCCGGTTCCCGATTCGGGGTAATGGACTCTCTCACCATACTCGCGCGCCATGGCCAGATCGGGCAGTTCGGTGGCATGGATCACGACCCGTTCGATGGCATCCAGAGGCCGTGCTTGCAGGCGGTCGTTGTAACTGAGCAGTTGCTTGCCGATCTTGAGCATGAAATGGGTGGGATAGTGATCAGCGACTGATGGTAGCAGGACTGTCCCGGGCCGGCACCTACCGGCCCGGGAGCGTGCGTGGCACTTACATGCACACAGGCGAGGCGGAGATGACCGTTGGATCACAAATTACCGGTCCGACCAGTTCGACATCGCGGATGTCGAGCCGTGAACCGAAATCAGCGACCACGGCCGGCCCGCCATTGTTCTTGATCGAAGATGGGCTGGGTTCATCCGCTGGCACCGGGTGGTCGGGATCGGGCACCGATCGCAGCATGACCACACCCGAGCCATGGGCCACCAGCCCCGGTCCGAAGTTGTCCTGAATTTCCAGGCCGCCACGGATCTCGGTGGAGGCGCCACTCATCAGGATCATGCCGACCGGATTGCCGTTCATTACGAACCGGGCCGCGCCGAAGGGACTGAGTACCTGGCTGCCGGCCAGGGCAAGCAGTCCGGGCCCACCGTTGTTCGAGCTGTCGATCAGGGTGCTGGCCACCGGCCGGCCTTCACCGGAAACCATTAACACCCCTTGACCAAGCTGAATGCCGATGGCGGCGTTGTGACGTGCAGTCAGCGTGCTGCCGACCGAGCTGTCGAGCTCGAGCACGGCCAGGGTGGAATGCAGGGCGATGATCACGCCGAGTGCATTGTGGTCGGTATGCACCTGGGCGCCACGCAGTTCGGCCATGCTGTTGCCTTCCAGAAACAATCCCGCCCCGAGATTGCCGTGAATGTCGACCGTACCTCGAAAAACCAGCGTGGAGCCGGTGATGGCCATGATGCCGTGGCCGGTATGATCGCGTAATTCGCTGTCGGCCATGTTCATGGATGACTGCGACAGGCGCACACCGGTCTGATTGTCGGCAATGACTGAATCACGAATGGTCACCGTCGCGCCATTAATGGCCAACACGCCTTCGGCCGGACTGTCATGAACCGTCAGTCCACTGATGACCACGCCGCGCGCACCGTCGACAGTGATCAACCCGTTGAACTCTGAAGCTTCAGGCTCGAAGCGTGTGCCAGAGATGGCGCCGTTGACATCGCCTTTCAGGGTCAAGGGCCCCTGGGTGATGGTGACGGATTCCTCGCAGGTGCCCGAAATCAGCAGGGTGTCGCCCGGTCGGGCTCTGCGCAGCGCGCGATTGAGCGGATCGCGCGGCATGCCCAGCTTGACGGCAATCGGCGAGTTGTTGCATTTGACCTGAATGGTCTTGCCGTCACTGGCAAGCGCCTGAGCGGTCAGGGAAAGGGCGGCCACAATGGCCAGCAGGGTCATGGTCGTTGTCTTCATGATCGATCTCCAGAAGTTGGGGGTTTGCAGGGCCGGCAACCGAAGCCATGGAAGCTTTTGCCGCCGGTCTGATGACAGGCTAGAATCGGGGTGAGGGGCATGCATGAAGCTGGACCAAAGACTTCGTGATGATTGGCCAAAGAGTTTGTGAAGATCCTGAAGTCACCGGTCTTGAAAAGACCGGGCAGTGCATTCGGATCGCGGACCTGGAGGTTTTTCCCGGCAGCCGGCAGGTGTTTCGTGACGGCGTCGAGCTGGCCATGACCGGCCACACCTTCGACTTTCTCATGGCCCTGATCGATGTCGCCCCGAACATCGCCACGCCCGACAAACTGGCTGAACTGGTCTGGGGTGGACGTCCGGTCAGTCCCGAAACCATCAGTCAGCGCGCCAAGCTGTTGCGTGATGCGCTGTCCGAGGACAGCGCTCAGCCGCGTTACTTCACGGTTGTCCGAGGTCAGGGCTACCGACTACTCGCCACACCCGAGGTGGCGACCGGCCAGGAAGCAGGAAGGCATCGACCGACCGGATGGCTGGCTGCGGCAATGCTCATGGCAGTGCTTGTGGTGGCGGCCTTGATGGTCTGGCCGCTCGTGGGTGAAAACGAGACTTCATCAATCGAAAACTTGTCCGCGCAGGCTCAAGCGGCAATGCATCAGCACAGTGCCCGCGGGTTGCAAACGGCGGTCGAAGTTTTCAGCGAAGCACTGGCTGCAAACCCTGATGATCTGGCCAGCCTGGTTGGATTGGCCGAGGCGCGCCTGCTGCAGGCCCGCTACCGACTGCTGGATCGACCGGTGGCCGAGCGTCTGGCTGCCGATCTTCTGGATCGCGCCGAGGAACTGGAGCCTCAATCAGCCGCCGTGCGCTCCGGCCAGGGACTTCTGACCTGGCATCGCGGACAGCCGGAGCAGGCAGAAGCGGCCTTTCGCGAGGCATTGCGGCTGGATTCACGGCATCCCGCGGCCAGTCTGTACTACGGATTGTTGCTGCTCGAAGACCCGGCGCTTCATCGGCCCTTCGAGGCCGTCGAGTTGTGGCGGCACGCTGCCCGCTCCAATCCTCAGTCCGCCTTGCTGCAAGCGCACCTGGCCTGGACCGACTGGCGAGCCGGTCGCATCGACCGGGCAAAGGCCGACCTGCGCGGGCTGATTGAAATCGATCCGGAATTGGCGCCGGCCTATTTTGTCCTCGGTGAGCTTTATCTGAGTGCCGGGCGCCAGGTCGAGGCCATCAGACATTATCGGCGTGCACTGGAGCTGAACCGCTACCTCACGCCCCTGGCCCAGGACGGTCTGATGCGTGCCCTGATCGACCTCGGGCTGGATGAGTCCATCGAGGAAGTTCTGGCTCAGCTTCGCGCCATGCCCGAGGATGGCGGCTGGTGGTCGGCGCTGTACCTGGTGTCAGGTCTGGAGCGTGAGCTTCCCGAACAAGAGGCTTTCCATCATATCCGCGCCGTGGCCGGCGAGCTGGCCACGCAGCGGCCTGTCGAAGCCGCCCTGGCTCTGGCCATGATCGAAATGCTGGAGATGGATTTTCCGGCTGCAAAAGCCGCGTTGGAGCAAGGCGAGCCCAGGCTGGCCGGCAGCCTGGGTGAGCTGCCGGTCGATGGCTACTGGCGCATGCTGGTCTGCCCGTATGCCTTTGTTCTGGTGGAACTGGATGAAACCGAACGTGGTCAGGCCATGGCCAATTGGCTGCTCAATCGCATCGAAACCGGCCCTGACCTGGCACGCTTCGGGCACCTTGACCCGCTGGTCTGTCACACCGCCCTGGGTAATCTGGATCAGGCGCTGAAAGTGCTCAAGCAGGCATCGGATGGCGGATTGCCCAGTGGCTGGCGCTTTCTTCGCCACCGTCCGGACTTGTCCGCGCTCCAGGAACTGCCTGAATTCCAGGCGCACATGAGGCAACTGGACGCTCTGGCCCGGCAGCAGGCCGGGCACTTGCCCAGTCCACCCTGACCCGAATCAGGAATCGTCGGTCGCGCGCTCGGCCACGCCTTCCAGCAACTCGTCGAGTTCGGCCCGGTCAAACCAGCGCCCGGCGCGCATCACGCCCTCGATATCGCGTACATGGCTGATGTCCTCGAGCGGATTGGCCTTGAGCAGCACCAGGTCGGCCACGCAGCCCGGTTGCAGGCAGCCGTGTGCGGGTTGGTCGAGATAGCGGGCGATATTGGTGGTGCCGGTCGCCAGCGCCTCGGCCGGACTCAGCCCGATATCGACGTAGATTTCCAGTTCGTGATGAATGGCATCGCCGGGCACATTGAGAATCTGCGGCGCATCGGCGCCCAGAAGGATCGGTGCGTCGGCCTCGTGTAGCGCCTTGATCAGGGCGCGCCGGATCTCGATGAACCGCTCGCCCTGGCCCTCGGGCACGCGGCCGCGAATGTTTTCCATGGCCATGCGCCACTGCTCGCGGGTCTCGGCCGGAATCCAGCGCATGGACTCACGGGCAAACAGTGCTTCCACATCGCCGGTTGCCCAGTTCTCCAGCAGACTCTGGGTGGGCACGTTGGCAATACCGGCCTCGGCCGTGCGGCGGGCCAGATCCGGAATCAGCGATTCATCCATGCCGGCCACCAGGTTGACCGCAAACAGTCCGGGATCAGTCCCGTAGAGTTCATGATCCTCGGGCACCAGCTTCTGGCCGTAGCCATCCAGATGATCGATCGAGCCCTGCCTGGAATCGAGTACCCGATCCAGTCCTACCGCCACCGAGATATGCCCGGAATAATCGATGCCAAGCGCCTCTGCCGTTTCAGCAATCGCGTGAAACGCCTCGGGCCACAGGCCCGGATGAAGTTTCAGCAGGTCGTATCCGGCTTCGGCCTGGGCCCTGACCATGTCACGTGCCGCCGACGGGGAAGAGACCGTGTTGTTGTTGAACGATGGCCCGGAGGTGATCAGGCGCGGGCCGATCAATTCACCGCTGGCCAGTTTCTGGCGCAAGTCCAGATGCCCGGGCTCGCCCAGCATCCCGCGAATGGTAGTGATTCCATGGGCCAGGTACAGCGCCAGGGTGTCATGCACCAGTTCCTCGCCCAGACGCATGGGCGGGACGTGGGCATGCATCTCGGCCAGGCCCGTGATCAGATACCCCTCTGATTCCACCACCGAATCGGCTTCATCGATGTCATCGGCAGAAACAATGAAGCCGTCACGCACCGCCAGCTCCATGGGCTCGGAGACCGAGGCGGCATCAACATCAACCAGCCGGACATTGGAAAACAGCACGCTATCGGCCAGCACGGGAGTGGCCAGGCAGCACAGTGCAAGCCACATGGTGATTCTGGAGGTCATGGCAAATACTCCTTAGTCAATCCTTCGGTTGGCCCAGTGTATCTCGATTCCGGAGCGGCGGCATGACAGACCCTGCCTGCCGTCTGACCTGCGCGCAACGGCAGGTCGGGGCAGGGCAGTTCACTGTTTTCGATACACCTCCGCGCCGGATTCGCGGAATTCGCGCGCCTTGTCGGCCATGCCTTGCTCAATGGCCTGGTCCTCGGCCAGTTCCAGTTTGGCCGCGTAGTCGCGCACGTCCTGGGTGATCTTCATCGAGCAGAACTTCGGCCCGCACATGGAGCAGAAGTGGGCGACCTTGTGGGCTTCTTTCGGCAGTGTCTGGTCGTGGAATTCACGGGCACGGGCCGGGTCGAGCCCCAGGTTGAACTGGTCTTCCCAGCGAAACTCGAAGCGTGCCTTGGACAGGGCGTTGTCGCGCACCTGGGCACCGGGATGTCCCTTGGCCAGGTCGGCCGCGTGTGCGGCGATCTTGTAGGTGACCAGGCCCTCGCGCACATCGTGCTTGTCAGGCAGACCCAGGTGTTCTTTCGGGGTGACATAGCACAGCATGGCCGTTCCGAACCAACCGATCTGCGCAGCGCCAATGCCGGAGGTGATGTGGTCGTAGCCCGGGGCGATATCGGTCACCAGTGGGCCCAGGGTGTAGAACGGTGCTTCATGACAGTGCTTGAGCTCTTCGGTCATGTTCTCCTCGATCAGTTGCATCGGGACATGGCCGGGGCCTTCGATCATCACCTGGCAGTCGTGCTCCCAGGCGATTTTCGTCAACTCGCCCAGGGTTCTCAGCTCGCTCATCTGGGCCTGGTCATTGGCATCGGCGATCGAGCCGGGCCTCAGGCCATCGCCCAGCGAGAAACTGACATCGTAGGCGGCCATGATCTCGCAGATCTCCTCGAAGCGCTCATACAGGAAGGACTCGCGATGATGGGCCAGGCACCACTTGGCCATGATCGAACCCCCGCGTGAAACGATGCCGGTGACCCGTTTGGCGGTCATCGGCACGAACGGCAGCCGCACGCCGGCGTGGATGGTGAAATAGTCCACGCCTTGCTCGGCCTGCTCGATCAGCGTGTCGCGATACAGCTCCCAGGTCAGTTCCTCGGGCACGCCGCCGACCTTTTCCAGCGCCTGGTAGATGGGCACGGTGCCGATCGGTACCGGCGAGTTGCGGATGATCCACTCTCGAGTGGCGTGGATATGCTTGCCGGTGGACAAGTCCATGACCGTGTCGGCGCCGAAGCGAATCGCCCAGACCAGTTTTTCCACCTCGTCGGTGATCGAGGAGCGCACCGCCGAATTGCCGATGTTGGCATTGACCTTGACCCGGAAATTACGCCCGATGATCATCGGCTCGACTTCAGGGTGATTGATATTGGACGGAATAATGGCCCGTCCGGCGGCGACCTCGTCGCGCACGAATTCCGGGGTGACGATCTCGGGCAGTTTCGCCCCGCGGGGATCGCCCGGGTGGCGTTGCATCAGGCCGGCGGCTTCATAGGCCTCGCGCATCCGGTCCAGGGCGCAGTTTTCGCGAATGGCCACGTATTCCATCTCGGGGGTGACGATGCCGCGCCGGGCGTAGTGCATCTGGCTGACATTGTTGCCGCTGCCTGCGCGGCGCGGCAGTTGCGAAGCCGGAAAGACGAGGTCGGGCTCGATGCGCTCGGCCTCATCGCGGGCAAAGCTCGAGGACTTGTTTTCAAGTTGCTCACAATCGCCACGCTCGTCGATCCATCCACGACGCAGTGGCTTCAGGCCGACGGCCGGGTCGGGTCGTTGGTCAGGCTGGCTGTAGGTGGCTGCCGTCTCGTAGACGTAAACAGGTGGATTGGGCATCGGCCCACTCGTCGACTGGGTATCGGACTGGCGAATCTCGCGCATCGGCACCTTGAGGTCTTCGCGCGAACCGGAAATATGCACCAGGCGCGAGGCCGGCATGGGCTGCAGCAGGGCTTCATCAAGACGCCGGGCAATCTCCGGCGCGGGACTGGACTGGGGCTTGGACATGGACTTCGACCGAGAAGGTGGATTTCAGGCGCTTAATGGTAGCACCCTGACTAACCGCAAAGAACGCGAAGGCAGGCCGGCTTCCCCTAACAATCTACTCTCACCCGACAAGCGACGAGTGGGCTTGACCGGCCCCGGGCAAGGCCGCTCGTCGACCCGCCCCCGCCCACTTCGAAAAAGGCTCTACTCGACGCCCATCTCGTTGAGTGCTTGCCGGGCACGATTGCCGACTTCACCCTCGGAACGGGCGGCGACACGGTAATGCTCGATGGCCCGGTTGCGATTGCCGGCGGCGCGTTCGACATTGCCTAGGTATAAGTGTCCTTGCGCCGTGGGCAGGCGATCGATGCTGGCTTGAAGGTCCTGGCGGGCACCATTGAGATTGCCCTGTTGTTCACGCACCATGCCGCGTCTCAGATGCTGGTAGAACCAGCCGTCGTCGCGTTGCAGGGCGGCGGTGTAGGCGTCTTCGGCCGCCCGGTAATCGGATTTCGAGGCCAGTGCATCACCTTTGAGGGCATGGAATATCGCTTCGCGGTCCTCCAGGCCGATCGCGGTTTCGGCCTTGGCCAAGGCCTCGTCGTAGCGACCTGCGGCCAGTGCAACGCGGCCTTCATCATGGGCCTCGTAGGCCGGTTCCAGCTCCTTGAGACGAGCGATCATGCGCTGGTAGCGCTCCTCGCCCATGGTGCCTTCGCGGCCCAGCTTGTCGGCCGTGTTGCGATTGGCTTCCACGCGCTCTTTCGAGGGCGGATGCGAGGCAAAAAGTCCTTGCAGAAAACCCGGTTCACGACCCTCGGACAGGCGCACGAAAGTTTCCTGGAGCTTGACCGCGCCTTCCGGGTTGTAGCCGGCCCGGTGCATGTAGTGCATGCCGTAATAATCGGCTTCGAGCTCGGCCCGGCGCGAGTAGCGCTGACTGATCAACTGCGCGCCCAGCATGCCCCCGACCATGGCCACGGCCCCGTAGGTTTCACTGTCGGTGGCCACGCCCACGGCAATCCCGCCGATCATCACCGCGCCCTGGGCCAGGGCGGCGCGCGATTGCGCGGTGGCGCCGTGGCGGGCGGCGGCATGCACCACCTCGTGGCCAAGCACCGAGGCCAGTTCGGATTCGGAATTCATTTCGGTCAGCAGGCCGCGATTGATGGCCATCTTGCCGCCGGGCAAGGCCCAGGCATTGGGCACCGAGCTGTTGATGACGAAAAATTCATACGGCAGTTCCCGATCGGAATGCTCGGCCACCCGCATGCCGACTTCCTGGATATAGCTGACCAGCGCTTCATCGACGATGAAGTCACCCCCCTGGGACTGGCGCATGGGCGCGTAATACTCCTGCCCGACCTCCAGCTCCCAGGCTTCGTCGTAAAAGCTCAACTCGCGCTCACCGGTCACCGGATTAACCGCACAACCGACCAGCACCATCAAGACAACCAGCAAGGCAGACAACCGCGCCATGATCACACTCCAGTCAGGAACCTGAACTCATTATAGACTTCCGGGTTGGGAGGCCGGGAGACGGAAGACGGGAGACGGGAGACGATGTTTCGGGCTATGTGGTTTTCCTTGCACCTTGCGCCTTTTCCGGAAACCGGAAACCGGAAACCGGAAACCGCCCCTCTCCCCTCAACACTCCCCGTTTCCAAGCTCCACATCCGTCTCCACCAACCGCGTCTCAAAATCCTCCCCATCCTCCTCGCTTAACCGGATACGCACCGGCAACCAGTGAAACGCTTCGGCCACCCAGGCGTAATAGTTGCGGCTTGATCCCTCGCGACGGAAGCGATGCATCTTGATGGTTTCGAAGCAG
This sequence comes from Wenzhouxiangella sp., assembly GCA_007134485.1. Taxonomy (GTDB): domain Bacteria; phylum Pseudomonadota; class Gammaproteobacteria; order Xanthomonadales; family Wenzhouxiangellaceae; genus Wenzhouxiangella. Next base: position 14,340 of record SLKT01000056.1, on the reverse strand, counting down.
CCGGCCGGTGTGTCCAGGGTCTCGCGACCTCGGTAGAGCAATTGCTGATCCTCGATCTCGTCGCGTTCGAGCACGCGCAGATCGAAATCCCGGCCGCGCTTGTCGGGATCGGCCAGAAAGGCCGCCAGTTGCAACCTCAGAGTCAGCGGGTCGACGATATTCTGTTCCAGTTCGATGCGGTAATCGCCGTCGTAGGTATGGGTGTCTGAAATCCCCTCGGCCCAGTCGAGATTGTGCTGCCAGAAGCGGTTGCGCAACGGGCCGCGCGCCACCTGATGGTAGGTCAGCATAACGATGCGATCACCTTCCCAGACAAAGTGCGCCGACTCCTCGGCCGATACCCGCAGCATTCGGGCCAGGCGGCTGGTGGCGACCGTCTCGGTATCGAAATGCCAGATGCCCTGATCGTCCTGGCTGAGGCTGACATGGACTTCACCGATCTTGCTGCCGCGGCGCAGTACCTCGTACACGGCGGTGTGGGCCGGCAATGGCGTGGACTTATTGTCCTGGCCGGCCTGGGTCGGTGCGCTGACCATGCTCATCGAGATCACGGCCGAGCACCAGAGGGCCGGCCAGACGAAAATTGTCGATAACAATGTCTTCATGGCGAACTTCGACCGGATCACGCGCCAATAGTGCCACGGAAGCACACAGCAGGCGATGCTCATGAGCCAGCAGTCGATCAGCCAGGCTGTCCGGCGTATCGTCATCCCTGACTTCGATTCTGACCTGGCTGAGCACCGGGCCGCCGTCCAGGGTCGGGGTGACGAAGTGGACGCTGGCGCCATGTTCACGGTCACCGGCCTCGAGTACGCGCCGGTGGGTATGCAGGCCGCGATAAGCCGGCAGCAGGGAAGGATGAATATTGATCATGCGACCGGCATATTGTTCGACGAATGCATCACCAAGTACCCGCATGAAACCGGCCAGGACAATGTAATCGGGCTCGAATCCGTCGATGGCAGCGGTCAGGCTGGATTCGAATGCATCGCGGTTGGCATGGCGGGTCCGTTCAACGCAAACCGTGTCCAGTCCGTTTTCGCGCGCCAGTCCAAGACCGGCGGCGTTCGACCGGTCGCTGATCACGCCGGCAATGTGCGCATTGAACCAGGGTTGGTTCGAGGCGGCTTGCAGGGCGGCAAAATTGGTGCCGCGTCCGGACAGCATGACCACCAGCCGTTTGCCGGCCTTTTCAATCATTGCCGGAACGCGACCCGCTCGCCCTGGTTGTGAGTGACCACCCGGGCAATGACTGGTGCCGGTTCCCTGGCGATGGATCGAATCTTCTCGACCTCGGATTCCGGGCAGATCACGACAAACCCGATTCCCATGTTGAATGTTCGGCGCATTTCGGACAATTCGATCTGTCCGGCCTGCTTGAGCCACTCGAATACCGCAGGTGTGGACCAGGCCGTTGGATCAATCTCGAGCCCGAGCCCTTCGGGAATCACCCGGATGATGTTTTCGGTCAATCCGCCGCCGGTGATATGGGCCATGCCGCGCACATCGATGTGCTCATCAAGCAGCCGGCGAACCGTGTCGACGTAGATGCGAGTCGGCGCGAGCAGGGCTTGACCCAGTGCCTGCCCATCCAGGGGATCATCAAGCTGCGCCTGGCTGCGTTCGATGACCTTGCGAATCAGTGAATAGCCGTTGCTGTGCGGTCCCGAGGATTCAAGCCCGACCGCCACGCAGCCGGCTTCGATGCGGCTGCCGTCAATCAGGCGATCACGCTCGACCGCACCGACCGCGAAACCGGCCAGATCATACTCGCCCTCGGCGTACATTCCCGGCATCTCGGCGGTTTCCCCACCGATCAGTGCGCAGCCGGACTGGTGACAACCCTCGGCAATGCCCGCCACGACGTCGGATGCCGCGTGAATTTCCAGCTTGCCGCAAGCAAAGTAATCCAGGAAGAACAGGGGTTCGGCGCCACATACCAGAATGTCATTGACGCACATGGCGACCAGGTCGATGCCGATACTGTCGTGACGATTCAATTGACGGGCCAGCAACAGCTTGGTGCCGACCCCATCGGTGCCGGAAACCAGCACCGGGTCCTTGAAGCGGTTGCCGAGATGAAACAGTCCGCCGAATCCGCCCAATCCGGTCATGACTTCCGGACGGCGGGTGCGCTCGACCAGTGGCTTGATTCGTTCGACCAGGGCATTGCCAGCATCGATATCGACACCGGCGGCGCGATAACTCAGGGATTCGGGTTTGTCGTTGCTCATGGGAACAGCCGGGGCATCCAGTCAGTCGCTTATTGTGACTGATTCGACCGGGGGCGTGTGCGGCAAGGCGACGGGCACGGCTCGATTCTGCTAATTTACGGAACTGATCTCCTGCTGCTCCCTGAACGCCGGTCCATCATGCCTGAAACTCCCGTGATTGAAACTGACAGCGAGCACCCCGGGTGCGTGCGGCTGTCCGGTGACTGGATAGTGGACAGAATCGCCGATCTGCAGGCCCGGGTCGATCAGCTTCGTGGTCCGGTCGAAGCGCTTGACGCCCGCGGGATCGAACGAATCGATGCGGCGGGTGCCTGGCTGCTGGTTCGCCTGGCCCAGCGCCTGGAGATGGACGTTTCGGCCATCGAGCTCGAAGGCGAGCATCGCGCCCTGGTCGACACCGTGGCCCGAGCCGAGCAGCATGAGCAGGTGGGCGATACAGTTCGGGAGCCCGGTTGGCGGCGCTTTTTCGGCGCCATCGGCAAGCTGATCACCGATGGCGGCAGTCACTTCGTCAAGTTATCCGGTTTTCTCGGATTGAGTCTGGCTGCCCTGGTCAGGATCGCGCCGCGTCCACGCCAGTGGCCGGTCACGGCCACCATTCATCACATGCAGCAGACCGGTCTGAACGCGCTGCCACTGGTTGCATTGCTGAGCTTTCTGGTGGGCGCGGTAGTGGCCTTCCTTGGCGCCACGGTGTTGCGTGATTTCGGCGCGGAACTGTTCGTGGTTGACCTGATCACCTTCGCCTTCCTGCGCGAGTTCGGCGTATTGCTGACGGCCATTCTGCTGGCCGGTCGTACTGCGAGCGCGTTCACTGCCCAGATCGGCACCATGAAAAGTCGCGAAGAAATCGACGCGATCCGCACCCTGGGACTCGATCCGGTCGTGCTGCTGGTGTTGCCGCGCCTGGTCGCGCTACTGATCATGCTGCCGGTGTTGGCGGTGGCGGCCATGGTGGCCGGCATGCTTGGAGGCCTGACCGTGTCCGTGACTTCCCTGGGCATTCCGGCCGAGTTGTTTCTGTCGCGGGTGGAGGAAACCATCACACTGCGCCATTACCTGGTCGGACTGATCAAGGCGCCGTTGTTCGCCATGGTCATTGCCCTGGTTGGATGCCTCGAAGGCTTCAAGGTCGCCGGTACGGCCCAGTCGGTCGGTGAGCGGACCACCTCGGCCGTGGTCCAGTGCATTTCGCTGGTGATCATCATCGATGCCCTGGCCGCGCTGTTTTTCATGGAGATCGGGTGGTGAGCGAGATCGCCATTTCAATTGCCGGTTTGAAAAACCAGTTCGGGCTTCAGGTTGTCCACGAGCATCTCGACCTCGAGGTTGCTCGCGGCGAGATTCTCGGCGTGGTCGGAGGCTCGGGGACCGGCAAGTCCGTACTGATGCGCGCCATTCTGGGGCTCAGGCCGCCGCAGGCCGGACGCATCGAGGTATTCGGCCACCGGGTCGACGAACGTGCCGGCTCGCGTGATTGGCTGCGCCGCCATAGCGGGGTACTGTTTCAGGACGGTGCGTTGTTTTCTTCACTGACCGTGCAGGAAAATGTCGAAGTCCCGCTCAAGGCGCATTTTCCGGATCTTTCCCATTCGCTGCGCCGCGAGCTGGCCTTGCTCAAGATCCGCCTGGTCGGGTTGTCGGACGAAGCCGCCCCCAAACTGCCCGCCGAGTTGTCCGGTGGCATGCGCAAGCGCGCCGGCCTGGCGCGCGCCCTGGCGCTGGATCCGGAATTGCTGTTTCTCGACGAGCCCACCGCCGGGCTGGATCCGATCGGCGCGGCCGCATTCGATCAGTTGCTGGCCACGTTGAGCAAGGCGCTGGGCCTGACGGTATTTCTGATCACCCATGACCTCGACACCCTGTATTCGATCTGTGATCGGGTGGCCGTGATCGGTGAGGGCAGGATCCTGACGGTCGGCCCACTCGACGAGGTCGAGACATTCGACCATCCCTGGGTACAGGACTATTTTCATGGTCCGCGTGCCCGGGCTGCGCGCAAGGGCACGACATGAACACCCGATGAGCGGGGTTGATGTAGGATGACAAGCTGCGGCCAACTTCGCGGGGTGCGGTATGGAAACCAGAGCCAATCACGTTTTGATCGGTATGTTTACCCTGGCCGGGCTGGTGCTGGTCGTGGCGCTGGGTCTGTGGTCGGCACGTTATCAGGCCGCCGCAGCGTATTCCGACTACGAGATTCGCTTTGGCCAGGCAGTCACCGGCCTGTCGGTGGGCAGCACCGTCCAGTACAACGGTATCAACATGGGCAGTGTCCGCGAGCTTTTCCTGGACCCTGACGACCCCCGCCAGGTGGTCGCCATCGTGCGTCTGAAAGCCGAGGCCCCGGTGCGGACCGACACTACGGCGCGCTTGAGCATTTCCGGCCTGACCGGGGTGGCGTTGATCCAGTTGCGTGGGGGTACGCCAGAGAATCCGCGCCTGACCGCCGGTCCGGATGAGGACCTGCCGGTGATCGTGGCCGAGGAGTCGCCGTTGCAACGACTGATCGAGGCTTCCGAGGACATTGCCAGCACGGCCAGCGAGGTCATGTTGCGCCTGCTCGATTTCCTCAGCGAGGAAAACGCTGACCGAGTGGCCACCACGCTGGACAATATCGATGAATTCGTCATCGCCCTGGGCAGTGAGAAGGACCTGTTCGGCGACATCGTGCGCAATGCCCATCAAGGCAGTGAGCAACTCGTCGATGTGCTGACCGGCGCTTCCAGGGCGGTGGACGATATTGTCAAGGCCCTGGACGGCATCGATGAGCATGTCATCAAGGGTCTGCCCGGTCTCAGTGACGATCTGAGCGAGACCCTCAACCAGTTCGCTTCGTTGTCCAGACGCCTGGACCAGGTGGTTGCCGACAACGAGCAGGCCCTGTCGGAGTTCGGCAGCGAGGGATTGGCCCATTTCGGTCCGGCCCTGCAGGAGTTTCGCTACCTGATTCGGGAGCTGTCGCGGGTCAGCACTCGTTTTGAACGCCATCCGACGCGTTTCCTGCTCGGTGGTGACCAACCCGAGGAGTATCAACCGCAATGAGTGGCATTGAGTTTATGCGTTGGCTGGGCCTGGCGGGCGTATCGCTGGTGTTGTCTGCCTGCATGCTTGGTGGGCAGCCGTCACCGGTGACCATCATGGCGCCGAATGTCTCAATGCCGGCGGAATTCGAGGTCGAGGCCGTCGACTGGTCGCTGCAGGTTCAGCGCCCGGTGGCCGACCAGATGCGCGATTCGGAGCGGGTGCTGGTGCGACGCACTCCGTCACGCCTGCAGGTCTATCCCGGGGCAGCCTGGCTCGACAGTACACCGGAAATGCTGCAATCACTGATCATCCGGGCGATGACCGACTCGCAACGATTCGATGGCATTGGTCGTGGCGGCGGCTTGCGCGCTCGTTATCGCCTGGTGACCGAGATTCGCCATTTCGAGGCGGTCGATGACGGCAGCGACGATCTGGGCGTGGATCTGGTGATTCAGGCCGGCCTGGTACACCAGCGCAGTTCCCGCCAGGTGGCCGGCCACACCTTCCGGCATTCGGCCCGTTCGCAGGGCAAGGGGATCGGGCCGCTGATCGAAACCTGGGAAGGCGTGCTCAACGAGTTTCTGTTTGACCTGACGGTCTGGGTGGTCGAGCAAGGGGCGCAGGCCGACGCCGAGCTCGAACAACGCTTGGAGGATGACGAGCGGCGTCGCTGGCGTGACCGTGATGATCGCTGAGCCGGCCCGCTGAATCAGCCGTGTCCGCTTTGCCCACCACGACTGGAATGACCGGCCAGCGCCAATAGCGGCTGCAGCCGCTCGAGCAACTTAGGCAATTGGTTGCTGACACTGTCAATGTCTCCACTCTTGATGCGTGCGAGTGCTTCTTCCAGATCCATGCTGACCTGGCCGTTCGAGTTTCTCTCGGACTCATGCGATGTCAGCCCTGCGCGCAGAATGCTTTCCGGATCCATCGACCCGTCCAGCGGCGGTTCCTGGATGGAAAAACGGACTTCGATATCCAGCGCCTGACCGTCGCGGCGAATCCCCAGGGTTTCGAGGCTCGGCGTGAAGCGCTCGCGCAGGACTTGTGCGCCCTCGGCGTCCGTGGCCGGCAGCAGAAAGCAGAATGTCGAAGTACCGGTCCGGTACACCGTGTCTTCCTCGCGAACGACGTCTTTCAGCGTGGCGCCGATCTTGTCCAGGGCGCGGCTGGCAAATGGTTCTCCCAGTTCGTTGATCAGTCGACCCAGACCGGCAAGGTGCAGATGAATCAGGGTCAACGGCTGACCATGACGGCGGGCAAAGCTGATCGCCTGGTCGAGTCGTTGCCGGCAGTAGTTGCGGCTGCCCAGTCCGGTCGCTGGATCCGTATGCTGCTGTTGCCGCAACAACTCCAGGCGGCGCACCGCTTCCTTGTGACTGGCATGGGTGGTCGCTCGCGCCAGCAGTTCGCTGGCGCGAAACGGCTTGGAGATGAAATCGGTCGCCCCGAGATCCAGGGCGCGTTGTCGCTCTTTTTCCAGTTGGTCGGTGCCGGTGATGATGATGACCGGCAGTTCGCGAAGTCGGGTTTCACGCCGGGCGCGCAGTTTCTCAAGCAGCTCATAGCCGCTTTGGCCCGGCATGTTGAGATCACAGAACAACACCTGAATGGCCGGATCGCTGCTCAGGACCTCCATGGCCCGGTCTGCATTCTCGGCCAGGACGAGATCGAAACGATCCGCCAGCATCTTGCTGGCTGCCAGGCGGATCAGCTTGCTGTCATCGACGAACAGGATGCGCGCCTTGACGGGATGATTGTTCGGCTTGAGCGGTTCCATGGGAAGTCAAGATGCAAAAGCCGTGCCACTTTCGGTGACAGCCAGCACAGAGTCACGAAGCAAGTTGATTCTGACCGAATGTCCCGGTGGGTGGGGCGAAAGCAATTGGCATCCGACTGACCAAACGGGGCTGCTCAGTGCCCGTTTTCGTCGTCTTCGCGGTCTTTCCTGTCAATGCTCCTGGCCAGTGACAACAGGGGCTGAAGTCGCTCGACCAGCTCCGGCAGCAGATGCTTCAACTGTTCGGTTTCACCCCGTCGGGCCAGTTCGAGCAGGTTTTCCAACTGATCGGGCGGTGCTGCGGCAATGGCATCCGAAACCGCCGGCGATGGCGCTTCGGCGGGGATCACGAGCAACGCGCCCATGTTCTCTCGAACCTGGCTCAGGACATCACCCACCGGCACCTCCGGGTCGGACGCGATTTTCTCGACATGAAAGCGGGTTGAGATCTCGCTTGATCCGCCGCCATTGAGCATGCCCAGGCCATCGAGCTCGGGAATCAGCCGGCAGCGCACCGCTTCGGCACCGTCGGCATCGGTACTCGGAAGGATGAAACTGAAAGTCTCGGGCCCGGTGCGATAGACCGTGTCTTCCTGGCGGACCGCGTCACTGAGAATGCGCCCCAGTCTGACCATGCGACCGAGGCGCATGGGACGCTCCATGGCCTGCAAGGTGGCGGACAATCCATCAAGATGTACATGAACCAGGCTCAGCGGCAGTTGATGCCTGCGGGCAAAGCTGACGGCCTGCTTCAGGCGTTCAAAAAAATACCGCCGATTGCCCAGGCCCGTCTGGCTGTCGCGGTGATGTTGCAGTTGCAGCAGATTGAGCCGTTCCCGGGCATTGGCTGCGGTGGCGTGCGCGCGCGCCCTGGCCAACAGCTCGCTGGGTCTGAACGGCTTCTCGATGAAATCCGTCACCCCCTTTTCCAGCAGCGCTTCACGACGGGACTCGCAATCCTGGTCGCCCGTAATCGCCACCACGGGCGTTTCCGAGACCCGTTGGCTGGAAGCGGTTCGAATGCGTTCAAGCAGGTCGGGTTTCCCGTCGCTATCAGTCGGCACCCCGTCGATATCAACGAACACCACCTGGATCAGCGGATTGTCGAGCAGTCGGGTCCAGGCGCTTTCGTGGGTCTCGGCGAGCATGACCTCGAACTGCTTGCCAAGAATGCGCTCGGCAGCCTTGCGCATCAGTCGGCTGTGCTCGACGAACAGCAGGTGGGGGCGCGGCGATTCCTTTCGCATTCGGGCAGATTCGCTCATGGGTCAGTCGTGGGATCCTTGTTGCCAAGGATAACCCAGGGAGTCTCTGAGTAACCGTGCTCAACTCAGGGAACCGACCAACGGGCCTCTTGTCCGCGTGCATCCACATGGACGAACGGTCCGCGGTGTGGTCGTGGACCATACAGTCCGAGCCCGCCATGCAGGCGCTGATGCCTGCGGGTCTTGTAGATATCCTCGATGATATTCAAAAGCAGCCTGGCATCGCGAAGGTCGCTCTTGCCGTTGCCGGTCAGATCGTCCATGCGGCCATTGCCATTGGTATCGATGAAAATGTCGGCAGCGCCACCCCAGACATGGCGCGAGTAGCGGCCATTGCCGATTGCCTGGTTGTACCACGGCGTTCGGTAGCCGCTCATGACATGAAAGCTGTCGGTTCGAACCCCGCGTTCATTGACCGCCTCGAGAATGATTTCCAGCTTGGCCACCAGGGCTTCACGCAGCACCAGGTACTTGGGCCAGTGATCGGGTTGTTGCTTGCACAGGAACTGACCCAGGGTGAAATGCGGTGAGACGGGTAACTCGACCAGTTCCGGCGTGACTTCGATAAAGCCCGTAGGGGGCAGATAGATCGGGTTGCCACGCAGGGGTTTGGACGGATATTGACCGATACGGTAGCCATTCAGAAAGCCCTCTTGTACTTCGCTGACCGGGACCATGACAAACACGTTCAGGTGCATTGCTGCATGGCCTTCGGGCTCGATCCGCACGACTTGCAGGCCGTGTCGGGCCGGTGCACGCCATTGCTTCGAATGCGCCGTCGAGTCCATCAGCTGGCCTTCGCCCGGGTCGATGTGCACAGCGGTGCTTTCGTTGACATGGACGCGGATCTCGTAGTCCTGGCCCGGCATGACGAAAAAGGCGAAGGTCTCCCAGTCGACTCGCTTGCCGTTGAAGTTGACGGCGTAGTCGAGACGGGCCGGGTCGAACGGCGCCGGATTGGCCAGGCCAGGCAGGGGCAGCAGCACCAGCGCGGTGAGTACGACGATCAGGATTCTCAAGACAAATTACCTCAACGGGTCGGTGAGTCGGCGGAACGATCATTGAAATCAACCGGACTGTTCAGTGCTTCGATCAGCCTGGCATCGCGTTCATACAGATCGCGGCGGTACTGGATACGGCCTTCATCATCGACCCAGGCGGTCCAGTACAGCAAGTGGACCGGCAGGGCACGGTCGAGGCGTACCGTGGTTTCGCGACCGCTGTCGAGAATGGCCTGGATTCGATCCGGGGCGAGAATGTCAGCCCTTTCGGTCAGCAGCCACAGGGTCAGGCGGTTCGGATCTTCGATACGGATACAGCCGGAGCTGAAGGCGCGTTCCCCGCGTGCAAAAAGGTCTCGTGCCGGCGTGTCGTGCAAGTAGACATTGTGTCGGTTGGGAAACATGAATTTCACCTGTCCCAGCGCGTTTTCCGGCCCCGGCGCCTGGCGCAGACGATAGGGGAAGTGCCGGGGCGACTTGGCATCCCAGTCAATATCGGTCGGATCGATGCGCTGTTCTTCCGCGCCCCAGCCCTTCAGTACCGCAAAGCCCATGCGCTCCAGATAGTCTTCGTCGGCGCGAATGCGGGGCAACTGATCGCGCACCGCCAGTCGATGCGGGACTTCCCAGGAGGGATTGAGTACCAGGTAAGTCATGCGTCCGGTAAATACCGGGGTGCGACGGTACGGCGTGCCAACGACCACGCGCTGGGTCATGACGTTTTCGCCGTTGCTGTGAACCTGCATCTCGAAACCGGCGATATTGACCAGGATGTATTCCTCGCCCAGGTCACGCGGCAACCAGCGCCAGCGTTCGAGGTTGGCGCGCAACTGCTCGATGCGTTGCTCGGGCGTGGTGTTGAGCTCGGCCAGCGTGCGTGGACCCACCACACCATCGATATCCAGCCCGTGACGACGCTGGAATGCCCGCACGCCGGCCTCAAGTGTCTCATCGTATTCATCCCCATGGTCGCGGGATTCACTTGAACCGTCCATTACCAGGTCGCCGAGAAACTGAAGTCGGTTGCGTATTTTCGAGACCCGCAAATCGGACTCACCCGGACGCAACAGGGGGCCTGAAGCGATTGCCGGCCAGTGGCCATTGGTGGCCAGCTCGCGTTGCAGGGTGAGACGTTCGAGCAGGGCGCGGTATTCCGGATGTTGCGGCGCCAGACCATCCAGGATCGCGACCAGGTCGATGGCTGCATCGCCGCGCTCTTCAGCCAGACGTTCGAGCAGGTCTGGCACTTCGCGCTGAATGTTCCAGTTCGGATCGATGGATTCGGGCTGCACTCGGCCGTGCAGCAGGTCATGGCCCAGGTTCAGCAGACCATCGCTGGCCAGCAGCTCGATATCGACCAGGACCCGACGATCCGCGCCACCCGATGCTTCCCGGTCAATCCGGTCACGCATTCGGCCCAGGGTGCGACGATGGTAATGATCCGGGATCAGACCGTGGCGTGCAGCCAATGCCAGAGCATCTTCAAGCTGGTCGATCAGTGCCCCCGGTGCGGCCTGCTCGTCAAACCAGATCGGTTCCCAGCCGCGCGCCTCGTAGACCTGCTGCAACAGCGTCGTGGCCATCAGTTGCTGTCCGCTGGCGATCAGTTGGCCTGGCTCATGCAGGGTTTCCAGGCGATGGCGCAGGCGCTCGCGCAGTTCAGCATCGGCCAGGGCCGGCGAGGTCGTGGCCACCAAGCAACAGGCGGCAAGGGCGCAGATCAGGGTGCGAAGCATGGTGGCATCAGTTTTCAGGCAATCGCGGACTTTGACGCCGGTCGCGAGCAAAGATTCCCACGGGTATACTGGCGCGCTTTGACCCGCAACCCTCGGGAGGGGACATGCAACGCCTGCAGAATTTCGGACAATCCTTTGGCGGCTTCGTCGAGCGGGCCGGACGCAAGATTCCCGATCCGGTGATCATTTTCATGGCCTTCTACCCGCTGGCCTTCATGGCCACGGTGTTTCTGGGCGGGCATCAATTCGAAACCATCGGCGCCGATGGCGAGGCCATGACCTACGAGATCCTGCCGATGTATCAGGCCGAGCATGTGCGCTGGATTTTCGATAACGCCTTGCTGGCCAACTGGCTGGCCTTCGGCGGCGGCGTGCTCGGCGTCATCCTGGTGGTCATGCTGGCCATCGGCATCGCCGAGCACTCCGGTTTGTTCGGCGCGCTGATCAAGCGGGCCGGCGCCTGGATTCCGCAGAAACTGTTGCCGTTGTTGCTGATTTTCATCGGCATCATGAGTTCGCTGGCCACCGACGCCGGCTACCTGGTGCTGATTCCACTGGCCGGCTTGCTGTATGCCGGGCTTGGGCGCAATCCGCTGATCGGAATGGCCGCCGCGTTTGCCGGAGTTTCGGCCGGATTCAGCGCCAACCTGGTGCCCGGCCCGGTCGATGTCATCATCGGCATGAATGCCCAGGCATTTGCCGAATCACAGGGCATTCCCTTTACCACCGCCGCCGGCGAGGCGCTCAACCCGGCGACCATGAACTACTGGTTCATTCTCACCTCGACCTTCGTGCTGGCGCTGACCGGTTACTGGGTCACCCGGCGCTTCATCGAACCAAAGCTCGATGGCCAGTCCTTCGAGGTGCCCGAAGATATCGAGCCGGGTGAATTCGAGGTCAATCCCAGCGAGCGGCGCGGGCTCAGGTTCAGCATTCTGGGTACCATCGTGGCCCTGCTGATTATCGTTGGATTGGCGATCGGGCCGCTAGCAGCCTATACCGACGAAGCCGGTGACCGGGTGGTGCCCTTCTCGGACAACATCATTCTGCTGATCTCGATCTTCTTCGTGGTCACCGGGTTGTTCTTCGGCTACGCCTCGGGTGCGTTCAGAAAGGTTTTCGACGTGGTCAACGCCATGGTGGCGCAAATGAACACCCTGGGCTACGTGCTGGTGCTGACCTTCTTCTGCTACAACTTTCTGGGACTGTTGAGCTACAGCGGCCTGGGCTCCTATATCACCTACCTGGGCGCCGAATCCCTGCTGTTTCTGGGCCTGGAGCGCTTTCCCGTACTGTTGCTGATCGGTTTCATCCTGGTCACGGCCCTGATCAACATCTTCATCGGAGGGCTGATGTCGAAATGGATGCTGCTCGGCCCGATCTTTGTGCCCATGCTCTACCTGGTCAACCCGGCCATGACCCCGGACCTGGTCGCCGCCGCCTTCCGGGTCGCCGATTCGGCGACCAATATCGTCACTCCGATGATGACCTATGCCGGCGTCATCCTGGCCTTCATGCGCAAGTACCGGCCGGATCTGGGCTTCGGCGACATGCTGCTGATCATGCTGCCGTACTCGATCACCTTCCTGATCGTCTGGACCATCCTGCTGGTCGGGTTCTTCACCCTTGGCATTCCGCTCGGGTTCTGAATCCGGTGACTGCTACTCGACAATCCATGGATTGCAGGTGTAGCCGGCAAGGTTGATCTGACGGAAGGCCACCACTACACCGCTATCCAGGCCCAGTCCGTCGAAGTCATGACCGACCACCAGGGTGTTGCAATCGACCGGGTCGACCAGGACCGATCCGACCACTTCGATATCGATGTCTTCTTCGGTGAATGCGTCCGGACCCAGGCCGAAGAATTCGCCCCCGGTCACCAGATACATGTCGACCTCGATTTCGCCGGGGGCCGGGGCGATGTTCGGCGTATTTCCGATCAGCCAGAACGGCATGCCGTCGAGATAGGTAAAGAAGATGATGGAGACGAAGTTGTCGTCGTCGGCCAGCTCACCGACCGACACATGCATGCCGGTATTGGGAATGCCCTCGATGCCGTAGCCACCGGACATGCGCCCGTGCAGCAACTGGGTCTCGGTCTGGGGCGGATCGAGTTCGGGGATATAGGCATCGACATAAAACACCTCGCCATTGGGCGCCACATCCGGCGCGAAGTCGCCCCAATAGAATTCCAGGGTGAAGATCTCGTTGTAATCCTCGGGCAGGAAATCGGTATCTCCATCGATGGCAACCGGGTCGACCCCAAGCATGAAGGTGGTGCCGTTGTCGCTGATGGCGCCGTCACCGGCCGCGCTGACCTCGCCCACGGCCGGGTGACGAATCAACTGCCCGGCATGAAAGGGCAGGTCCACGGTGCCGGCATCAACCCACACCTGCGGAACCAGCACATAGGAGTTTTCGGGTCGGCTCACGGTTTGCAGGCGTACCATGACGATGGAAAAGTCTTCGTCATGACAGCCGACCCGCCAGGCCTCGATGCGCACTTCGGAGTCCAGAGAAGTCGAGCCCACACTCGGTGCCGGGACAACTTCATTAATCAGCAGATCGGTATCGCCGGGACCCTCCGGCAACGCCACGGCAATGCAGCCCGGCGGGAACGGCGACATCAGATCGGTCAGAACATTGATTTCCCCGGTGGCATGGGCATGACCGGCGAACAGCAGGATCAGGGCGAAGAGACCTTTACGCATGGCGTGAATTCCGACGGTGTATGTACACGCCATTGTAACGCGTGAATATAAGCGTGCGCTGAATGAAGGCATTGACGGAAGACGGAAGACGAGTAGGAGATTTTTCGTCTCCCGTCTCCCGTCTCCCGTCTCCCGTCTCCCGTCTCCCGTCTCCCGTCTCCCGTCTTCCCTCCCCCCATCGGTTAAAATCATGCAATTCACTTCCGGAGGCACCACCCACCATGGCCGGTCACAGCAAATGGGCCAATATCCAGCATCGAAAAAAGGCCCAGGACGCCAAGCGAGGCAAGATTTTCACCCGCCTGATTCGCGAGATCACGGTCGCGGCCCGCGAGGGCGGAGGTGATCCCGACGCCAACCCGCGCCTGCGCCTGGCCATGGACAAGGCCAACGCCGCCAATGTCCCCAAGGACAACATCGAGCGCGCCATCAAGAAGGCGACCGGCGAGCTCGACGGCGCCAGTTTCGAGGAGATTCGATACGAAGGCTACGCGCCCGGCGGGGTAGCGGTGATGGTCGATTGCATGACCGACAATCGCAACCGCACCGTGGCCGCGGTACGCCACGCCTTCACCAAGCACGGCGG
>SLKT01000115.1 GCA_007134485.1 Wenzhouxiangella sp. | reverse complement strand
GTGCTGACAAACCCGATCTCGAAGCAGACCTCGTCACCGACCTTGGCCAGATCCGGTCCGGACTTGGTCACTTCGATGGACGGATCGATAATGTCCACCCAGTGTTCATCGGAGTCGGAAAGGATATTGTCGAAATCGATAACACCGCAGGTGATGGTTGCCTCGTTGTAAAGCGGATTGGGGTCATCAGCCAGAACCGTCCGGCAGAATTCCCGGGGTTCACCGGCGAAGAATTCGCCCAGGTCGCCCAGCAACGTGTCGGTACCCAGGCAGTTCTCGAAGCCCGGAAAGCCGGTGCCGGTGCTCAGATCCTGGAAACCGATGCTGTAGCAGACCTCGTCACCCACCTTGGCCAGGTCAGGTCCGGTCTTGGTGACCTCCAGGTCCGGCTCGAAAAGCGAGACTGCCGCACCGAATTGCTGCTGCTGCGGGTCCGGGTTGCAGCCGACCGGCTGGACATCGCACAAGTCCCTGACGATCGCGTTGGCCTGGTCAAGCAGCGGGTTGGTGGCCCATTCCGGCACCGTGTAAGTGGAACGCACGCGGACGAACTCTCCCGAACCATCAATTGCGCCCGGCATGGTGCACGGGAAGGTCAGGCCGATCGGCTGCGTGAGATCTTCCGCACAGGTCACCCCGGGGCTGACGTCTATGATCGGCAGGTTGCCGGTTTCGGGAACCCGAAACTGGTCGGCGCCACTTCCGACCAAGTCCCAGAATTCCAGAACCTCGATGGCATCACCGAAATCGTCCTCGTTGATGACCCGCATGGTACAACTGGCAAGATCACCGACTTTCGCCGGGGTCGGACACGATTTTCGAATTCCGACACCATGATCCTGGGCAAACACTGAACTGGACAGGCCGGCAAGCATGCAAGCCACGGCCACGCCCGTACAGATGGTGCCCACTTTGTTGATGAATGAAGCAGACATGACATGAACTCCTTGTATAAACGGTCCCGTTGGGAAGGGGATCCCGGGACCCACAAACCCCACCACTGCCGGCGGAAACGCCCGATCTCAGCGGCTCAACCTGTGATATACAGATTTCATGCCAAATCAATAAAGCATTGATATAAAAGATAAAGTAAGAGGAGGGTTGCGAATTCGACGGTTTGATTCGCAAATTCGCGACGGTCACCTGGATGAGATCGCCGACAATCCCCGGAAAATCAGTAAGTGTGAACCAGGTCACATTTCCTGTGAGTGTCTCAAGTTTGCAATCGAAGTCTCAGTTTTGCGAGCGCCATGTTCCCCGGGCGCGCTTGGGGAAGGGACAAGTGCAGCGGCCACCCGATGGATCGGGTGGCCGCGCTTGATCTCGAGCCTGATCAGGCCGAATGAAACGGCGTTACCTTGAGGGGTGTACGCGCCATGGCGCCCTCGGTGGACGTGGGTCGGATTTGGTCTGGAAAGGTTTCCGGGCAGCCCCCCGCACGTATGCATCCTTGTCGTGCGGAAGAATGTAACCATTGTCCATCAAGTGCTCTGCGGCTCTGGCTACTCGCGAAACATAGGCGCCGCGGTTCGGGTAGCGTTCTTCAAGCTCGGCATCGCTGAATGGCAGGAAGTGCCCTGCGATCATGACGAAGAGATCCTCGACCGGATTGATGCCGGTGTAAGTTCCAAGCGGTGCGCCGGCCAGTTTGTCATCGATGATCTGTTCCATGTGGGGTAGGCGAAGCCCGCCGAGCGCATTGCCGTCCGCATCGAACTCGGGCTCGAAGCCATCCAGCCCGGGAACCAAATCGGGAAGTAAGCCGCCGCCGGGGATGATGGTCCCCTGGATGAATTTCGAACTCGGGGCGGGGATGCCCTCGGCAGCCCAGAGCCCAAGATTTTCGATCGCTGCACGGAAGACTTGCTGCGAGTTGGCGTAGTTCTGATTCGGATGAAGGCCCGGGAAAATCGGAGCGGGCAGGTGTGATACGCCGGCCAGTTCGTAACTGCGCCAGTTGGCTGCGTCCGTGCGGGCGCTGGCGGCGTCAAACAAAATGACATCGGTCTCTGCCGCGATCATGATAGAGACTGATGAAGGATCGGAGGAAGCCGGATGATCCGTGCACGGTGAAAAATGGGAGTATAGGGGCGGCTCGTTGTGAAAAGTCCAGCAGACCAGCCCCTGCTTTCCAATGAGGTTACCGTCAAACGCCCCGCTAGTGTTTTCGCCACGAGCCAGGAATTCATTGATCAGCCCACCCGTCTGCGAGAACCCGGAGCTCAGGACCGTGTCGACCGGCGCCGGGCCGCCATTGCCGGTGAACGCACTTGGATTCCGGAGGAAAAAAGCGGCATCGCGCATGATATGGAAAGCATCGTCGCCACGCTCTATGGTGCCGTAGGCGAGGTGGTTGAAATCGGAGCCATCGTCCGGCGGCGCGGGGCCGAAGGTCTCGGTCACGGCCTTGTCCCACTGTACGGAGAGGTAGGTGTGGCCGGTTTCGAACAGATAACTCTCGGTGGTGGACCGGGTGAGTTGCGCCACAGTCCACTCACTTGCGCCAGGTGTCACGTGGATTTGCGCGGAGTTGGGCAGGTCCACCACGCCGATGCCGTTTCCATCCGCTTCCGGATAGATCAGAACGACTGGCACCGAATACTCGCCCTGCGAACCATCATCGCGCCAGACGACACCGTCCATGGTCGCTTCGACGTACTGATAGCCACTGACCTCATCGAACGGCTGACTCCTGTCCACCGTGACGGATATGACCTCTGCGCTGGCCGAGCCGACCAGGGCCATTAACCCGGTTATCGAGGTTGCGAAGATTGAATTTTTGAATCGTTTTTGCATGACTTGATACTCCATGTTTGGATGATTGACATGCTGGTATCGGCTTCACGAACCCTCGCGTGGGTTCTTGGTCTTTATCGGGCGGGACGCGATGGCGGGAGAGAACCCGCCAGCTTTTTTTCGGGAGCCGTTTCAACTTCGGATCAGATGGAGAGAATCGGGTCGGGCAGGGGGCGAGCGGCCATGAAGGCCATCGCTTGAATCAGTTGTGTGTTATCCGGGATGGATCAGAACAGATCCTGACGGGTCTCGTGGATCCGCTTCATCACGGGATGATCGGGCAGGCCGACGGTTTCGAGCTGCTGCTGGGCGTGGTCCAGTGATTCTGCGGATTCACGATTGTGACCAAGTGCGGCCAGGATGCGGGCTCGAAGGATTCGACGTTCAGCGTGGGCCGAGGCAAGGCCGGGATGCGTCCATATTTCCAGGGCCCGGTCAACGGGTTCCAAGGCCTGTTCATAATCGCCGGCCTTGTAGTGGCAAACCGCGCGTGCCATGAGAAAGTGGGCCTGACTGCCTGGATTGCCGAGCTGGTCCTTGCCGGGATGTGCATGCACTTTGTCCAGTAGGTGAGCGCCCTCCTTGATCCGGCCCTGGTGGCATGCAACAAAGGCGAAAATGGTCTTGGTCCATGCCAGCCAGCGTTCAAAGGGTGCCCCCATGTCGGTGAACTGCGTCCGCGCCTCGAGCAACTGCTTCTCTGCGTGTTCCCAGCGATGCATGTATGCCTGAATCCACCCAAGGCCATACATTCCGCATGGGTGGTCCTCCGCTGTGAGTTCCCGGGACGCGGCGCATTCCTCAATACCGCGTTTGTACCAATCAAGCGCCTGGTTGTACTGGCCGGTATAAAACTTCAAGTAACCCATGCGGAAGTATGTCAACGCGCGTGTTCGAATCGGGTGCTCAGCAATTCGGTCAGTCAGCGCCAGCACACGGAGCAAGGTATCCCTGGCGGCATCGAATCGGCCTAGGAGCAGCATCAGTCCGGCACGGCCCAGGTGCTCATTGGCATTCGCCAGGCTTTCCTCGCCCTCCAGATGAGCGATCAGATCTGCAGCCTGGTCGAGAACCTCCAACGCACCTGCTGGATCTCCCAAGCCGGCATTCAGCATGGCCACTCTTGTCAAGACCCGATAATGCACCCGGGGTTGAACCTGTCGTCCCTGGTGAATCTCGAGGTAGACCGGCTCGATCAGACCTAGTGCTTGATGATGATTCCCGCGAAGTGTCGCCAGTTCGCTCTTGCTTTCGCGGATACTCGCGAAAGTGTTCCAGCCGGTGCCCGACTCATCCACCAGGGTTTCAGCCTCTGTAAACCATTCCTGCGCTTCGGCCCAGCGCACCTGGTGCATGGCGAGCTGGCCCTGGAGTTCCAGCGCACGGGCCAGATCCACAGGTTGCTGTTCGGTGTGTGCCCTTCCGAGGACCACCGCCGCGTCGAGCAATTGTTCAGCATCTTCGGCCTGGTAAAGGGCCAGAAATACCTCTCCAAGCACTAGCAGCATACCCAGCCGCTCAGCAGGCGGGGCAGCGTTCTCGTCCAGGGCTCGCCGGGCGCCCAGTGCGAGCAACTCTTCCGTGCTGGGCAGTTGATCGCGCGGACGGTCAGGCTCGGTGGCACGAAACAGATCGACCAGGAACTCACGCAGGTCTTCAGCCCGGGCAAGTGCGGCTTCGGTTTCTTCAAGTGCAGCCTTCGCCACATCGCGTTCTTCGGCAAGCTGCCAGGTAAACCAAATGCTGGATCCGACAACAACGAGTACTGCTGCTGTCGCCAGTACCGCAGCAAATTTGTTGCGTTGTACCAGTCGGCCGAATCGATAGCTGAAACCGCCGCCGCGGGCGGTTACGGGTCGCGTCTTCAGCCATGCGCTCAGGTCCGCTTCCAGTTCCGACGCGGCTGCATAACGGGCTTCCGGCGACTCGTGAGTAGCCAGCTCGACCACCGCCTGAAGGTCCCGATCCGCCCCGTTTTCTCCGAGCACCGATTCAAGCAGACGCCCGAGCTGCCAGATATCCGAGGCCGTGGTGGGGGGGTGGCCGTCGCGCTGCTCGGGACTGGCGTAGCCCGGGGTCAGGCCATAACCCTTGTCTCGCGAGTCTTTCAGGCGAGAGACACCGAAATCCAGCAATCGGGTCTGTCCGCGCCCATCGACCAACACATTGGATGGCTTGATATCGCCGTGAATCAGGCCGCGGCCGTGGGCGAAATGAACGGCCCGGCACAGGTCCCGGATATGCTCCACGCATCGTGTGACCGACAACTCCCTGCAGTGCTGGTCAATCTGCTCACCGTCCACGTAATCCATGGCGAACCACAGCATGCCATCTTCGGTCTGGCCGCCATCGATCAGCCGGGCAATGTTCGGATGGTCCAGGCCGGCCAGCAGCTCACGCTCGCGCTCAAGGGCCTGGCGTGCTCCAAGGGAAGGCCTGTCACCGCGCAGCCATTTCAGGGCCACTTCCTGGTTGTAGGCGCCATCGGCGCGCTCGGCCAGAAAGACCACACCGGTTCCGCCACGCCCCAGTTCACGAATAATCCGCCACGCGCCGATTCGCTCGCCCGGGTGAAGTTCGCGTACTTCACTCAGGCGTTGCAGAAAGCGCTGGAACAATGCGCCGTCCAGGGCGCCTCCGGGGCGAAGCGGGTCGTCCCTGTCACTCATGTCGCCAGCCGGTCAGAAAGCCATTTGCGGGCCTCGGCCCAGTCGCGCTGCACACTGCGCAAGGGTCGGTCAAGGGCTTCGCTGGTTTCCTGTTCAGTCAGTCCGCCAAAAAAGCGGCATTCGATCACCCGGGCCTGGTTCGGCCGGATCTCGGCCAGGTTCTCCAGTGCCTGGTCCAAAGCCAGCCACTGGGCGGCTTCGTGGCGTTCAGCAGCATCGGAATCGCGCAATTCCACCTGGGTTGAATCGCCACCGCGCTTTTCGGCCAGTCGTTCACGAGCGTAGTCGCATAGCAACTGGCGCATGATGCGCGCAGCCAGGTTGAGGAAGTGGGACCGGTCACTGATCTGGAGCTGACCGCTGTTGACGAAGCGCATATAACATTCGTGAACCAGCCCGGTGGTCTCCAGCGTATTACCGCGGTGGTGAGACTTGCAGCGCGTGGCGAGCTGTCGCAGATCAACATACAGCAACGCCACCACACGGTTCAGTGCGGGCTGGTCGCCGCTGCTTGCGGCATGGAGCAAATCCGTCAGTTCACTGGGCATGTCAACGCCGAATCCAGTGATTTGACAAATCAGTCTAGCACTGTCATCCGGTGATAGCCAATGTCGTCATCGGTGGCCGCTTTGCTGTTCAGGCAACAGTCAGCGACCGTCGATAGTCTTGTCGGCATGCGAACCATCATTCTTGTCGTTCTCATGGTCATGGGCATGGCTGCCGAGGCATCGTGCAGTCTGTCTTCGGCGCGACTGTCGACCGGCCTGGTCAAGGTGGGAGACTCTGATCGACGCGTCATCGAGTCCGAACCCGACCGCATTGTGCAACTCGAAACCCGGCAGGGCGGCGCCGCCGGAATCCGCTACGAATTCTACCAGCGCGGCCAGACCCTGCAAATCTATGTGCAGGCGGGGCGAATCAAGCGAGTTTGCCGGGTTAGGGCGTAGCAGGAACAGGTCACATCGCTGGTAGGGCGATTACTCTATTCCGTTTGTGCACAAAGAGCCCAAAGCTCCAGGTTGGCGACATTATTGCCGGTACCGGCATATCTGAATTGAAAATCCCATCTTGACTTGTTGTTGGTATTGGGCCATGAGCCGTGGACATACAGGCTGAAAGGATTCAAATCAATGACTCGCCAACCCGCTGATATCACCTGAAGGTCGTCTGGACAGACGATATCTTGACTTTGTACGGAGTTGTCAGTCTCTTGAACCCTGTTTTCAGTGTGATACACGAGACCTTCCAGGCCGGAAGGTCCGGGCGGGCCGGGAGGGCCGGTTTCACCCTGCGGACCTTCCGGACCTTCATTCCCGTCCAGGGCAAACAGTGCGACAGGTGCAGCGGTGACTTCATGTCGCGGACTCAAGCGTACGTCATTCACCCATATTTCCAGATATCGCTGACTTCCGTCAAAGGCATCAGGTCCGAAATCCAGTTCGACTTGAAACAGTCCGTCGTGAACCGGCCAATTGGGTCGCTCGATTTCGGTTCCAATTTGCTCACCATCATTCTCGGAGTCGAATAACTTGAATTGAAAGTCGGCATAGTCCGAGTGAGGCTCGCCCTGGTGTTTCAGTTGTCCCTGGTAGGAGATGGGTGCGGAAACCAGTGGTGCTGAAAAAATCAGGGCAAGAAGCCCGAAGAGAAAACCATGCATGTGAACCCCTAGGTAACGTCTGAATCTTGAGGTGCCAGCCTCTAGCCACCCTCGATGAGTTACTAATATTAACCCGGCAGGTATGTAGATCGCATTCAGCCGCAGTGTGGCTTTCGTCAGCAAGGCAGCGAAACGCCGCTGTAGTACTCCTACAGCAAGTTTCGATAACGCAGACTGACGAAAGCCACACTGCGGCCTCTCTTTTAAATTCAATTAGTTAGGGACTTCAAGCAGGCCCCAACTCTGCGTTCTCGCTCTTGCCAATGGAATC
>SLKT01000136.1 GCA_007134485.1 Wenzhouxiangella sp. | reverse complement strand
GGTTTCCGGTTTCCGGTTTCCGGTTTCCGGTTTCCGGGAAAGGATCAAGGTGCAAGGAAAACCAGATCACTGACTACCAACCTCCGTCTTCCGTCTCCCGTCTCCCGTCTTCCGTCCTCTGAAATGGAGCGGGCGAACGGAATCGAACCGTCATCTTTGGCTTGGGAAGCCAAGGTAATAACCATTATACGACGCCCGCGCAGCTACTATCCTAAGCTGTCATTTTCCGCCTGACAAGGCACGAAGGGGAAAGATAGGGGGCGGGGCGACGAGCGGCCTTGCCCGTGACCGCGCTCGAGGTGAACGGCGGGGTGGGTTATTCGTCTTCAGTGGCGTTCTGGTGCCGACCGAATTTCGTTTGTTCCAATGGGGAGGGGCTTGCCGTTAGCAAGCTTCTCGGGTGCTCTAATTACGGAAAGGCTCTGCCCGCTTCCGTCACCTCGAGCCCGGCCCCGGTCAAGCCCGCTCGTCGCTTGTCGGGTGAGAGTAGATTGAGAGGGAAGTTACTGAGTTGAAACGAAGCCACCACCAGATTTTCAACCTCCTACCACCTGTCGCAGCGGGTGGTATTTGACCGATCATGGACTGACCGGGTTGCGGCGGAGTGCACCAGCCTTTACCCGGGCCATGAAAACCACCCATTGCCCAACGGAAGTCACTCAGCGTCCAATCATCGACTTGCAGACCCGACCAACCCCAAGGCCACCGAACTGGAAACAATCGACCACGCCGATCACCCGGTCAGTCCGTGATCGGTCGGATGCCACCCGATGCTTCTCCTCCCCCCCATACTCCAGCTATTTTCAAGACGCCGAATTCAGAACAACCCATAAAAAAAGCCACCGCACCAGGGTGCGGTGGCTTTGCTCAGGTCTTGAAAGGAGCGCTACCGAGCCTGCAACTCGAGTAGTCGCTTCTCATGCGCCAGTCCCTTGAACAGACTGACACAGATCAGTAGCAGAATGATGGTGAATGGCAGCCCGGCACTGACTGCCCCGGCTTGCAAGGCCTGCAGGGAAGCGGCGCCGCCAATCGTCAGCATGACAGCCGCGAGAAGTCCCTCGATGATGACCCAGAAAACTCGCTGGCTGACCGGCGCATCGACCTTGCCGCCGGAAGTAATGGTGTCGATGACCAGCGAACCGGAATCCGATGAGGTGATGAAAAACACCAGCACCAGGATCACGGCCAGGGCCGAAGTAATGGTCGTGAACGGCAGGTTCTCCAGCATCTGGAACAAGGCCAGCGAGGAATCGCCGATGCCGTCGGCCAGTTGTCCAATTTGCCCCTTGACCTGGTCGATGCCGCTGCCGCCGAATGCGCTCATCCAGATCGTGGTCACCACCACCGGCACGATCAGCACGGCGGTCAGGAATTGGCGAATGGTACGCCCGCGTGAGACCCGGGCGATGAACATGCCGACAAACGGTGACCAGGAAATCCACCAGGCCCAGAAGAAGATGGTCCACTCATGGTAGAAGACATCATCTTCGCGGCCCACCGGATTGCTCAACGGCAGCATGTACTGCACATAGCCGGACACGGCGGTACCGAAATTAGAGAAAAAGGCCACCAGACCGCCGGCGATGATGACAAATGCCAACAGGGCGAAAGCCAAAGTCATGTTGATGTTACTCAATATCCGCACACCACCGTGAATGCCACGCAGTACCGAGATCAGAGCAATGGCGGTGACACAGGAAATGATGATGATCTGGGTAGCCAGGCCCGAAGAGATACCGAACAGGAACTCAATGCCCCCGGCAGCCTGCTGGGCACCGAGCCCCAGGGACGTGACCAAACCGAACAGGGTTGCAAGTACCGCCAGGATATCAATCACATGCCCGAACGGACCCCAGACGCGATCGCCCAGTAATGGGTAGAACACCGATCGAATGGTCAGGGGCAGTCCCTTGTTATAGGCAAAGAATGCCAGTCCGAGAGCGACCACACCGTAAACCGCCCAGGGATGCAAACCCCAGTGATACATTGTCGCGCCCAACGCTGCGGTAGCATCATCGCCACCAACATCCAGCGGCGTGCCGAACCATTCTGTGAAATAACCAACCGGCTCGGCCACGCTCCAGAACATCAGGCCGATGCCCATGCCCGCGGCAAACAACATGGCAAACCACGAGATCAAGGAAAAGTCCGGCTTGGCATCCTCGCCACCGATACGAATCTTGCCGTAAGGCAGAAAGATCAGCAACAGGCAGAACAACACGAAGAAATTGCCAGCCGACAAGAACAGCCAGTCGAATGTCCCGCCGATCCAGACGCGTACGGCAGTCAGGTTTTCATTGGCTGCTTCCGGATTGATCAGGGAGAGCAGGACAAACAGCAGAATCAGCGTGGCGCTGACGACGAAGACCGGGTTGTGCAGGTCCAGGCCGAGCCAGCGGACATTGTCCTGGCCGAGCTGATAATCGGTCTCGTAGACCTCCTCGAGCTCTTCGATCTCCTGCTCGATCTGGTTCTTGTCATTGTTGGTCGGTTCGGTCATTTGGGAAACTCCTTGTACGATGGTAGCCGACGCCAGAAGGCGTCGGCCAGGCAGTCTGTTGTCATCGAGTGACTACTTAGAAGTAGTACCCGATATTGATATTCAGACGGGATTGCCATTTGCCCGCTGTTGTCGCATCCAGACCGATACCGTCACCACCGGCAAACCACATGTTCTTGCCGGCAATCCAGTCAAAGTAGGCGAACACACCGCCGGCCGCGACGGAACAACCGGTCACGCTCTGAATGGACTCGTCACTGTTGCTGACCCGCGGATCGATGAAGGTGCCCTCGTTATAGCAATTGACCCAAGTGATCGGGCCCCAGTCCACATTGAAAGCGCGTGAAATGCTGTAGGTGTAGACATTGGCTTCGGCAGCCATCAGGAAGGGAAACGCGAATGCGCCCTTCTGCACGAAATCATCCGACACGCCTTCCGGATTTTCCGGATTGTAGTTGTAGCGCATGGCCTGCAGGCGCAGATTCCACGGACCGAAGTAAGAGTCCATGTGTCCCATGACGGCCCAGCGATCACCGTTTTTCTCGGTGGCGCGATTGTACATCTGACCCGCTTGCAGGCTCACGCCCACATTCATGTTCGCATCTTCCGAAAAAGTCAGGTGGCGCTCGGCCCGGAAATTGATCTGGTTGGTTTCGGTATTTTGCTGATCTCCCGCGGTGACCAGGTCGAACGAATAGCGATCGGCTCGCGCATCATTGGCGTACTCGGGATTCTTGAAGAATCCATAGTGGAAAGTCCAGTCCTCATTGGGCGTGTGGATGAACTTGATGCCGGTGTCGTAATCATCCTCGTAACCAAGGTAGTAGTTACCCGTGAACCAGAAGCTGTGACTTGCATAAGGCAGGATACCGAACGGCACCTGGGTGATGCCGAGCTGCATCTGCAGATCATCGGAAAAGTTGTAACCGACCCAGGCGTGATGGATGGCCTGAAAGTCGTTGTAACGTCGCCATTCGGCATCCAGCAGCACATCGCCGACACTGCCACTGACATTGACCCGGAACAGCTCCAGCTCGAAATCACCGAGGCGGTCCTTGTTCTGGTCGTCATAATCGCGCCAGCCATAGTTGAGACGAACCGCTCCACCAAAATTGATGCCGTCTTCATCTTCAACCGTGGCTTCCTCGACTTCGGCCAGTCGATCCCGCGCTTCCTCGCGCTCTCGCCTGACCTCATCCCTTTCGGATTCCAGCTCCGTCAACTGCTCTTGCATGCGCAGCAACTGGCGCTCGACTTCCTCGATCTGCCCCCTGAGCTTTTCGGTTTCTTCGTCGGCACCGTAACCGTCAGCCTTGACGGTGGAAACACTGAAGGCAAAAAACAGGATGAAACTCAAGCATGCGACCTTGCTATTCATGATGATTTCCCTTGTTGTGTTGATCTGGCTTTGTGAGTGACGCAACAATCGCTCTGTGACGCTGCCAAGCGGCAGCGTCGGATCACGGTCTGAATGATCCCTCTGTTGCGAATGATTTTGTCCCAGTCGCGTTGGCCGCCTTACAGCTCGACCACCACGCGATTTTACGTTAGCTTAACCAACGGTAACAAATCATCGGATCAAAATGCAAATCCGAATCTGCATTGATTTGTCTAGGAATCCTCGTGATTCGCTCACGAATGGGCCGTGATCCGCTCCAGAAGCAAGCGCTGACGGTCAGCACGCTCCGGGTCGGGATCCGCCATGGTGTCAATCCGGTTGAGCGCCTCGATCACCGCGGACGGGAACTGGTGGAATCGGGCCCCGGCCAGGACCAGGTCTCGATACCAGCGGTAGGGCTTGGCCTGGGCGCTTTGCCAGTGGGATGGCGTCAGGTAGGTCAGAACCGGAGTTTCACGTCCGTCGAGGGTCAGATCAAGCCAGAAGGTTTCATATCCGCGCCCACAGCCCTCGTATCGGTCCAGCCTTGCGTATTGTCTACGTTCCAGTCTGAACACCGCGGCCCAGGCCTGATGATTGCTGTCCGGGGCAGCCCGCAGATTGGCCTTGGCGGATCCATCCGATCCGCGCTTGTCGAAACAAAGCCGCCAGCCGGGCAGGCAAACCGATCCCAGGCACTCGACCGGCCCGACCCGGTCGCACAAACGCAGCGGGTGAAGATTGGACCCGTATGCAAGGTAATGAAAGGTCTCGTCGCTCACACCAGCCCACGGGGTCGAAACAGCCGATCGTGCAAGGTCAGAGCGAAGCGATCCGTCATTCCGGCGACGTAGTCAAGTACTTGTACCAAGGGTTCGGAATCCTCGCTGCGATAGCTGTCGGGAATGTCGCCGGGATGGGCCAGGTGATGCTCGACCAGTTGATGGATGACCCCGCGCGCCCTGTCAGCCTGTGCTCTGGCCTCGCGACGCTGGTACACCTTCTCGAACATGAATTCGCGAAAATGCTTCATGGCCAGCATGATATTGGCATCCATGCTGACCCGGCCTCGCCGACAGGATTCGGCAATGACCGCCTCGATCATGGCGTTGATCCAGCTTCGCTCCCGGACCGGTCCGAGGGCTGTGACGATTTCGGCCGGCACATCGGCAGCATCGATGACCCCGGCGCGCATGGCGTCATTCAAATCATGATTGAGGTAGGCAATACGGTCGGCGAATCGGCAAACCCAGCCCTCGGCGGTCTGCGGGGGCGGCTGGACGCGCCAGGTATGAGCACGAATTCCATCCAGCACCTCGGCAGTGAGATTGCGAGGCTCGAGGACCTGAAATATGCGAACGCCTTGGTCCGAGTGCCGCCAGCCACCCGCATCGGTCATGTATTCGTCCAGGGCGGCCTCTCCGGCGTGACCGAACGGCGTGTGGCCGCAGTCATGGGCCAGGCAGATGGCCTCGGTGAGCACTTCGTTGAGCCCCAGCGCAACGGCCAGGGCGCGCCCGATCTGGGTGACCTGCAAGGTGTGACTCATCCGCGTGACGAAATGATCGCCCTCGGGATTGATGAAGACCTGGGTCTTGTGCTTGAGGCGTCTAAAGGCCTTGGAGTGCAACACCCGATCTCGATCAAGTTCGAACCCGGTGCGATAGGCATCCGGTGCCTCCGGGCGGCTGCGCCCGGCACTACGGGTCGAACGCATCGCCAATGGTGACAGCATGGCCTCGCGTGCTTCACGGTCCTGGCGACGGACCGGGCGAATCACAGAACTGTTCGGACCGGCTTTACTCATTGATCGAATGTCTACAGGGACTGTCTGACCGCTTCGCTGAACCCGACCATGACCCGATCACCGGTCTCGAAAACCGGCCGTTTGATCAGGGTGGGATGTTGCTCGATCACTGCCGTCGCGGTGGCCGGATTCATGACCCGTGTGCGCGTGGCCTCATCGAGTTGCCGCCAGCTCGTCGAGCGGCGGTTGATCAGTTGCTCGGGTCCCAGCTCATCCAGCCAGCGCTGCAAACGTTGCGCATCCACAGGCTGCTCACGAAGGTCCTGCCACTGGTAGGGCTTGCCGTTTTCATCGAGCCACTTGCGTGCCTTGCGGCAGGTGTCACAGGTTTTGATACCGAACACTTTCATAGGGGTCAGGGGTCAGGGATCAGGATTCAGGGGTCAGGGTTGGGCGCTGCGGAGCAATTCATTGACCGAAGTCTTGGCGCGGGTTTTTTCGTCGACCTGCTTGACGATGATGGCCGCGTACAGGCTGTGGGTGCCGTCGGCAGCCGGCAAGGTGCCCGAGACCACCACGGAACCGGCAGGTACCCGACCGGTTAGGATTTCGCCGGTCTTGCGGTTGAGAATGCGGGTTGACTGGCCGATGAACACGCCCATGCCGATGACCGCGCCTTTCTCGACAATCACGCCCTCGACCACTTCGGAGCGCGCGCCGATGAAGCAGCCTTCCTCGATGATGGTCGGGTTGGCCTGGAGTGGCTCGAGCACACCGCCGATGCCGGCGCCACCGGAAATGTGCACGTTGTCGCCGATCTGGGCGCACGAACCCACCGTGGCCCAGGTATCGATCATGCTGCCCGGACCGACGAAGGCGCCGATGTTGACATAGCTGGGCATGAGCACCACGTCTTGACCAACATGCGCACCACGCCGCACCGTGGCGGTCGGCACGATGCGCGCGCCGCTTTGCCCGGGCGGATCGTTGTGGTCGGCAAAGCGCAGGTCGACCTTGTCGAAGTAATGGCTGGCGCCGCCGGGCATATCACGATTGGGCGTGATGCGAAAATGCAACAGAATGGCCTGCTTGAGCCACTGATTGACCACCCAACCATCAGCACCCGGCTCGGCCACCCGCAATCGCCCAATTTCCAGCCCGGCCAGACACTTATCCACCGCATCGCGCAATTCGACGGGATGACTGGTGGGAGTCAACTCGGCGCGGGTTTCCCAGGCTTGTTCTATGGTCGATTGCAGATCGGTGGGCATTGGAGGGGTCAGGGGTCAGGGGTCAGGGGTCAGGGGAAGGATATAGGCTCAAGGTTCAAGGCTCAAGGAAAACCCCTCTACCGTCTACCGTCTCCCCGGCCCTTCAACATCCAACCGCTCGCGCAGTTCGGTCTCCAGCGCCTTCCGGGCATCCTCATCCAGGGCCTGGCCATCGCGCTCGGCGATCAGGAAGATGTCTTCGACGCGTTGGCCGAAGGTGGCGACACGGGCATCGATCAGGCGCAATTTTCTTGCGACCAGGGCCTCGGCGATGGCTGACAACAGGCCGGGACGATCGGTGGCGGCAATTTCGAGCTGGGTCATGGATTCGTGATCGGCAAGACTGATTTCGGCTCTGCCCATGAACGGTTGAAGGCGCCGGGGCACCGGTCGAGGCGGCAATGGCCGGACGGCCTTGGCGGCCAGTTGCTCGGCCAGCAGTTTTCGCAGGCGCGCGGCATCGGAGCGATTGAGCGGCTGGCCATTGGCGTCCATCACCTGAAAGATGTCCCAACTCTTGCGATCGCGGGTCGTCACCACGCGTGCCGCCAGAACATTGAGTTGCATGCGATCAAGCTCGCGCGCCACCACGGCAAATAATCCGGCGAAATCCTCGGCGTGGACGAAGATTTCGCTGATGCCCTTGTGCTCCAGGTTGCGACAGGCCACCAGCGGAACATCGTCGGCCGCCAGCACTTCGGCGCCGGTCCAGGCGAGCTGCTCGGCATCCAGGCGCAGGAACGCGCCATCCGGAAGCTTGTCAAGCAAGGCCTCGACATCCTCCGTGGCGGCGCCCCGCTCAACCAGTAGCCGGGCGGCTTCCAAGCGGGTTTCGTTGGCGCTGGATTGACGGTCAACCGGATGCTCCAGACCGCGACTGAGCGCCTCCCGAGCAGCCACGTAAAGCTCCCACAGCAAACTGTCCTTCCAGGAATTCCACAGTTTCGGACTGGTCGCGGCGATGTCGGCTACGGTCAGCACGAACAGGTGATCCAGGCGGCGCTGGTTGCCAACCTGGGCAGTGAAACGATTGACCACTTCCGGATCGGTAATGTCTTCACGCTGGCTGGTGCGCGACATCAACAGGTGCTCCAGCACCAGCCATACAATCAGGTCACGATCCGCTTGCGGCATATCGAGTCGATTAACGAAACTGCGCGCATCCTCCGCACCCAACTCCGAGTGGTCTCCCCCGCGGCCCTTGGCGATATCGTGAAACAGGGCGGCCAGGTAGAGCACCTCGGGTCGCTCGATTCGCTTGAAAATGTCGATGGCATGCTCGAATCGATCCGGATACTTGGCGTAGGCAAAGCGTCGCAGGTTGCGAATCACGAACAGGGTGTGCTGATCAACCGTGTAGACATGAAACAGGTCGAATTGCATGCGCCCCGTGATCTGGCCGAACGCTGGCAACAAGGCACCCAGTACCCCGTAACGATTCATGCGCGCCAACTGGCTGTAGACCAGGCGCGGGCTACGCAGCAATTCCAGAAACATGGCCAGCACTTCGGGGGCATTGCGGAACTGCTCGTCGATCAGGTATAGATGTTCACGCACCAGCCGAATGGTGGCCGCGCGCACCCCGAGAATATCCGGATTGGCCGACAGCACCAGGAACAGTCGCATGATCAGCTTTGGCTCCAACACAAAGGCGTGTGGGTCCTTCAATTCCAGGTAACCGTGGCGCACGCGAAAATGCTCGTCGATATCGGCCGAGGGCAAGTGCTTGCGACCGACCAGCAACTCCTCGTCAAAGCTTTGCAGCAACCGTTCGTTGAGACGTGCCAGTTGCATGGCGCTGCGGTAATAGCGCTGCATGAATTGCTCGACCGGCTGATTGCTTTCGGAACAGTCTCCGAAGCCAAAGCGTTCAGCCAGACGACGCTGATACTCGAACAGCAAGCGCTCCTCTGCCCGTCCGGCCAGCTCGTGCAGTGCCCAGCGAATCGACCACAGGTAGTCGCGGCCTTCGACCAGATCGTCATGCTCACGCTCGCTCAGAAAACCATGCTCGACCAGCCCGTGAAGCGTCGAGGTCCCGAAGTGGCGGTGGGTGACCCAGCCGATCATCTGCACATCGCGCAAACCGCCCGGCCCTTCCTTGATATTGGGCTCAAGGTTGTAAATCGTGTCTTCGAATTGCTCGTGGCGCTGTTCCTGCTCAGCCCACTTGGCCGCATAGAACTCCTCGGCCGGCCACATGGCCGGGGGATCGGTAGCCTTGCACATGGCCGAAAACAACTCGCCCTGGCCCGAGAGCAGGCGCGATTCCATCAGATTGGTCGCCACGCCAACGTCAGAAGCGGCCTCGCTGACACACTCGTCGACCGTGCGCACGCTGTGGCCCGGATGCAGGTCGGCATCCCACAGCACCTGCACGAAACGCTCCAGCACGTCCCTGTGGCTATCGGCGTCTGCGCGCGTCAGGATCAGTAGATCCACATCCGAATGCGGGTGCAGTTCGCCGCGGCCGAATCCCCCGACCGCGCACAACTCCAGTCCTTCATTGACCGGCGCCAGCCGCTCCCAGGCAATCAACACCAGTTGTTCCAGGACCCAGGCGCGTGCATGCACCAGTTCGCGAATCTCGGTATCGTTGGCGTATGCCTGGCTCAGTGCCTTGTCGGCCTGTTGGCGCGATTGTCGCAGTGCTCGGGCCAACTCGATGGGCTCGGCCGAAAGTTCAGCCAGTGCGGCCAGATCCAGGCAGTTGCGGGTGGCCGGTACGGCGTTGAGGCGTTCAATCACAACGTATCGTCGGGCAATCGGGTCAACACATCGACGCCATCTTCGGTCACGGCCATGGTGTGTTCCCACTGCGCTGAAAGGCTTCGGTCGCGAGTGATGACCGTCCAGTCGTCGGGCAGCAGGCGGGTGGCCGCGCGTCCCAGGTTGACCATTGGCTCGATAGTGAAGGTCATGCCCTTCTCCAGCACCAACCCGTCACCGGGGCGACCGTAATGAAGCACCTGGGGCGGTTCGTGAAAGACCCGACCGATTCCGTGGCCGCAGTATTCGCGCACCACCGAGCAGCGCTGACCTTCCGCGTAGGTCTGGATGGCATGGCCGATATCGCCTAGGGTCACGCCGGGACGCACCATCTCGATTCCGGTCACCATGGACTGGTAGGCGACCTCGCAGATTCGTCGCGCCTTGACCGAGGGTTCGCCGACGAAGAACATCTTGCTGGTATCGCCGTGCCACCCGTCCTGAATCACGGTCACGTCGATGTTGACGATATCGCCATCCTTGAGCTTCTTGTCGCCCGGAATCCCGTGACAGACGACATGATTGACCGAGGTGCAGACCGATTTCGGAAAACCCCGGTAGTTGAGCGGTGCGGGCACGGCATCGAGCTCGTTGACAATGTATTCGTGACAGATGGCGTCAAGCTCACCGGTGCTCACGCCCGGTCGAACATGCTCACGTATCATCCGCAGGACACTGGCGGCTTGCTGGCCGGCCACGCGCATCGCCTCGATTTCCTCGGCGGTCTTGATGTGAATTCCATGGTTCATGAGTGACAATCGCGTCTGCAGTCGCCGGGCAAGTCTACCCCAACACAGTGATTTGGGGGCCGAATGGCCGTTTTTCCACAGTCGATCCATGCCTTTTGGCACGTGCCGTGGGCGTGGACTTTCTGGCAGGATGTGAATGGACCGAATCTGTTCAGGAGAATCCCTTGACACTCAAGCGCATCGCCATGATCATCGCGCCGTTTGCCATCGTCCTGATGGCCATCGTGATCGTGATCATTCTGGCCATGAGCCGGCCGCAGCCCCCGGAGCGCGAAGCCACTCCGTCGGCCATGCTGGTCGATGTCATCGAGCCGCGAAAAAGCGAGGGGTTCTTCGAGATTCAGGCGCAGGGTACGGTGCGCCCGCGCACCCGCACATCACTGGCTGCAGAAGTCTCCGGGCGGATCGTCGAGGTTTCGGACAACCTGGTCTCCGGCGGCTTTTTCCGCAGTGGCGAGGTATTGGCGAAAATCGATCCCAGCGACTACCAGGCGGCCCTGATTCAGGCCGAAGCCGACCTGGCTTCGGCGCGCGCCCGGCTGGCGGATGAAAAGGCCCGCTCGGAACAGGCCGCACGCGACTGGCAAAGAATGCATGGCGATGCCCGCGAGCCCGGCGAACTGGTGCTGCGACTGCCACAGGTGGCCGGCGCAGAGGCGGCGGTCCAGGCGGCCGAAGCGGCGGTACTCAGGGCGGAGCGGAATCTTGAAAGAACCCGGATTCAGCTACCGTACGATGGCCTGGTCCAGAGTCGCGAAGTCGACCTTGGTCAATATGTTTCCCCGGGAACGGTCGTGGCCGTGACCTTTGCGGTCGACCGGGCCGAAATTCGTCTGCCACTGTCCGACCAGGATCTGGCATTTCTTGACCTACCCATGACCGGGCAGGATGAAGCCCGCACGACACCGGTGCAGTTGACCGGCACGGTGGCCGGGCAAATCGGCTCCTGGGAAGGCCAGGTCGTGAGAACCGAGGGGGTCGTCGATGAAAGCACCCGGCTGACCTATGCGGTGGTGGAAGTTCGCGATCCCTATGGCCTGCTCGACGAGCGGCCGCGCAGCCTGCCACTGAAAATCGGGACCTTCGTCCACGCCCGCGTTCAGGGCCGCGACGCGGCCGGTCTGTTGGATCTGCCCCGCGCGGCCTTGCGCGAGGGCGACACGGTCTACCTGGCCGATCAGAGTGACCAGCTCGAGATTCGTCAGGTCGACGTGGTTCGCTCCACGCCGCAGCGGGTGTACGTCAGCAATCACCTGGAGCCGGACGATCGCATCATCCTCACCTCCATCCAGGCGCCGGTCCCCGGGCTTCGCCTGAGTATTCGCGAGGTTGAAACGCCCGAACCCCAACTTCGCCTGCTGCCGACCGGTGAACTGGCCGACTCGCAAGAGGCGCGTCCATGAGCGAGCGCAACTGGTACGGCAACATCATTGCCTGGTTCGCGCACAATCCGGTCGCGGCCAATCTGCTGATGGTCTGCCTGATCGGCGGCGGATTGGTGACCGCGTTCACCATCACCAAGGAAATCTCGCCGCGCATCGAAACCAATTACGTCACCGTGCAGGTTCCCTATCGGGGTGGCACACCGCGCGATGTCGAGCAAGGCGTGTTGATCAAGAGCGAGGAGGCCATCCAGGACCTGGAAGGCATTCGCGAGATCACCGCCACCGCACGCGAGGGTTCCGGTACGGTCACCGTCGAAGTTGATGTCGCCCATGACATTCTCGAAGTCATGGACAACATCAAGAGCCGGGTGGACTCGATCGCCACATTTCCGGCCGAGACCGAGCGTCCGATCTATCGGCGAAATGTGTGGAGCCAGGAGGTCATCTGGGTCTCGGTGTTCGGCGACGGGGGCGAGCGCACACTCAAGGAAGCCGCCCGCCAGATCCGGGACGACATCACCGCGCTGCCATCGGTGACCCAGGCCGATCTGACCGGTGCGAGACCCTACGAGATCGGCATCGAAGTGCGCGAGGAAACCCTGCGCGCCTACACCCTCACCCTCGGGGAGGTTGCCCAGGCCATCCGCCGGTCGTCCCTGGACCTGCCCGGCGGGCGCATTCAGGCCACCGGCGGAGACGTTCTGGTGCGCACCGTCGGTCAGGCTTACGTTGGGCGCGATTTCGAGGACATCGTGGTACGCACCAATCCCGACGGCAGCCGATTGCGGGTGCGTGACATTGCCGAGATCCGTGACGGTTTTGTCGAACGGGAATTCTACTCACGGCACAACGGCCAGCCAGCCGTTGCCATCCGGGTCAGGAGTATCGGCGAACAGAACGCCCTGGCCGTCTCGCGCGAAGTGCGCGAATACATCGAAAAAGCCCAGCACGATCTGCCGGCGGGAATCAGCGTGGACTGGTGGGCCGATGTGTCGTTCTATCTTCAGGACCGGCTCGACATGATGGGCAAGAACATGCTGGCCGGCGCGGCCCTGGTCTTTCTCATCCTGACCCTGTTTCTGCGCCTCAAGCTGGCCTACTGGGTCATGGTGGGCTTGTTCATTGCCTTCATGGGCGCACTGTGGACCCTGCCGTTCGTCGGCGTCACCATCAATCTGATCAGCCTGTTTGGCTTTCTGGTGGTACTGGGTATTGTCGTCGATGATGCCATCATCATGGGCGAATCGGCCTACACGGAGATACGTGCGCGCGGACACAGTGTCGACAATGTCGTCGACGGGGTCTGCAAGGTCGCCGTACCGGCCACCTTCGGCGTGCTGACCACGATTGCCGCCTTCCTGCCCATTCTGCTGGTTTCGGGCATCCAGGGCCAATTCTTTGCCGCCATCGGCTGGGTGGTCGTTCTGTGCCTGGTGATGTCGCTGGTCGAATCCAAGTTGATTCTGCCGGCCCACCTGGCGCACATGCGGATCAAGAAGTACGAATCCGACACACCCAATCGTCTGGTGCGCTTCCAGCGTGGTTTCTCCGACAATCTCTACAAGTTCGTCGACAATATCTACCTGCCTTCGCTGCGGGTCTTGCTGCGCCACCGTTACCTGGCGCTGTCCGGTTTCATCGCCGTGCTGATCCTGTCCCTGGGACTGATTGTGGGTGGTTTCCTGCGCATGGTGTTCTTCCCGGACTTTGCCGCCGATTTCGTGCGCGTGGACCTGGAAATGAACGAGGGCACCCCGGCTTATGTCACCCACGCCAACATGGATCGACTCAGCCAGGCCCTGCGCACGGTGGATGAGCGAATCCAGACCGACAACGATTTCGACCAACCGGTCATTCGCACCATCTTTGCCTGGTCGGGTTCGGAAACCACCGGCGGCATGCTGGTCGAGCTCAATCGCGATGAACGCAACCGCGTGCCCATCAATGAGCTGGAGCGGCTTTGGCGCGACGAGGTTGGCGAAATCCCCGGTGTTCGCGGATTGCGCATCGGCGGGGCCGGAGGACCGGGAGGAGACGGCCCGGATCTGAATTTCCAGCTGGTCGGTCGCGATCTGAACCAGCTCGAGGCGGCCGCGGCCGATCTCGAGGGCCGCATCCGCTCCTATGAAGGCACTTACGATATCCGCAACTCGTTTGAAGGCGGCATTCGAGAACTGCAACTGAACATACGTCCCGAGGCCGAGTTCCTGGGACTGAGCCAGGAAGACCTCGCCCGCCAGGTCCGCCAGGCGTTTTTCGGTGAAGAGGTCCAGCGCATCCAGCGAGGCCAGGACGATGTTCGTGTCATGGTGCGCTACCCCAGGGACCAGCGTGAATCCGAAGGCTACCTGGAATCCATGCGCATTCGCACCGCCGACCGTCAGGAAGTCCCGTTCGGCGCGGTCGCGGACGTGAAGGTCGCATCCAGCCCGGCCAGCATTCGCCGTTTCGATCGCGAACGCTCGATCAGCGTCACTGCCCGGATCGACAAGGACATCGCCGAGCCCGGAAGGATTTCGAGTGAGTTGCGCGAGGAGTTCCTGCCACAAATCGAGGCCGGTTACTCCGGGGTCCGTTACCGTCTGGCCGGGGCGACGCGCAGCCAGCAGGAAGTCCAGACCGACCTGCTCTGGGGCACGCTGTTCGCCCTGTTCCTGATCTATGCGCTGATCGCCATTCCGCTCAAGTCCTATCTGCAACCGCTATTGATCATGTCGGTCATTCCATTCGGCATGATCGGTGCAATTTTCGGTCACTGGCTACTCGGGCTTCCGATCAGCATGCTCAGCCTGTTCGGTATCATTGCCCTGGCCGGGGTGGTCGTCAACGACAGCCTGATCCTGGTGGATTTCGTCAACCGACATCGCCGCGAGGGCCAGGCCCGGATCGAGGCGGCGATCAAGGCCACCCGGGCGCGTTTCCGAGCCATCGTGCTGACTTCCCTGACGACATTCCTCGGGCTGGCGCCGATCGTGTTCTTCGAGACCAGCCTGCAGGCCCAGATCGTCATCCCGATGGCGACTTCCCTGGCCTTCGGCATCGTGTTCGCCACTATCATCACCCTGGGGCTGATCCCGATTCTCTACCTGATCGGCGATGACTTCGTGCGTTTCCTGCAACGCGTTCTTGGTCGCGAACGCCACGGCATGATCGAATCCACACCCAAGGCATAGATCGGGGCACCATCCCCGGCCTACGCCCGCGTTTTGAATAGCCAGTCGCCAATCGGGTAGGTGATGTTGAAATTCTTGCTGGCCATCAGCTTCGGGTCATGATGAAGATAGTGCAAGCGACGCAGGCGCTTGAGCAAGGGCAGATCGGCCAGGCGCGAGTCTTCCGGCAGATGATAGGCCAGGTGCAAAAGCTCGTAGTTGAGGTAATAGCCGAGCGCCACAATCACGAACAACCAGGCGACGTTGGCGGTGGTCAACCAGGCCAGCAACAGACCGAGCGGCACGGCAAAGGCGCCGAAGAAGAACACCATCAACACGGCCGGGAACAATACCACCTTGCAATCACGCCATCCTTCCAGGGCCATGGATTGGTCAGTGAAAAAGCGATGGTGCTGACCCGCATGGCGCCTGTAGATCAGCCCCAGACCCGGCACCTTGCGGTGCATGACCCAGCGGTGGCCAGCGTACTCGACCAGGTTGGCATACAAAAAGGCCAGCGGCAGAGTCAACCATTCCAGAGGCCGCACGGCATCCAGTTGCCAGATGCACAAGGCGATCCCGCCCAGGCTGAACGTGATCACGAAGGCAAGGTGAAACCGTCCGGAGTAG
This sequence comes from Wenzhouxiangella sp., assembly GCA_007134485.1. Lineage (GTDB taxonomy): Bacteria > Pseudomonadota > Gammaproteobacteria > Xanthomonadales > Wenzhouxiangellaceae > Wenzhouxiangella. The sequence continues at coordinate 8,092 of SLKT01000136.1, read as the reverse complement.
CGCGGACCAATGTGCTCTTGTCGATATTGTTCGCGGAATGCGGCGTTGCTGTTCATCTCTCTAGTGTACCGATGTCCTCGTGCAACCCGGCCCTTTTCGGCGCTAGAATCAAGCCATGAGCGACGAGGCTTCATTGTCCGGCAAAACGATTTCCCTGGTGCTGGGCTCCGGAGGCGCGCGCGGGCTGGCGCATATCGGCGTGATTCGGGTGCTGGAAGAAGCCAATGCCCGTATCGAGGCCATTGCCGGCAGTTCCATGGGCGCCCTGGTTGGTGGAATCTATGCCGCCGGCAAGCTGGACGCCTACGAACAATGGGTCTGCGGACTGGAACAATCCGATGTGCTTTCGCTGGTGGACTGGACCTTTTCCGGCGGTGGCCTGATCAGGGGCAGAAAAATCATTTCCAAGCTCGAGGAGCTGGTCGGCGAATTGAGCATCGAGGACCTGTCCCGGGATTTCACGGCGGTGGCCGTGGACATCGACCACGGTCGCGAAATCTGGCTGGATCGCGGTCCTCTTTTTGACGCCATTCGCGCCTCGATCGCCATTCCGGGGCTGTTCACTCCGCATCGTTATCGAGACCGCACCCTGGTCGATGGCGGCCTGCTCAACCCGATCCCGGTTGCACCCACCCAGCGAAGCATCACCGACCTGACCGTTGTGGTGGATGTCAATGGCCCGCCCGATCCGCGCCTCAAGGAAAGAACGGACAGTGCAACAGAAAAGTCCTCCGGTATTGTCGGCAAGCTCAAGGAGTTCATGGACAGCTACTCCAGTGACAAGAAGCCCGAGGAAACCCAGCCCGGTCTGATCGCGGTCATGATGCGCTCGCTGGATACCATGGAAGCGGCGCTGACCCGGCAACACCTGGCCATTTTTCAGCCGGACCTGGTGATTCGAGTGCCGAAGAACGTTTGCATGATCCACGAATTTCACCGGGCCCGGAACGTGATCGACCTGGGAACCCGACTCGCTCGAGAAACCATTTCGGTCAGAGCATCAGCGGACAACGAACAAGGAGAAGCCAATGGACCCGGATCTTGACGAACTCAACGCTGAGTTGTTCGACGAAGCCGCCGACGAGGTTGTGGATCTTGGCAATCGCATGGCCGCAAACAATCCACATGCTGATCCCTGGGCGCTGGCCGATGGGCTGATTGCCGGGGCTGTGCACTTCTGGTTATATGCCCACCAGCCTCAGGACCAGCCCGGCAGTGATGACCTGCTCAGTTCCCGTGAACGCATGGAGGAACTCATCGCCCTGATCCGACAATCGGCAGGCGACAGTGAGTACCTGCACTCACCCCACGATGTCGACGTGGGACGGGCCTGACTGTTATATGAAAATCAATCAGTCTTGATATTGTTGCGCCCGGCCGACTTGGCGCGGTACATCAGGGCGTCGGCCCGCTTGAGCAGTGAATCGGCCAACTCATCCTCACGCCGGGTGACCACACCCATGCTCACCGTCATGCGATGCACGCCCTCGACTGCGTCGGCAACCTGACCGATTGCATTGAACAGGCGCTCTGCCTGGGCAACTGCGCCACGTCGATCAGTGCCCGGTAGAATGATGGCAAATTCCTCTCCGCCCAGCCGAACCGCGTGGTCTCCGCCTCTCAGGTTGGACTTGAGGAAGGTACCCAGTGCCTTGAGGACCTCGTCACCGACCTGATGGCCCAACGAGTCATTGATATACTTGAAATGATCAATGTCCAGCAGCACCAGGCTCATGGGTTCACGGCTGCGTTCGCTGGACTGGATGGCAAGACTCAATGCTGACATTCCCGAGCGGCGATTGAGCAGTCCGGTCAACTCGTCGACGGTGGCCATGCGAGTCAGGCGCCGTTCCAGTTCCTTCCACTTGCTCACATCCATGATCGTGCCGCTGACCTGCAGCGCCCAACCGTGCCCATCGCGCCGGGTGACCTGGCCACGGAGCAGCAGCCACATGTACCGCTCATCCTTTCGCCTGAATCTGAGCACCTGATCCAGCCCGGGCCGCTGACCTTTCAGATGCGGAATAACAAGCTCTGAAAGCTGCTTGCGATCATCGGGATGGACCAGCCCCATGATCGATCTCAATCGGGATTCAACATCACCTTCCTGGTAACCGAGCAGGTGGTGTGCGCGCTCGTTGAAAATGAACTGGCCACTTTCGATATTCCAGTGCCACATTCCCAGGTCGGCCCCGTCCACGGCAACCCGCAGCAAGGCCTCGCTCTCCTGCAGCGCATCTCGAGTGGTCTTCTGATCGCTGATATCAAGGGTCTGACAGATGATGAAAGGCGCTTCCTGCGGCTCCGGCCTGACCACAACCGCGTGAACCTGGGTCCAGACAATCCGACCGTCTGAACCCCGGTAACGTTTCTCGAATTCACATGAGTCGATATCTCCGGAACGCAACCGCGTCATCCAGGAACGCGAGATTTCCAGGTCATCCTCGAAAGTCAGCGACTCATAGGAACGCGAAAGCATGCTCGAGCGGCGATAACCCAGCATCTGGCAGAAACGCGTATTCACGTCGATCCAGCGCCCGTCCATATCCAGCAACGCCATGCCAATCATGGCGTGGTCGAAAGCGCGGGCCTTGCGCAGCAGCCCCTTGCTCTCGGGGACTGAGGATTGCCATACCTGGGCCAGATTGGTTTTCATCAACGTATCCATGGATATTGATATGCAACAACCATGCCAGATGCGTCGAAGCGGGGGCGCAAGCAGCGTAACAGCCCGAAAACATTGAGCAACCTGGCCAAAGTATCCTTACTGATCGTCACCAGATCGCAAACAAGCGTCGCAACAAAGCGTCGTCAAAGGCCGCAAATGGGCTGTTATTAACCCGGCAGGACAATCAGGGACTCAGGGACGCTGGGCGTCGCGAATGGCCTTGAACTCGTTGCCCGGGTACCATTCAGGCCACTGGTCACCGTCAGCCAGCTCCCGACCGACCTGGTACAACAGCGATAGATCCTCGACCAATCCGCGCAGATCCCAGTCGGGATCATACTCATCGGCCGGTCGATGATAGCGGTTGGCCGTGTAGTCGGCCTGCTGCTGAAGGCCGTACTCACGGCCCTTCTCGCGATGATCCACACCACCCTTGGCATACAGTGCCGGGATTCCGCCACGGGCGAAATTGAAATGATCGGACCGGTAGTAGAAACCGGCTTCGGGCGTCGGCTCGGGCACCATGACCCGGTCCTGAGCCTGGACGGCACGATCAAGAATCTCCTCGAGCTCGGATGAGCCGTAGCCGACCACCACCACATCGTGAGTCGGACCGACAAAGCTGAGTGCATCCATGTTGATGGCTGCAACTGTCTGGGCAGCCGGAAACACCGGGTTATTGACGTAATAGCGCGAACCCAGTAGGCCGTATTCCTCCAGGGTCACGGCCAGAAACAGTACGCTGCGCTCCGGCTGACCGGCCTCCTGGTAGAGTCGGGCGATCTCGAACAGCGCCGCGGTCCCAGAGGCATTGTCAATGGCCCCATTGTAGATCCCTTCCGATCCGGGCACCGCCATGTTGCGGCCGAGATGATCCCAGTGGGCCATGTAAACAATGGCCTCTTCCGGCCGGGTCGAGCCCGGTATGGTGGCCAGCACATTGTAGGACTGCCCTTCGCGCTGGCTGTTTCGGACTTCAGCGCTGGCCCTGCCACCCAGGCTGACCGGCGTGAATGCATTGGTCTCGGCACGATCTTTCTCGGAAGCAAAATCCAGTCCGGACCGCTCGAACAGATCCTCGGCGGTTTCCCGGGTGATCCAGCCTTCCAGGGCCATGACCGGTTCGTCACCCCCGTTGCCGAGCTCGAACTGGGCGCCTGACCAGGAGTTGATGACCACGTCCCAGCCATACGAGGCCGGCTCGGTTTCGTGCACGATCAGGGCAGCAGCCGCGCCCTGGCGGGCCGCTTCCTCGTACTTGTAGGTCCAGCGACCGTAGTAGGTCATCGCATTGCCGTTGAAAAGATTGTCGTCTCCGGTGGCATAACCCGGGTCATTGACCAGAATGACAACCGTCTTGCCTTCCACGTCCAGGCCCTCGTAGTCATTCCAGTCATACTCCGGGGCGACGATGCCGTATCCGACAAAAACCAGTTCCGAATCCTCGATGCCTTGCGGTTCATTACCGAGTCGACGGGTTCCGATGATCATCTGCTCGGGATAGGTCAACGAGAAGGACTCCCCATCGTGCTCGACGGCAATGTCACTGCGCATTTCGTTGGTCAACTCGACCATCGGGACCGGTTGCAGAAAGCTGTCTCCGTAGCCGGGCTCCAGTCCCAGGTCGGAAAACTGGCGCACCAGGTAATTGACCGTCAGCCGATCCCCGCGGGTGCCCGGGGCCCGGCCCTCGAACTCGTCGGAGGCCAGGGTTCTGACATGCTCGCGGTAAAGCTCCGAATCGATCCCCTCGCCCGGCACTTCGGGAAGTTCCCGGACCGCCTCACCGCGATCGACTGCCTCTTCGGCCAGCGTATCGGCCTCGGTCATGGCCTCGGGTTGTTGGCTGCCCTCGTCCGGGCCCTGACAACCTGTCAGCACCAGTACCAGCGCACCAAGAAAAAGACAATAAGGTGTTTTCATCGGGGTCATCCGTATTCACTACAACTTCCTGATTGTAGCTCACAGCGATGCGCTGGATGGGTTCAGAGGACGCCGAGCTCGAAGGCCTTGAGCACGGCCCGGGTGCGGTCGCGTACGCCCATCTTGGACAGCACGTTGGAAACGTGATTCTTCACGGTGCCCTCGGCCACATTGAAGGCCCTGGCGATTTCCTTGTTCGAATATCCCCCGGCCATCAACCTGAGAATCTCGGTTTCACGCTCGGTCAGGGGGTCAGGCTGCTCCAGACTGGAAAAATCGGTTCTGACCTGTCCCAGACCTTTCAGCAGCCGCTCGGTCACCGCCGGCTTGACGATGGTTTTGCCGGCGGCCACATCACGAACCGCGGACACCAGCTCTTCAAGTGCAACATCCTTGAGCAGGTACCCCCGGGCGCCGGCCCGAATCCCGCTGAGCACCAGTTCATCATCATCGAAAGTGGTCAGAATGATGGTCGGCGGCAGCAAACGCTTTTCGCCCAGCTCCATCATGACATCGAGCCCGCTCTTTCCAGGCATGCGCATGTCCAGCAGCAACACATCCGGATTCAGCTCGGGCACGGTATCCACGGCGCTTTGCCCGTCGACCGCTTCGCCGATCACCTCGATCTCGTCGGAGAGCTCGAGCAGCGAACGTACTCCCTGACGAACCAGGGTCTGGTCATCAACCAGCATCACCTTGATCATGTTGTCCCCTCTCCGGGCATCCATGCCCTGACTTGAAAACCGGCGCCTGGCCGGGTCACGATTTCCAGCCGACCACCCAATTCACTCAGGCGCTCACGCATACCCTTCAGGCCATTGCCCGGAAGCAGATCCACCACACCCTGACCGTCATCACGCGCCTGCAGCGAGGTGCCGTCGGAACCACTCTCCAGGGTAATCCACAGATTGCTGGCTGAGGCGTGGCGAACGGTATTGGTGATCACTTCCTGGGCACAGCGCAACAGAATCTGGGCGCGCCTCGGGTCGGTCAGAGACAGATGCTCGGGAATATCCAGATGGACCGTCAGCTCGGGCACACCCGTGGCCAGCATTTCCAGTGCAGCCCGTAGGTCTACCTGATCATCCTCGCGCATTTCACTGACGACTTCACGAACATCCGACAATAACAACCGGGCGATCGAAGCGGCCTGGTTGACGTGCTCATGGCTCTTGCCCTCGGTCAAATGACTGGCAACCTCCAGGTTCAGGCTCAGTGCCGTCAGGTGATGTCCGACCAGATCGTGCAGCTCCCTGGAAATACGGACCCGTTCAGCTATACGCGTGTTCTCCGTCAACAGCGACTGGGTGGCCAGCAACTCCGAATTGACCCGTCGCAATTCACCCCGGGCCTGCATTTGTTTGAGCGCCAGCAAGGATGCGATGAAAGGAAGCAATACCAATCCGAGATTCATGATCACGAAAACAAGGGCCAGCAACCAGGTGCCTTCGGGCATGAAAATCACCCACACCCCGAAACCCATGGCCAGGACGATTACCCATGCCACCCCGAATATCGCCGGCAACAGCCAGGGCAACATGGCCGCCACCACCATCGCCAGGAGCACCCCGATTCCACTACGGGTGAAATAACTGATCGAAATGACCGCCAACGACATCACCAACAACACTGCGACGCGCCGCCACAGTGGGCTGCGCATCTGCAAACGCAAGGTCGGATGCAGCAATGCCAGCAGGAACAAAATCGCAGACGACCACCACCCCACAATGGCCCCGGTCCCGAACGTGCCCTCGGTCAGCACTGGCAACAAGGCCAGCGGGATACACACCAGCACCCAGATCAGCACGCCGTAATAGCGCAGCCAATCGACTGGCCGGATGTCGGCCAACCGGAAATCCCGCATGTAGCGCATAATGCTCATCCGACTATTCTAAACTGTCCGCACCCGAAGCGACCATGGGTAGAAAGTCATGAGCAACCACCAGTCAGAGCACGTGGTCCGCCTGGAAAAAGAATCCATCCAGGCCGAAATCGCCCGATTTCTGTCCGGCCACGGAATGCGGCTAGAGCTTGTAGAGGCCAATCATGAAATACCCGGAAGCTTCTGGGGTGATGATGAAGCCGGCCTGATCGGAGATTGTCTCTACGCCCGGCCGGACACCCCGATCCACTCCGTCCTGCACGAAGCCTGCCATTACCTGTGCATGGACGAGCAGCGCCGCGCCGACCTGCACACCAACGCCGGCGGCGACTACGATGAGGAAAACGCCGTCTGCTACCTGCAGATTCTCCTGGCTGATGAAATAGAAGGCTACAGCAGCGAACGCTGCATGGCCGACATGGATGCCTGGGGGTACACATTTCGGCTGGGTTCGGCGAAGGCGTGGTTCGAGAATGACGCGGAGGATGCGCGGGGGTGGTTGGAGGAACGAGGGATAATGGGCTAAAGGGCCAATGGGCTAACGGGATAAGGGATAAGGGATCAGGGACCAGGAAAAGGCTCAAGGTACAAGGCGCAAGGAAAACCCGTTAACCCATTGGCCCTTTCGCCCTTTCGCCCTTTTTGCCTTTCCTTGAACCTTGAACCTTGAACCTTGATCCTTGTACCTACTTGCCCCCTCTTCCGTCTCCCGTCTTCCGTCTCCCCAAAACAGAAACCGCCGGACCAAGGCCCGGCGGTTTCCTTATTCAATTCCCCGACCGGAAGTCCCGGCCGAAGATCGCTGCTTAGTTGGTGCGGAAGTAGCGAACGCCAATTCCACCGGCCAGCAGCATGAGCAGGGCGAACAGTGCCAAGGCCCAGGTCTGCATGGTCGGGACCGGCAGCGGCTCGAAGGTGGAGATTTCGCAGGTGATTTCATGCTCACCCACAAACTCTTCATCCACATCGCACGACAGGGTCACGCTGAACGAATCGCCTTCATCACCGTCTTCCGGCAGCGCGCAGCTGATGCTGAACGGTACTTCGTCATTGGCCGGAATGGTAGCCGCCAGCGGATCCGGATCCGTGCTGATGACGTCGGTATCGCCGCTCGCCGTGCAGGACAGATCGGCATCGGCCGAGCCGGAGTTCGTCACCAGACCATCAGCGGTAATGACTTCACCCGGCTCACCAACACCCAGATCGACCGGGCCAAAGTCCGGGTCAACGCTGACAATGGCTTCGGCAGTACCTTCACCCGAGACGTCCGAGCCAGCTTCGTTGACATCGCTGGTCGCGGTCAGCGTTTCGGTGAAAGTACCTTCATCATCCGGATCAAAGCAGACCTCGACAACGCAGCTGGCGCCCGGGGTAAGCTCTTCACCGTCGCAGTTATCAGAAACGGAGAACGGAGAAGCGATCGAAACGGTGCCGATATCCAGTGAATTGTTTCCGCCTTCGTTGTCATTCAACAACGTGAAGTCTTCACAGGCCGGATCGGCATCGATATCCAGTTCACCGAAATCGAATGAATCGGGGTTGATCACCAGTTCGGCATCGGTCGGAATGCCTTCGCCAAGCAGTTCAACGTTGTCATTCGTGGTTTCACCGGCATCACT
>SLKT01000083.1 GCA_007134485.1 Wenzhouxiangella sp. | reverse complement strand
GTTCTGAACCCAGCCACAACACGCCGCCCCGAAATCAACGCCGGGGCGGATCCTTCAAGCAGGACAACATCCATCAAAAAGCGTGAAAAAACCACCATCAAATTGCGTGAACACGCTCAACGAAACCAGACCATCTTCCGTCTCCCGTCTTCCGTCTCCCCAGCCTGGCCATCAGGCCAGGCTCCGATGCTTCCTGACCACCAGCATCGCCATTTCCAGCGCCTGCTCGTAGTTCAGACGCGGGTCGACAGTGGTCTTGTAGCAGGTCGACAAATCTTCCTCGTTGAGTTCGCGGGCGCCGCCGATGCATTCGGTAACGTTTTCCCCGGTCAGCTCCAGGTGAACCCCGCCCAGGCGTGATCCGCAAGCGGCGTGAATCTCGAAAGCCTGCTCGACTTCGGCCTGGATATTGTCGAAGCGCCGGGTCTTGAACCCATTGGCGGTCTTTTCGGTATTGCCGTGCATGGGATCGCAAATCCACAGGATAGGTGAACCCGTCGACTTGGCCGCCTCGATCAGGCCCGGCAGGTGATCGGCCACCTTGCCGGCGCCCATGCGGTGAATCAGCACCAGGCGACCCTGTTCATTATCCGGGTTGAGGGTGCGAATCAGGCCTTTAAGCCACTCCGGACTCATGCCCGGACCCACCTTGATGCCCATCGGGTTGCGAATCCCCCGGAACATCTCGACATGCGCCCCATCAAGCTCGGCGGTGCGCATGCCGATCCACGGGAAATGGGTGGAGAGGTTGAAAAAGCCCCATTGGCGCGGCACCTGGCGGGTCAGCGCCTGCTCGTAGTGCAGGTGCAATGCCTCGTGCGAGGTGAAGAAATCCACTCGCTTGAGGCTACCGGGCTGCTGCCCGGTGATGGTTTCGACAAAACGCACCGACTGGCCGATGCTGTCGGAAATGCGATGGAATTCGGCCGCCAGCGAGGAATGCTCGACCCAGCCGAGATCCCAGTATTCGGGATGATGCAGGTCGGCAAAACCGCCATCGACCAGGGCGCGCACGAAATTCATGGTGACCGCCGAGCAGGCATGAGCCTTGAGCAGTCGCGACGGATCCGGCCGACGCGCCGACTCGGTAAACTCGGGGGAATTGACCAGATCCCCGCGGTAACTGGGCAAGGACACCTCGTCGCGGGTTTCCATATCGGCCGACCGGGGCTTGGCGTACTGCCCGGCGAACCGCCCGATGCGCAATACCGGCTTTTCCAGCCCATGCAGCAGAATCAACGACATCTGCAACAGCACTTTCAGGCGGTTGGCCACGATCGAGGATTCACATTCGTTGAACACCTCGGCACAATCGCCGCCCTGAAGCAGGAAGCGCTTGCCGGCCTGGGCTTCGGCGATCTGCTCCTTGAGACTGAGAATTTCCCATGAAGTCACCAATGGCGGCATGCCGGCCAATTCGGCCAGAGCCCGCCTGAGCTCACCATCGTCTGGGTAGCTGGCCTGCTGTCCGGCCGGCTTTTGTTGCCACGAATCGGGTCGCCACCCCTTGGCCGGGGTGATGGTCTTGAGATGTTCAGTCATGTCGTTGTACCGCTGTGCTGGTCAGGTTACTGGTCAGTGTTTTTTGGCGAACAGAGCCCAAAGCATAAACCCTGCAAGCAAAACATACCAGATCAAAGCCCAACCCGGCATCGAAATACCCACGAAAGTCCAGTCCACCTCGGCGCAATCACCGGAAGCGGTAAACGCTTCGCGCAGGATTTCATTGGCGGTGTAGTCGAAATCGACCATGGTCTGCCAGTCCGCACCGCAACTGACCATGGGATCATGGGGCTGGTTTTGCAGGTGAACGTGCTGACCGGCCGTGATCAGGCCCCAGATGGCGCCGCCGAAAAACGGAATGGCATACAACCAGCGCCCCAGTCGCCCGGGATTGTGCACCGCGGCCGCCAGCGAGGCCACCGCCATGATCATGAAGCCGAAGCGTTGCAGCATGCACAACGGACACGGGGCCAGGTCGAGGACGAACTGGGCGTAGTAAGCATAGCCCAGCAGGCCCACGCAGGCCAGAAATATGGCAATGAAAGGAAGTCGTCCCTGCATGAAAACTCTCTCGGATCGAATCGAATTCAAAGATCAGTTATGTGAGACTGCAATGCCTTGCATTCAGTTCAAACTGGTCAAGTTCACTGATGAACGGTGTCCACTGACCACCGACTACTGACCCCCGATCTACCCCAGCCACCGCAGCAGCTTCATCTTGAATTCGCTGTAAGGCGCGAATCGCACCGGAATCTCGGGGAAGCGTCCACGCTTCATTACCGCCTTGAGATGGCTGAAGCGATCGAAACCGGCCTTGCCGTGATACTGGCCCATGCCGCTCATGCCCACCCCGCCGAACGGCAGTTCGGGTACCGACATGAACATCAAAGTATCGTTGATGCACACATTGCCGGCGCTGATCGCATGGACGAAACAGTCCACATTGGCCTTCTTTCGCGAAAAAAGGTAGGCGGCCAGCGGCTTGTCACGCTGCATGACGAAAGCCATGGCCTCGTCAAAGTCCCGAACCTCGAGCACCGGCAGAATGGGGCCGAACACTTCTTCCTGCATGACCGGGTCAGAAGGCTGGACTCCGGTCAACACGGTCGGTTCGATCCGCTGCCCATTCTCATCAAACCGCCCCCCTATGGCAATTTCGCCCTGGCCCAGGTACCCACATAGCCGATCAAAGTGGCGGCGATTGATGATCTTGGCGTAATCCCGACTGCTCAAGAGATCTTCGCCGTACATGCCCCGCAACTCTTCGGCCATGGCCTCGATCAACGGGGCTCGCTGCTCGGCGCTGACCAGCACATAGTCAGGGGCGATGCAGGTCTGCCCGGCATTCAGGCACTTGCCCCAGACAATGCGCCGGGCGGCTGACTTCAAATCGGCACCCTCATCCACCAGGCACGGACTCTTCCCGCCCAGCTCCAGCGTTACCGGCGTCAGGTGTTCGGCTGCCGCGCGCATGACGATCTTGCCGACTGCCGCACCACCGGTGTAGAGGATGTGATCGAAGCGTTGCTTGAGCAGTTCGGTGGTTTCCTCGACCGCGCCCTCGACCACTTGAACGGCACGCCCGTCCAGGTACTTCGGAATCAACCTGGCCATCAGCGCTGAAACATTGGCGGCAATCTCCGAGGGCTTGATCAATGCACAATTGCCCGCCGCCAACGCCGGAATCAGCGGACTCAACACCAGTTGCACGGGATAGTTCCAGGCGCCCATGATCAACACCACGCCCAACGGCTCGGGCTGCACCCAGCTTTTTCCAGGCTGGCCCACGGCAGGCGTGTGTACCCGACGCGGCTTGGTCCATCGCTTCAGCCGGCGCCGCGCATGGCGAATTTCACTGTAGACCAGGGACAACTCACCAAGCAGCACTTCCTGGGGCGGCTTGCCCAGATCCCGCCTGAGTGCGTTACCGATGGCCGGCTCGTTCTCTCGCAGCATACGCTCCATCGCATCGAGCTGGGCCCTGCGCCAGGCCAAGGGCCGGGTGATCCCGGCATCGAAACCGGCGCGCAAATCCGCGATCAGTGTTGGGTATTCAGAAGGTGAAAGGGCCTCGTTCATGGAGCACAACCGGATTGCTTTGAGGGAACCTTCATTCTACTCTGCCCGCCTTCAGAATCGGGCTCCAGAGTCGAATCAAGGTCTTTCTGCAGCCATGGCAAGAGCAGGAAAATTCTGATAATTTGCCCGCCTGAGACGAGGGAAAGGCAGTGGGAGAATCATCATGAGCCTGGTCAATCCGGTCATCGTCATCCCCGGCATTACCGCCAGCGAGTTGCGCGACGAATATGTCGTATCTCCCGAAACCGTCTGGTCGGCGGTCATGAACAAGTCCTACGATCGGCTTACCCTGCACCCTGAAAACCTGCGCTACGAGTTGATCGAACCGGCCCGCATTTCGCCGGATTCGGTGTTCAGGCTGGTCTATCGGCACCTGATCGAGGAGCTGCGCTACAACCTGACCAGCAAGTCCGAGGAGCCGGTGCCGGTCTATCCCTTTCCCTACGACTGGCGCCAGCCGCTGGACCTGGTCGAGCGACAACTGGAGCGCTTTGTCGACGAGGTCATTGCCCGCACCAGCCTGATGCGCCATTACCACCGGGCAGGCTATCCCGACCAGCCACGGGTCAACCTGGTCGGGCATTCCATGGGCGGGCTGATCATCGCCGGTTACCTCGAGCGCCAGGGCGCTTCAGCGCCGGTGGACAAGGTGGCCACGCTGGGCACGCCGTTTCGCGGCTCATTCGAGGCGCCGCTGAAAATCATTACCGGTACGGCCAGCCTGGGCGGGGACGAAGAATCCGGCTCGCGCGAACGCGAAGCAGCCCGCCTGACCCCGTCCCTGTATCACTTGCTGCCCAGCTTTTCCGACGCCATCGAGACCACTCACTCCGATATTCCCGACGACCTGTACCAGGTCGATGCCTGGCAAAGCGGGGTACTCGAGACCCTGGCCGAGTTCATCCGCATCCACGGCTTGCGCGGGCGCTCGAATCAGACCGAACGTCGCAAGTGGGCTCGGGAACTGCTCGAGGAAATGCTCGCCATCGCCGGCGCCCACCGCCAGCGGATCGAGTCGTTTCGTCTCGAACAAGCCAAAATGAGTCCCGAACAATGGCTGTGCATGATCGGGGTGGATGCCAGAACCCGTATCCGTCTCAAGGTCGAGAAAAGCGATCGCCACCCGGTCTTCAACCTGACCGGCCAGGACCGTCAGAATCACTGGGGAGACGATGACATCGATGCCTGGATGTTCAGCGGCGATGGCACGGTACCCTACCGGGGCGCCGAACCGGCCTTTCTCGAGCGCCATCACCTGGTCTGCCTGCGCCCGGATGACTTTGGCTACTGGGAAATCAGGGACCGGCTACTGACCCGCAAGACCGGTTTCCACGGCATGCTGCCCAATCTCAACCTTGCTCACCGCCTCATCATCAGCCACTTTTCAGGTCAACCGGTGCGAGGTACCTGGGCTCGCCCCGCGCCAGGCATCGAGAAAAACGAATGGCAGAGCCCGATCCGGAATCTCGAATTCAAGGCATAAGGCGACCTGATTATCGTCGTGTCTCAGTGCCCGGGCTTCGTTGTGGCTAAAGCCGTCCTCGGGTGGGGAATTCCGCTTCAGTTCGACGCGGTGGCGAGGCCCTCAGCGAAATTCCCCACCCGAGGACGGCTCGTAGCATCGACGTCTATCGATATTGCCAATGTCTGCTGAGACACGAGGCTACTAAAGCTCGGCGGCCAGGCGAGTGCCCTGGTCGATCGCGCGCTTGGCATCGAGTTCGGCGGCCACATCGGCCCCACCGATGCGGTGTACGCGCATGCCTTGTTCTTCAAGCGCTTCGGCAAGCTCGCGGTTGGGTAGCTGGCCGGCGCAGATGACGATGTTGTCGACTTCGAGCAGTTGCGGTTGGTCATCCACGCGGATATGCAGGCCCTGATCGTCGATGCGCTCGTAGCTGACCCCCGAGAGCATGTTGACCCCAAAGCCCTTCAACGAAGTGCGATGGATCCAGCCGGTGGTCTTGCCCAGGCCCTTGCCGGGTTTGGAAGTCTTTCTTTGCAGCAGATGAATTTCACGGGCCGGCGGCCCGAAGTCCGGTTTCAGGCCGTCAACGCCACCGCGCCGGGACAGCTCCATGTCCACGCCCCACTGGTCAAAGAAGTCCCTGGGATCGGGCTGATCCGGATCAGGAGAGTCAACCACATGGTCGTGGACCAAGAATTCGCTGACATCGAAACCGATTCCGCCGGCGCCGATCACGGCGACCCTTTTTCCGACCGGTTTGCCATGCAACAGCACATCGATGTAGCTGAGCACACTGGCGTGATCCTGTCCTGGAATCTTCGGGTCACGCGGGGTCACACCCGTGGCGATGATTACTTCATCAAAACCCTGCTCACCCAGAACCTCGACGCTGGCCTCGGTCTGCAAACGCACCTCCACGCCGCTCAGCTCGATACGGCGCTGAAAATAGCGCAGGGTCTCGACGAATTCCTCCTTGCCGGGAATGCGCTTGGCCATGTTGAACTGGCCGCCGATACGGTCGGATTTTTCAAACAGCACCACCTTGTGACCGCGCTCGGCGGCCGTGGTCGCGGCAGCCAGTCCGGCCGGACCGGCGCCAATCACGGCAATTGTCCTGACTGATTCGGCCGCTTCGATGCGAAGCTCGGTTTCATGACCCGCGCGTGGATTGACCAGGCACGAGGCCACCTTGTTCTGAAAGACATGATCCAGGCAGGCCTGGTTGCAACCGATGCAGGTGTTGATCTCATCGACGCGTTGATCGGCAGCCTTGATGACCCAGTCCGGATCGGCCAGCAACGGCCGGGCCATGGAAATCATGTCGGCATCGCCACGGGCCAGAATATCTTCGGCGGTGTGCGGCATGTTGATGCGGTTGGTGGTCACCAGCGGCACCGTCACCGAACCCTTGAGCTTGCGGGTCACCCAGGTGAACGCCGCCCGCGGGACACTGGTGGCGATGGTCGGAATGCGGGTCTCATGCCAGCCAATGCCGGTGTTGATGATGGTCGCCCCGGCCTGTTCGATGGCCTGCCCCAGGGCAACGACTTCTTCCCAACTGTTGCCGTCGGCCAGCATGTCGAGCATGGACAGTCGGTAGATGATGATGAAGCGCTCACCCACCGCTTCCCGGATGCGCCTGACAATTTCGACCGGCAAGCGCATGCGGTTTTCAAATTCACCGCCCCATTGGTCGCTGCGGTGATTGGTGCGCGGGACAAGGAACTGGTTGATGAAATACCCTTCCGAGCCCATCACCTCGACGCCGTCGTAGCCGGCCCTCTGCGCCAGGCGCGCACAACGCACGAAGTCATCGATCTGCTTTTCCACGCCGCGACTGGACAATGCCCTGGGCTTGAACGGCGTGATCGGCGACTGGATGGCCGACGGTGCGACCGAGAAAGGGTGATAGGCATAACGCCCGGCATGCAGGATCTGCATGCAGATGCGGCCTCCTGCTTCGTGCACCGCTTCGGTCATCGATCGGTGTCTGCGCACTTCCCAACGATTGGTGAGCTTGGAAGCCAGTGGCGCCAGAGAACCCCGTCGATTGGGCGCAATCCCGCCGGTCACCATCAGACCGACACCGCCCTTGGCGCGTTCGACGAAATAAGCCGTCAGCCGCGGCCAGTTCCACACCCGGTCTTCCAGGCCGGTATGCATGGAGCCCATCAGAATCCGGTTGGGCAGCGTGTCAAAGCCCAGGTCCAGGGGCTCGAAAATGTGCGGATATGCGGGTTTGGAGGTACTCACAAGCTCAATACGGTGGAGTATGGAGGGCCAATTATAGGCTGTTTCGCAATCACATCTCAGTGCCCGAGCCGGTTCTTGAACCGCTGTCGGAACACGAGCAGAAAAACCTTGTTAAACGCAAAGACGCCAAGAGGCAAAGATTTGTTGAAATCATTTAG
>SLKT01000182.1 GCA_007134485.1 Wenzhouxiangella sp. | reverse complement strand
GCATCCGCCAGATTGGTTTGAGTCGTCCAGTTGTCGACCGTGCAGTCCTGAGCCTGGGCGTTGAAGGAAAAGCCCAGGAGCGCGATTGCGGCCACGCTGCTCAGGGCAGTCTTGACGGCCAGAGCAGGGCGGCTCGTTTCCGTGTGATTTTCGTGTTTCATTTATGACACCTCAATTATTTGATTCAGCGAAGTACTTTTCAATTCATCACGCCGTTGACGGGCCCTCAACCTGGTCCGGCTCTTGCTTGCGCCGGTTGCTCTGGAATTGGTCCGTAGCGTTTCTCGGAACCAAAGCCAGCCGTGGAGGTCAACCCTCTGAACCCAAGTCTAGCCGATGCAGACTTCAGTCGCAAGGGCCGATTCCCTTAGGAACTCGCCCGAGCTCATACGAGCCCGGGCAGGTTCGGGGCGAAGCAAGGCACATTCTTTTTCGGCGTGCTCACCTTTCTAATACGCATTTTTTGGGGAAAGTGGGTCAGGTTTTTTGAAAAAACGGGGAGACGGGAGACGGAAGACGGAAGACGGGACCGCCCGCTTCGCGGCCTGCGCATCGATCCCTCTCCCCCAGCCAGATATGAAAAAACCCGCGAAATGCGGGTTTTTTCATATCTGGCTGGGGGAGAGGGATTCGAACCCCCGCTGACGGAGTCAGAGTCCGTAGTCCTACCACTAGACGATCCCCCAATGGGATCGGCTTTAGCGCTTGGAGTATTGGGTGGCCTTTCTGGCCTTGTGCAGACCAATCTTCTTGCGCTCCACGGCCCGGGCATCGCGGGTGACGAAGCCGGCTCGGCGCAGGTCGCCGCGCAGGGTTTCGTCGTACTCCATCAGCGCTCTGGACAGTCCCAGGCGGATGGCGCCGGCCTGGCCGGTGGTGCCACCGCCGCTGACGGTGACGTTGACATCGAACTTGTCGGTCAAATCGACCAGCTCAAGCGGCTGGCGGACAATCATCTGGGCGGTCTTGCGGCCGAAGAATTCTTCCAGCGGCTTGCGATTGACCGTGATCTGTCCCGAACCCTTGCTCAGAAAGACCCGTGCGCTGGAGGTCTTGCGGCGGCCGGTGCCGTAAAATTGTTCAGTTGCCATGTCTCGTTTCAATCCTTGCAGATGATTACAGTTCCAGCGGCTGCGGCTGCTGGGCCGCATGCGGGTGATCAGCGCCGGCGTAGACCTTGAGCTTGCCGAGCATGGCTCGACCCAGCGGGCCGCGCGGCATCATGCCCTTGACCGCCTGCTGAATGACCTTCTCGGGCTTGCGCGCCAACAGCTTTTCGAGGCTGATGGACTTCAGATTGCCGATATAGCCGGTGTGATGATGATAGGTCTTGTCACTCATCTTGCGACCGGTGACGTGGATCTTCTCGGCGTTGATGACCACGACGTAGTCGCCAGTGTCCACGTGCGGCGTATATTCGGGCTTGTGCTTGCCCCGCAAGCGACGAGCAATTTCACTGGCCAGGCGGCCCAGGGTCTTGCCTTCGGCATCAATCAGGTGCCACTGACGACGAACGTCTTGCGGTCGGGCGCTGTAGGTTTTCATTTCGGTTCAGGCTCGCTTTCTTGAAAGTGCTGCGCGAAAGAGCGGGAATTTTACAGGAAAGTGCCCGCCGTGGCAACAACCCGGTCGGACTATTCGGTGTCGGGCAAGTCGGGCAGACGCAGCCGCCCGACCGGCCGGCCGCCGATGATGTGCGACTCGATGATTTCTTCCAGATCGGATTCATCCACGTAGGTGTACCAGATTGCTTCGGGATAGACCACCAGACACGGCCCCTCCTCGCAACGGTCCAGGCAACCGGCGGTGCTGACCCGCACCTTTCCGGGGCCGGCCAGTTCACGGGCCTTGATGCGCGCCTTGACATGGGCGCGCATGCGGGCCGAGTCACACTGACCACACGAGGGCCGATCAGCGCCGTCGGGGCGCTGATTGGTGCAGAAAAACAGATGGTGGCGGTAATAGCTCAAGCTTGCTTGCCCTTTTCAGGCCGGTCAGTCGTCATTACCGAAGTTATACACCAGGTTGACCGTCGAGAGGGTGTCGGTTCGCTCGCGCCCGGGATCGACATCGGTATTATGGCGCACGGCCACGCCGGCCTTGAGTGACAAGCGGGCGTTGATGGACACGCCCAGCGCCAGGCTGTTCTCCACGAAGGTGTTGTCACTGCCCGACTCGACCAGTAGTCGGTTGGTCAGGTTGGTGGTGTCCGAGATCTTCCAGCGATAGTCGAGAAAGCCACGCACGATCAGGTCGGTTTCCGTCTCGTCCGAGGTGCGCAACTCGGCGACCCGAAAGCCGGGCCCGATCTCGCCCTTGAGTCGGTGGGTCTCGTTGTCAATCAGTCTGCGGCCATATCCGATGGCAATCGTCGACTGGTAGGTGAAGGCCGAGAACCGGTCCCGGTCATAGCGCAAGGCGCCCAGGATGTAGCTCTTTTCGTCGAGATTGTAGTCGGTCTTGTTGGTCAGCACGAAACGGCTGGCGTTGGTTTCGCCGCTGTCTCGACCGTAAATGAAACTGAATGTGGTTTCATTGGCCCAGCGCTCGCGCTCGTAATCCAGCGCCAGCCGGGCGTTGGCGGTTTCGGTTTCGCTGTTGCCGCGGGCAAACACCATTCCGAACTCGCCCTGACCGCTGAAATCAGCATGAGCGGGCAGTATCAATCCTGCCAGGAGGCCGGCGAAAAGCGCTCTCATCAACATCAGTCATACCTTGAGGTTTTGCAAGCAACCAGCGATTATAACGGTGCGCCGTCGACGAAGTGTTCGGTAAAATGACGACCATGAGAAAAATGTCCACGCTCGATCACTGGCTTAGCCACGCCGACCAGGCGTTGCGGGTTGCACTGGGCCCGCCACCGACCGATACCGCGCCTTCACCGGCCGGCGACACACCCGACCATGAACTGACCGAGGCCGAACGTATCCATGCTGCGGGCCTGATGCGCATCAATCATACCGGCGAGGTCTGTGCCCAGGCCCTGTATGCCGGTCAGGCAGCGACCGCGCGTTCGGATCACGTTCGCACCGAAATGGCCGAAGCCGCTCGCGAGGAAGAAGACCACCTGGCCTGGTGCGCCGAACGCCTCGAGGAGCTGCACAGCCGCCCCAGCCTGCTCAATCCGTTCTGGTATGCGGGTTCCTTTTCCATCGGCGCATTGGCCGGTCTGGCTGGAGACCCGTGGAGCCTGGGGTTTGTCGAGGCGACTGAACGTCAGGTTGAATCGCACCTGGATTCGCATCTGGATTCCCTGCCGGCGCCGGATGAGCGCTCGCGAGCGATCGTTGCGCAGATGAAGGAAGATGAAGCTCGCCATGCCGACATGGCGGTGGCCCAGGGCGCACGCACCCTGCCCGCCCCGGTCCAGGCCGCCATGGCCATCACAGCGGGCATGATGAAAACGATTGTTTACCGGTTTTGATGGGCCGAGGTCAACTCGGCCACCAGGCGCCGCTCGATCCAGCCATCCATCCGCCAGTTTTCGATGAAACCGCAGTGGCCTCCGCGGTCGAGAATCTCGATATCCAGCGCATCGGGCCGCGGCAACCCCCGGATGTCACTGATTGGAATGATCGGGTCATCGGTGGCGGTGATGATGCGAGTCGGAATTTCAAGCCCGGACAGGTAATCACCAGCCACCGAGTAGCCTTCCAGGTAGGCATCAAGATCGGGAAACTCGGTCAGATGCTCCACCAGCCAGTCGGTCTGCTCACGCAACCCGCGCAGACGAAGCCATTCCTCGAGCTGGTAGCGCTCGGGGTAGAGCGCCTGCTTGACTTTCAGCGAGCGCCGCCACTTGTAGACGAAATAATGGTGGTAGAGCGAAAGTCCGCTTTCCAGGGCATCGAGCACATGATGAGGTCGTATGACCGGGCTGACGGCAACGGCCCGGTCCAGGGCAAATCCACGGGCCGGCGCGTTGCGCGCGATACGCAAGGTGAAATTGCCGCCCAGTGAAAATCCGACCAGAAAGACCGGCCCCTCGTCGAACCCCCTGCGAACCCGCCCGACGACCTCGAGCACCTCGTCGAGCAGACAGGAATGAAACAAACCGACATTGAGATGGTGGGAAGGGCCATGGTCGCGGAAATTGAGACGAAAGGTATCAAAACCCGCGCCATCCAGGGCCACGGCCGTGGACAGCAGATAATTGGAATCGGCACTGCCTTCCCAGCCATGCAGCAGTATGGCCAGCTCGCCACGCCGATTCGCAGCCGGTGGACGATGTCGATAGCCGAGCAGCCGGGTCCCGTCATCGGCCTGAATGATCTCCTCACGACCGCGCTCAAGGTAATCAGCCGCCTGGCGACGAACCTTGCGCCGACGCCAGGGCCCCGAGGTCAGAATCGACTGGACGTGGGCGCTGGCCAGCAAGCCACGCGGCTGGAAATCACGGTATTGAGCAGATGGCTCGTCAGGACTCATAAAACGACTTCACGACTTCGTGTGAGCGTTGAGCCAGGCCGCTGCGGCCCCGGTCATCGGCAAGCAGCGGCGAGCCAACCATCAACTGGCCATGGCTCGGCGCCTGGGACAGCAACCTGAGCAGATTCATGAAAAAATTTTCACCAGGGCCGAACAGCATGACTGAATACAGATCTCCATCCCGGTAATAGCGGATCGCCAGCGGCACCACAGGCACATCAGCGCGAATGGCTGCGGCGAACAGCCGTGCATGAAAGCGCTTGACACCGGGCTCGGGCGATATACCACCCTCGGGAAAAATGCCGACTCGCTCACCGCGTTTCAAGAGCGCGCCCATGCGCCGATTGACGCGACGCCGTGATGCCTCACTGCCGCGCTTGATGTACAGGGTACCGGCCAGGGTGGCCAGACGCCCGATCAGCGGCCAGCCACGAATCTCGGCTTTGGCCACCAGCCAGACCGGCCACAGCGCGTGAATCAGGACAATATCCATCCAGCTGATGTGATTGGAAACCACCAGGCATGGTCCCTCGGGCAAGCGACCTTGAACCTGAAAGCGAATACCGAAAATGCGCAGCATGATCCGCGACCACAACAGGTGAGCGCGTTGATGCAGCCGCATGCCACCCGACTTGAAGTTGCGAATGCCGGGCAGAAAAGTCAGCAGGGTCAGCGGCGTCACAACCAGCAAGTGCCCAAGCAGCAACGGCAGGCGCCAGACCAGGCGCCAGGACAGGTGGCTTGATGGTGTCTGCGCCTCAGTCATTATCATCCCGGGCCTGTCCACATTTCCAGCAAGCGGTGAATTGGCCTTCAAGGTTTTCGCCGCATGCCGGACAGGTCCAGTCGGTCCGGCTGCCGCGACGGTCGACCTCGGCCAGGACCTTTCGGGCGCGTTCCAGGTCGTCATCGCTGACCCAGACCGATGGGCGCGCGCCTTCGGCGAAATAGATCTCCACGGCAGCGGTCCACAAGTCCATGCTGCGTACCCGCGTCGAAATCCCTTCGGCCTCCAGCAGCCCGCGGACGAACCCGATCTCCGTGGGGTTGTCGGCAGTATGCAATCGTGACCAGCCCTTCACGGCAGAAGCCTGATACTCGGAAAATGAAAGGACGGGAGGTTAGCATAGCTGGCATTCTTGTTTGCCTGTCCCCATCTGTATCGATTCGCAACACAACACCCGATTCGTGACTTCCACCCAATCCAACCCGACCATCCGTATCGCCACCAGCGGTCGCGAGTTCACGACCCGACCGGAAGAGACGGTCCTGA
Source organism: Wenzhouxiangella sp. (assembly GCA_007134485.1). Classification (GTDB taxonomy): domain Bacteria; phylum Pseudomonadota; class Gammaproteobacteria; order Xanthomonadales; family Wenzhouxiangellaceae; genus Wenzhouxiangella. The sequence continues at coordinate 18,092 of SLKT01000182.1, read as the reverse complement.
CCGCGGCCCTGCGTCAGGGCATCGTGCTGCCCTACAGCTGCAAGAACGGCACCTGCGCAAGCTGCAAATGCCGGCTGGTCGAAGGGCGCATCGATTACCCGTTCAACCCGCCAAGCGCACTGAACGAGAGTGATCTGGCTGCGGGCAACATGCTCGCCTGCCAGGCCGTGGCCGACGATGATCTGGTCATTGAAGCCCGGGAGATCACCCAGGTGGCCGAGATTCCGGTTCGATTGCTGCCGGCCCGGGTGGAATCGCTGGATTCGTTCACCGACGATATCAAGCGAATCCGACTGAAACTGCCGAGCGCCGCACGATTGCAATTTCTGGCCGGGCAGTACATCGACATTCTGTTGCCCGGCGGCAAGCGGCGGGCCTTCTCGATTGCCTCGGCGCCATCCGAGGCCGAATTCATCGAGTTGCACGTCAAGCGCGTTGATGGGGGCGGATTCACCGGCCACGTGTTCTCCGATATGCAGGAAAAGGAAATTCTGCGCATTGAAGGACCGCTTGGCACATTTTTCATTCGAAGAAAGTCAAACCGTCCCATCGTCATGATGGGCGGCGGCACCGGATTCGCACCGCTGAAATCCATGATCGAGGAGTTGATCGAAAACGGTGATGCACGACCAGTTCAGCTGTTCTGGGGTGTGGCCCGGGAATCGGACCTGTATGCCCGCGAATTGATTGACGAATGGGCCCGTCAACTGGACGACTTCGACTTCGTGCCGGTACTGGCCGAGCCGGATCCCGATTGGCCAGGCGAGCGCGGCTACGTTCACGATGCCGTATTGCGCGCCCATTCCGACCTGTCATCGTTCGATGTCTACATGAGCGGCCCACCGGCCATGATCCACAACGCCCGCAAGGCCTTTCTGCAAGCCGGCGTGATCGAGGACCGGCTGTTCTACGACTCCTTCGACTTCGCCCCCGATGTGCCGCCGGCGGTGGAGTAGGCTCGCGTAGAGCGAAAAAGAAAATTCACTCGCGCAGAGGCGCAGAGGCGCAGAGAAAGAATTCAGGAAAACAAGAGAAAGATTTTTTACTCTGCGTCTTTGCGCCTCGGCGCGAGACAATTCTTTTGTTGCGTACGGCGTTTCCCGATTTATTCCAGCAATTCGGCCAGGGCCTTGCCGGGGTCGGGTTGGCGCATGAAGGATTCCCCGATCAGGAAGGCGCTGATGCCGCCGGCGCGCAGGCGCTCGATGTCGGAGCGGGTGTGGATGCCGCTTTCGGCGATGACCAGGCGGTCATCCGGCACCAGGGGCGCCAGTTCCAGGCTGGTGTCCAGGCGGGTGACGAAGCGGTGCAGGTCGCGGTTGTTGATGCCGATCAGCTCTCCGGGAATCTTCAGGGCACGCTCCAGCTCATCGCGATCATGCACTTCCACCAGCACGGCCAGTCCAAGCTCGCGCCCCAGCTCAGACAACTCCGCCAGTCGGTCATCGTCCAGGGCCGCGACGATCAGCAACAGCGCATCGGCGCCCATTGCACGAGTTTCCCATACCTGCCAGGCATCGATGATGAAATCCTTGCGCAGTACCGGCAGGCTGCAGGCCCGGCGCGCCTGGACCAGAAAGTCTGCATGGCCGCCGAAGAATTGTTCATCGGTCAGCACCGACAGACAGGTCGCATCTCCGATTTCATAAGCCCGGGCGATGGTGGCCGGATCGAAATCCTCACGAATGAGTCCGGCCGAGGGCGAAGCGCGCTTGATTTCGGCGATCACGGCATCGGCATGCGTTCGGGCACGGACCTTCAAAGCCCCGGCAAAGTCACGACAAGCGGGCAGATCGGCGACTCTCGACTTGAGTTCGGCCAGATCAGTGCGTTGCCGCCCGGCGGCCACTTCCTCGGCCTTGACGGCCAGGATTTTTTTCAGGATATCGGCGCTCACAGCGATTGGGTGCGGCGGGCATAAGCCTTCAGGCGCTCGAGCGCGGCGCCCGAGGACAGGATTTCACGCGCCCGGCCCACGCCGTCTTCCAGTGATTTGGCCTGACCCCCAACGTAAATCGCTGCACCGGCATTCAGGGCAATGATGTCGGCGGCCGGACCCTGTTGGCCACCCAGGGCCGCCTCGATCATGGCCAGGCTGGTCTCGGCATCGGCCACGGTCAGCTCATCCAGATCATTAGTACTGATTCCGAATTGGTCGGGCCGGATTTCATATTCCCGGATTTCACCATCCGACAATTCGGCCACCCGGGTCGGTGCGGCCGGTGAAATTTCATCCAGGCCATCGTGACTGTGCACGACCATGACATGCTCGCTGCCCAGGGATTGCATGACCTCGGCCATGGGTCGAACCAGCCCGGTCGAAAACACGCCCAGCACCTGGTTGGGCGCCAGCGCCGGGTTGGTCAGCGGGCCGAGCAGATTGAACAGGGTGCGCAAGCCCAGTGCCTTGCGCGGGCCGATGGCGTGCTTCATGGCCCCATGGTGTTGCGGCGCGAACAGAAATCCCACACCCAGCTCGTCGATCAATCTTGCGACCTGTTCCGGACCAATATCCAGGCGGCAACCAGCCGCCTCGAGCACATCGGCCGCACCGGACTGGCTGGACACCGAACGATTACCGTGCTTGGCCACACGAACGCCCGCGGCCGCGGCCACGAAGGCCGACGCGGTCGAGACATTGAACAGCGACGCACCGTCTCCTCCAGTTCCGACGATATCGGTCAGACCGTCGCGGTCGATCTCCACCCGGGTGGCAAACTCGCGCATGACCCCGGCGGCCGCGGCAATTTCTTTCGGGGTCTCGCCCTTGACCCGCAGGGCCATCAGCAACCCGCCAATCTGGGCCGGGTCCGCCTGGCCGCTCATGATTTCGGTCATGGCCGCGCGCATCAGCTCAGAATCCAGATCCTTGCCTTCGGCCAGTTCAGCCAGGGCCCGTCGAGTATTTTTCATAACTGATCCAGAAAGTTTCTCAGCAGGTCATGTCCGTGATCGGTCAGGATGGATTCGGGATGAAACTGCACGCCCTCTATCGGCAGGCTTGCATGCCGAAAGCCCATGATCTCGTCACGCCCTCCGTCACGTTCGGTCCAGGCGGTTTCGATCAGGCAGTCCGGCAAACTCTCGCGCTCGACAATCAGCGAGTGATAGCGGGTGGCCTGAAACGGGTTGTCCAGGCCTCGAAACACCCCCTGCCCGGTGTGGTGCATCATTGAAGTCTTGCCGTGCATGACCTCGCGGGCACGCACCACCTTGCCGCCAAAGGCCTGGCCGATGGTCTGGTGTCCCAGGCACACGCCAAGAATCGGAAATCGATCACCCAGCTTGCTGACCACTTCCAGACAGATGCCGGCCTCATCGGGCGTGCACGGTCCCGGCGACAGCACGATGCCGGCCGGCTTCATTGTCTCGATATCGGCGATGGTCAATTCATCGTTGCGAAAGGTCTGGACTTCGGCGCCGAGTTCACCCAGGTACTGGACCAGGTTATAGGTGAACGAATCGTAGTTGTCGATCATCAGCACGTTCACTGATGCAATCCTCCGCTGGCCTCGGCAACTGCGCGAATCAGCGCCCTGCCCTTGTTGAGGGTTTCCTCCCACTCGCGATCAGGGTCGGAGTCGGCCACGATGCCGGCACCGGCCTGGACATGCAGGGTGGCGTCCTGGACCAGTGCGGTGCGGATGGCAATCGCCAGGTCGGCCTCGCCGAACCAGTTCAGATAACCAACCGCGCCGGCATAGATGCCGCGCTGAACCGGCTCGAGTTCGGCGATGATTTCCATGGCGCGCACTTTGGGCGCGCCCGACAGCGTACCGGCCGGAAAGGTGGCCCTGAGCACATCGACCGCATCCATGCCCTCGGCAATCCGGCCATGGACCTCGGAGACCAGGTGCATGACATGCGAGTAGCGCTCGATGACCATCTGATCAGTCAGTTCGACACTGCCGGTCTCGGCGATCCGACCAATGTCATTGCGTCCCAGGTCGATCAGCATCAGATGCTCGGCCCGTTCCTTGGGATCGGCCCGAAGCTCGGCTTCCATCGCCTTGTCCTGCTCGGGTGTTGCGCCGCGCGGTCGCGTGCCGGCAATCGGGCGCACCATGGCCTGGCCATCCTTGACCCGTACCAGCACCTCGGGCGAGGCGCCGACCACCTGGAAAGCGCCGAAATCGAAAAAGTACATGTAGGGCGAGGGATTGAGACTTCTGAGCGCGCGATACACATCAAGCGGTCGGGCGGCCAGGTCGACGCTCATGCGCTGCGACAGCACCACCTGCATGACATCGCCATCGAGAATGTAATCCTTGATGCGTCGAACCGCTGTCTTGAAGTCATCCTGCTCAAACTCATAGCGGTAGTCGCTTTCCGAGGGGATCGGCAATCGCGTGGCCGGCGGATAGCCTGGCGAGCCGCAACGCAATCGATGGGTCAACTGGTCAAGACGACGACACGCCCGGTCCCAGGCATCCGGCTCGTTCGGATCGGCATTGACGATCAGATTCAGCCGGCCGGCAAGATTATCGAACACCGCCAGTTCCTCGGCCTCGAGCAGGAGAATCTCCGGCACGCCCAGCTCATCGGGTTTGTCGGAGAAATCCAGGCGCGGCTCCAGCAGGGCGACCGTCTCGTAGCCGAAATACCCGACCAGCCCGCCGGCAAATCCGGGCAGATCATCCAGTCGGGGCGCCCGCACCTGTCGGACCACCTCGGCCAGTTCTTCAAGCGGATCAATCTGCTCGCGTCGGTCCACCACATGGCCGAAATCTAGCTGTTCCAGCACCCGTCCGCTGGCCCGCCAGGCCCGGCGACATGGCAGGCCGATGATGGAATACCGCCCCCAGTTCTCACCGCCCTGGACCGATTCGAGCAAGAAGGCATTGGGCCCGTCGGCCAGCTTCAGATAGACCGACAACGGCGTGTCCAGATCGGCGGCAATACTGCGCCAGACCGGAATGCGGTTGTAGCCCTCAGCGGCAAGTTGTTCGAAGCGGGACGGGTTCAAGACGAGTTTCGTTTTCGGCAAGACGGCGTATTGTAGCCCGACCCACCGTCCGTCTTCCGTCTTCCGTCTTCCATCTTCCGCTACTGTTCAAACCGATCCCAGAAGAGTTCATCGGCCGGCTTTTCGAAACGATCCCAGAACAAACCGTCGGTCACCACATCGAAAGGCTCGCTGACCACCTCCTCCAGGCCTTGCTTGGGCGCCCGGGCGCGCAGCTGGTAGCCCTGGCCGAGCCGGTTGATGCTCAGGTCGGGAAACTCCACCGATCCATTACTCACGGTCAACATCGGATTGCCCGAAAGCTCGGCATCGGTGGGGTTGGTCTCGAGGATGATCTCGACCTCGGTTTCATTGTCGTCGCTGACCAGCATGCCCTGCGAATCCACCACGTGGACCACCACCCGGGGAATCATCGGCCCCTCGAGCACGCCCAGTTGCGGCTCGACCGCAAACACCAGGGCGGCCGGGCCGCTACTGATGATCTCGTAGGGGACCGTGTCCTGGCTGGGTTCGTTGTTCTCATCACCGGGGTAACTGGCGGTGATAGTACGTTCACCCGTGCTGGTCGAAATCAGTTGACAACTGTTTTCATCTGCATCGAGGTCAATCGGGCAAATGGCGCCTTCGCCATCGCTGACCTCAACGATACCGGTCGGGTCCTGTCCGCTGACCGAAACGGTTACTGTGTATGATTCATCGACAACCTGCCCATCCGCGGGAGTGATACCGAGAATGGTGGTGGTCGATTCGGCGCGGACGATCTGGTATTCCTCCTGATCCTGGCTGTCCGTGTTATTGCCATCCCCGGAATAGACCGCCGAAATGTTTCGAGTGCCCACCTCGGTCGAAGTCAGGGCGCATGAGGTGGCCGGCAGGGTGATGGTGCACTGGTTGTTGTCATCATCGCTGACCGTGACCGTGCCAGTAGGTTCGAAGCCGGACACGCTGACCTCGACCTGGTAGGCCACGTTGACGGTCTGTTGGTCGGCGGGATCAAAGCCTTCGATGGTCGTTACCGATGTTGCCGGATCAATGGTGTAGCCCAGGTCTCCGCTGCTGGACGAATTGTTCTCATCACCCTCGTAGAATGCGCTGATCGTGACTGAGCCGGCCGCCAGCGAAGTCAGCTCGCAGCCGGCTTCGGGCAGATCGAACTGGCAGGACTCGCCCTGACCGTCGCTGACCGTCACGGTACCCGTCGGCCCAACCCCGTCAACCGCGACCTCCACGAAGTAAGACTCACCCACGGTCTGGCTGTCGGGCGGAACAATGGCCTCAATGCTGGTGCTAGAAGCCGAGGCGGTGATATTGAATGACTGACTGGTCGCCGTGTCCAGCGCATCCTGCGCATCCGAAGCAACCAAACGATAATCCGTTCCCACCAGGTTCACACTCAACGAATCGAAGGTCACCAGTCCATTTTCCGCCGTGGCATCACCGCCACCGGACAGATCCGCCAACTCGTTTCCATCAATTAATTCCAGGCCAACTTGCGTATTGCTGTCATCAGTCACACGGTTGCCGGCGGAATCCAGAATTTCCACCGTGACGGGCGGAGTAATGGTCTCGCTGACCTGGGTCGTCGTGGGTTGGCCCAGAAAAGCCAGTTGGGCTGGCGCGCCGGGGAAAATCTCGAAGGTCTCGCTGGTGGCATCGGCCAGGCCATCCGCGCTGGCGACCAATCGGTAGTCGCCAGCCGCCAGGTCGATGCTCAACGCATCGAACACGGCCACGCCGCTGTCCACGGTGATCGCCTCACCGCCGGCAAGTTGCGCTCCGGGCGCGCCATCGATCAGGGTCAGTTCGATTTCGGTGTCATTGTCCTGGGTAACCGGGTTGCCGTCGCTGTCGCGCACCTCGACCTCGACCGCTGGGGCCATGATCTCGTTGGAATCCGCGTCGCTGGGCTGGACGATGAAGTGCAGCGAGGCCGGGGCGCCGGCCACGATCTGGTAGGGCTCGGTGTCCGAGTCACCCTCGTTGTTGTCATCCCCGGGGAAGTCGGCCTCAATGGTTCGCGACCCAACCGTGGTCGAAGTCAGGTCACAACGATCCGAACCCGGCCAGACGATCAGGCAGCTCTCGCCTTCGCCATCGCTGACCGTGATGGTGCCGGCCGGATCGAAGCCATCGAGATCGACGATGACGGTGTAGGGCTGGTTGACCGCCTGCGAACCCGCCGGATCGATTTCGACGATTTCGAGTATTGCACTCTCGCGGATGATGTCATAGCCGAAGGTATCCGAGCTGGGCTGGTTGTTCTGATCGCCGGGATAGCTGGCGCTGATCGTGCGATCGCCGATATCCGATGAGGACATCGCGCAACTTTGATTGGGCAATTCAATGTCGCAACTGGCGCCATTGCCGTCGGTGACCATGACCGTACCGGTCGGATTGAAACCGCTGACCTCGACAGTCACCGTGTAGTCCTGTCCAATCACCTGCTCATCGACCGGATCAACCGAGGTGATCTCGGTGCTCGATTCAGCGGGGGTGATGTCGAACGAGTCACTGGAATCCGTACTCAGGCCGGCGCCGGGATCAGACGCCACCAACTGGTATTCCTCGGCAGCGAGATCCACCATCAAACCGGAAAAATCGGCCAGGCCGTTGACCACGCTGACGGCCCCGCCGCCGGTCAATTGCGCGGCCGGATCGCCGCCGGCGAGTTCCAGCATGACTTCGGTGCTGGAGTCCCAGTCCACCCGGTTGCCGAAAGTGTCCAGCACTTCCACTGTTACAGGGGTGGCAAAGGCCTCGCCCACCGTCGTCGCTGCCGGCGGCTGGTCGACAAAGGCCAGTGCGGCCGGATCGCCGGCAATGATGTCAAAAGGCTGACTGTCATCGCCGCTCAACCCATCGGCTGAAGCCGACAGTTCAAATCCGGAACCGACCTGATCGATGCTCAGGTCAGCGAACACCGCCTGGCCCTCGCTGACCTGTAGCGGCAGCGTGCCGGACAGATTGGCCTGGCCGGACGGATCGACAGCCAGTTGCAATTCGACGACCGTGCTGTTGTCGAGCGCGACGAGGTCATTATTCCCATCGCGCACTTCAACGACCACGGCCGGCGAAATGATGTCATTGACCATGGTAGTCGTGGGCTGTTCCACGAACACCAGGCGGTCGGGAATCTGGGTCGAGGCCAGGATATCGGCGTCGGCATCGCCCTCATCGGTCTGAACCGTCAACTGGCCGGAGAAATTACCGCTCTGGGTGGTATCGAAGCCAATGGTGATATCGCAGGAATCGCCGTCGGGCAAGGTCAGTCCGGTGCAATCGTCGGCCTGGATGAAAAAGGCGTCATCATCGTCCAGGATGAGGTTGTTGATGGTGAACGAGGTGTCCGGATCGCCGGTATTGGTCACGGTAAAGTCATCAAAGACCGGCAACTGGCTGCCGTCGACCAGCCCGAAATTCATCGGATCGGGCATGATGGTGATTTCGGGTTGCGGACCCGGAGTGGCCGTGCCGCTCAAGGCCACGACATCGTTTTCGATATCGCCGACATCGCTGAAGACCTGCAGGGTGGCGGTGTGCGTGCCGATCGCCTGCGGGGTGAACTCGACCATCTGGGCGCACTCGTCTTCAGCCGACAGGTCAAATGGGGGCGAGTCACAAGTCCCGCCCGACACCAGCGAAAAGTGAGTGTCATCGTCAATGGCGATTTCGCTGACCTGGAGTACGCTTTGAGAATCACCAATATTGGATATGGTCACCGGTTGCGGAGCACCGCCACCACGAATGTAGATATCATCGGCCTGTGCAGGCGGCTGGACGAACAAGCCCAGCACTACCAGAACAAACCCTAGCCCTCTGATCATTTTTTGTTATCCCCATTCCTTGGTAGTGCAGATCGCGGCTGGTCAGGTCCCCGCCGCGCGCATTCTTTCGATCACTCCGGCATAGTCATCGGCGCCGAATATGGCCGAGCCGGCCACTAGCGTATCAGCACCGGCGGCCAGAATGCCAGCCGCGTTGTCGGGCTTGACCCCGCCATCGACCTCGAGCCGGATGTCACGACCGGTCTCATCAATCAACTTTCGCGCAACACGAATCTTGTCGAGTGCCGACGGGATAAACGACTGCCCGCCGAACCCCGGATTGACCGACATGATCAGCACCAGGTCGATCTTGTCGATCACCCAGTCAAGCATGCTCAGCGGTGTAGCCGGATTGAAGACCAGGCCGGCCTTGCAGCCACAATCGTGAATCAGGCCGATCGAACGATCCACATGTCGGCTGGCTTCCGGATGAAAACTGATCAGGCTGGCCCCGGCCTCGGCAAAGTCCGGGATGATGCGATCGACCGGCTCGACCATCAGGTGAACATCGATGGGCGCGTCAATCCCGAAGTCCCGCAGGGCCTTGCAGACCAACGGGCCGATGGTCAGATTGGGGACATAATGATTGTCCATGACATCGAAGTGCACCCAATCCGCGCCGGCATCGAGCGCGGCCCGGGTGTCCTCGCCCAGGCGGGCAAAATCAGCGGAGAGTATTGATGGCGCGATGACCAGTGGCTGCTTCATGGCGTTGTAGGCTTCCGGGAGCTTATAATTGCACGACATTCATTGTACCCGCCGCCGTGAATCATTACCCAACCCCGCCGCTGGAGCTCTTGCACCAGGGCAAGGTGCGCGACATCTACGCCATCGACGATGAGCGATTGTTGATCGTCGCCTCGGATCGACTGTCGGCCTTCGACGTTGTTCTGCCTGATCCGATTCCCGGCAAGGGCGAGATCCTGACCCGGATTTCATCATTCTGGTTCGAGCAGTTCGATGACCTGGTGGCCAATCATCTGCTCCCCGGCGATCTGAGCGAAATTCTGGGTGATAAGGCCCTGGCCGACCAACTCACCCCTCGAAGCATGCTGGTCAGGCGCCTGAAGCCGTTGCCGGTCGAGGCCATCGTGCGTGGCTACCTAGCCGGCTCGGGCTGGAAGGATTACCAGTCCAGCGGTGCGATCTGCGGGGTCGATCTGCCGGCCGGCCTGGAACAGGCCGGCAGTCTGCCGGAACCGATTTTCACGCCTTCGACCAAGGCGACGGTCGGCGATCATGACATCAATATCGACTTTGCCCGCATGCAGCACTTGATCGGCGCGGAGCTTGCGTTGCGCATCCGTGACATTTCGCTGGCCATTTACCGCAGGGCCGCGGCATTTGCTCGCGATCGCGGCATCATCATCGCCGATACCAAGTTCGAATTCGGCATCGATGCCGGCGGTGAGCTCTACCTGATCGACGAGTTGCTGACCCCGGACAGCTCACGCTTCTGGCCGGTCGACCAGTGGCAGCTCGGGATCAGCCCGCCAAGCTTCGACAAGCAATTCGTGCGCGACTACCTGGAAACCCTGGACTGGGACAAGACCGCTCCAGGCCCGGAACTGCCACGATCGATCATCGACCAGACCCGCGAGCGCTACCAGGAAGCGGCCAAAAGGCTGCTGAACTGAGTACAATAGCGATCTCGTGCGTCCAGGAAGTCCGATGAGTTCAATGGCCAGTTCATCCAACCCCAGCAGCCACCCCGGTCGGTCGGCCAATGCCGAACGTCAATACACGGTCAAGCGTGAGGACTTGCCGCTGAGCTGTCCGACGCCCGACATGGCGTTGTGGAATTCTCACCCCAGGGTTTATCTGCCCATCGAAAAAACCGGCCAGGCGCTATGTCCCTACTGCGGGGCCGAGTTTCGACTCGAAGACTGACCCCTTCGTCCGGCGACATCGCGGTGTCCGAATCGGCCGGTTCATTGCGCAAGCTCAGGTTCCTGCCGGACAGTCGCATCGGCCAGGCCGTGGCGCTGACTCTGTTCCTGACCCTGACCCTTGGCATGATCATGCCAAAACTGGCCGGGGCCGGTTTTCTGCTGACCAGCTTGTTGGCGATCATCTGGCTGAGCGTGACCCGGCAATGGAGCCTGGCTGGCCTGTCGCCGCTCGAGCGTCTGATCCTGGCCGCGGTGGTCGCATATGTGGCGCTCTGGCTGTGGGGCTGGATGATCAACGGCATGTCCGAGCATGGAGCCGATGGTGCCGGGCGCGTACTGCGTCAGTTGTTGATTGTTCCGCTGCTGCTGTTCATTCGCAGGCTCGATGACCTGGAAACGGCCTGGTGGCATGGGCTGACCGCTGGCGCATTGATCGCGGGCGGATACGCCTGGTGGTTCTTCCTGACCGGGCGGATCGGCGAGTTCGAGTTGCGCGTCGGCGGCACGACCAATCCCATTTACTTCGGCGGCGTCGCCCTGGCCATGGGCCTGATGCTGATCCCGCGTATTCAGGACGTCCGGCTTTCCCGAGTGACTCGACTGCTGGCCCTGATCGCATTGCTGATGGCCATTTCGGCCAGCACCCTGTCCGGGTCTCGTGGCGCCTGGCTGGCCCTGCCGGTCATCGTGGTGCTGTACCTGCTGACCCTGGGCGCCAGTCAACCGTTGCGTTGGCGACTGGGCATGCCATTGGCCATGCTGGCCATGGGCGCGGCAGTCATGTTCAGTCCGATCACGCCCATGAGTGAACGGGCGGCGGCCGGCATCAGTGACCTGACCGCGCTTGTGCAGGGGGAAACCGCAGAGGACACGCTCGGCCGGCGTGCCAACATGTGGACCATTGCAGGAGAAATCATTGCCGAGCAACCGTTGACCGGCGCCGGACCGGGCGCATTTCGAGAAGCGCTACTGAACGCCATCGAGGACGGGCGCATCGACGAAACCTACGCCAATTACCGCCACCCTCACAGTCAGTATCTTTCGGCCCTGACCGATGCCGGAATTCCCGGCCTGCTGGCCCTGCTGCTGCTTGGAGCACTGGTGTTCAGGCGTCATCTCAAGCTCTGGCAGACCGGCCTGGAAAGCACCCGGCTGCTGGGCTGGACCGGCCTGGTTTCCATTGTGGTCCTGGCAACCATGGCGTTGACCGAATCGATCTTCGAGCGCAACACCGGCATCATCTGGTTCAGTCTGTTCACCGCCCTGACCATTGGACTGGTACATGCCCGGCGTCGGCAGGAACTGGACCAAACCGACCGAAAACGACTGCACAGTCTGAGTGTGATCGTTATCTGCAAGAACGAGGCCGATCGCATCGGGCGATGTCTTGATTCGGTGGCCGGATGGGCCGACGAGATCATCGTGCTCGACAGCGGCAGCAGTGACGAAACCGCCGAGATCGCCCGGCGCTACACCGACAAGGTCGAAATCACCGACTGGCCGGGTTTCGGCATCCAGAAGCAGCGCGCCCTGGACCGGGCCAGCGGCGAGTGGGTGCTGTCCCTGGATGCCGATGAGTGGCTGAGCGCCGAATTGCGCGCAGAGATCGAGGTGGTCCTGACCAATCCCGAGCCCTTTCATGATGCCTATCACCTGCCCTGGTTGACCCATGCCTTTGGCTATCCACTGCGCTTCGGCCACTGGTCACGCGCCCCGCTTCGACTGTTCAAGCGCAAGTTGGGTCGATTCACCCAGGTTCCGGTGCATGAAAAGGTCGTGCTGTCTGCCGACAGCCGCATCGGCCACCTGGAGGCGCCACTCAATCACCTGGTCTACCGCGATATCGGCCACGCGCGCGCCAAGCTCGACAGCTATGCCCGAATCAATGCACGTGATCGATTCGACCAGGGCAAGCGCGCATACTTGCCGGTGATGCCGCTTGCGCGCGCACTCTTCAATTTCATTGACAACTACCTGCTCCGCGCCGCCTTCCTGAGCGGTCGCGGCGGCTGGATCATGAGCCAGCTTCACGCCTGGTATACCTACCGAAAGTACAACTACCTGCGCCGCTTGACTTCCGGACCTTGATAGAGACAGAACAATAAAATCTTGAAACGCTAAGACGCAAAGAAGCAAAGACAATAAAAAACGGAAGACGCTTTCCTGGCTTTGCGTCTTCGCGTTTAAAAGGTTTTCGTTTTTCAGGGCAACGCTGAACGCTCGTCCATTGCGATCTCAGAGTAGCCACATTGCAACCGCCAGCACAACCAGGGCATAGATGGCGGCCAGGAGGTCGTCGAGCATCACGCCCAATCCGCCGCTGACGTGGCGGTCCAGCCAGCGGATGGGCCAGGGCTTGAGTACATCGAAGAATCGAAACAATGCGAAGGCGGCCAGCCACCAGGCACAGTGAAACGGCACGAACACCAGCACCAGCCACATGCCGACAAACTCGTCCCAGACAATGCCGCCGTGATCATGTACGCCCAGTCGCCGTCCGGTGACACCGCACAGGTGAATGCCGACAAAAAAGGATGCAATGACCACGCCCAGGGCGACCGGAAATGGCAACTGGACCAGCATGGCGCCCAGTGGCAAGGCGGCGATGGTGCCGGCCGTGCCGGGTGCGATCGGGCTCAGGCCACTGCCGAAACCAAAGGCGAGAAAGCCGGTCGGCGTGGCCAGGGCAATCTCGCGCGTCTCAGTGGCTGTCGAAATGGTCCCATCCGCCATGGTCGAGTTCCAGCATGCTTCCATCAGGTCGCCGGCATTGTATCCCCTGCCCGGCCTCGATCCGGCCAATGCGAGTCAAAGCCACATTCAATCCTTCCAGTGACGCCTGGGCGGCAGCGAATGCATCGTCGGCCATGAGCGCCAGTAATTCGTAGTCATTGCCGCCGGTGGCCTGCAAACGCCAGCGGTCCTGATCAGCACTGAATGCACGTTGCAGGGCCGGCGAAGCCGGCAGGTTTTCAAGATCGATTCGGGCGGCTAGGCCATCGCCAAGCAAGTGAGCCAGATCGGCAATCAAGCCATCGGAAATGTCGATCATGGCCCGGGCATGCGAAACCAGCCGAGCGCCGGCTGCAATCCGCGGAATGGGCCGGTGAAAACGCTCGACCAGGGCCTCGGGCGCCGACGCACCCAGCTCGAGGGCCGCCGCTGCATTGCCCAGTGAGCCGGTCACGGCCACGATGTCACCGACCCGGGCACCGGTTCGCAGGGTTGAACGGCCCGGCTCGACATCACCCATCAGTTGAACCGTCACGCTGAGCGGGCCCGAGGCGATATTACCGCCGACCAGTAATGTCCGATAGTCTGAGGCCAGCGCCAGAAATCCATCAAGGAAATCATCGAGCCAGTCCGGGTTGGATTCGGGCAGGGTCAGTGACAGCAAGGCCCAGCGCGGACGGGCGCCCATGGCGGCCAGATCGCTGAGGTTGACCGCCAAGGCCAGATGACCGATGTCGGAGGCCGGCCAGTGATTTTCGAAATGTCGACCGGCTACAAGGGTGTCGGTGGTCACGACCAGGTCGCGATCCGGGTCGGGACGCAGCACGGCGGCATCATCGCCGATACCCACCACCACCGAATCATCCGTGTCCACTCGCGCACGAATGCGCTCGATCAGATCGAATTCACCCATCCGGGCGCTCAACTTCGCGCTCCATGTTGCGGACCTTTTCGGCCAGCCGGTCCAGTACCCCGTTGATGAAGGTATGTGCCTGCTCGGCCCCGAAACGATGGGCCAGTTCCACCGCCTCGTCGATGACCACGCGGTAGGGGATTTCCGGATGATGAATCAGCTCGCAGGCGCCGAGGCGAAGTATGACCCGCTCCATCTGGTCAATGCCCGAGTCGATGCGCTTGAGAAAGGGCGCCACCGCCTCGTCCAGCTCGGCTCGCTGGGCCACCACCTCGCGCACCAGGCCTTCGAAGTAGGCCTGATCAACCTGCTCGAAATTCTGCTCCTCGACAAACTGGCGGATGATGGCATCGGCCGAGTCATCATTGAGCTGCCATTGATACAGGGCCTGAAGCGCCCGTCGACGGGCGCGCCGACGCGGCTCGTGCGGACCGCGAGCGGAGATTTTCTTACGTGACACGCTCGATCTCCGCACGCAGTGCAATCATGTCCAGGGCGGCCAGGGCTACCTCGCGACCCTTGTTCTTGCGCGCCGGATCAGCACGCTCTTGGGCCTGCTCGCCGTTCTCGGCGGTCAGCACCCCAAAGGCCACCGGCACATCTGTATCCAGCCCGACCTGTTGCAATCCGCGCGCGCATTCTGCACAGATGAAATCGAAATGGGCCGTCTCACCGCGAATCACCGCGCCAATGGCAATCACCGCATCGTACTGACCACTCTCGGCCAGCCAGCGACAGGCCAGCGGCAATTCCCAGGCGCCGGGCACGCTGACCCGGTGCAGGCTGGACTCGGCCACACCCGACTCAACCAGGGTCGCCCGACACCCTTCGAACAGCGAATCGGTGATGGACGGGTTGAAACGGGCAACCGCAATGGCAATCCGATGGTCGCCGGACATCCTGGACACAACACTGTTCATTTCGATTGCGGCTCTCCTTCGGGGACCACGTACTCGCTGATTTCCAGTCCGAAGCCATCCAGGGCATGCAGACGCTTGGGCGCCCCGAAGACCTGCATGCGCCGAATGCCGAGCTCGGCGATGATCTGGGCGGCAATTCCGTAGCTGCGCAACTGGTCTGCTGTCTCATCGCGTCCGCCATCCCCGCCTGACCCTTCATCCGAGCGAATCAGTCCGGCCAGTCGCGATCGGTCATCCTCATCATACCCCAGCACCAGCGCCAGGCCCTGACCGCGTCGGGCAATATCGGCCAGGGCGGCATCCAGCGGCATGCCGAAACCGGGATCGGTAATGCCGATCACATCGCCGAGCAGTTCCGGCACGTGCACCCGCACCGGGAACGGTTCGGTTGGATCGATCTCACCACGCACCAGCGCCCAGTGCAGTTTCTGATTGATTCGGTCACGAAACACCTTGAGCTCGAACGGACCATGGGCGGTGCCGACCTGCTGGGCGTGCACGCATTCGACATTCTCCTCGGTGCCCAGGCGATAGCGAATCAGGTCGGCTACCGATCCGATCTTCAAATCGTGATGCTTGACGAATTCCTCCAGTTCCGGGCGGCGGGCCATGGTGCCGTCCTCGTTGAGGATCTCGACCAGCACGCCGGCCGGTTCCAGGCCGGCCAGCAGGGACAGGTCCATACTCGCCTCGGTGTGTCCGGCGCGCGCCAGCACGCCACCGGGCTGGGCCATCAACGGAAACACGTGGCCTGGCTGGTTGAGGTCTTCGGGCCGGGCATTGGGCGCCACGGCGGTACGGATGGTATGCGCACGATCATAGGCCGAGATACCGGTGGTCACCCCTTCGGCGGCCTCGATGGAGATGGTGAAATTGGTGCGGTGGTGTCGATCGGTATCGCGCACCATCAAGCCCAGACCCAACTGCGCACAACGCTCGCGGGTCAGCGACAGGCAGATCAGTCCACGCCCGTATCGGGCCATGAAATTGATGTCCTCGGGGCGAGTCAGGCTGGCGGCCATGATCAGGTCGCCCTCGTTCTCGCGGTCCTCGTCATCGAGCATGACCACCATCTTGCCGGCCGCGATATCGGCCAGGATGTCTTCTATCGAATCAAACTTCATCAGTGCTTGTCATGTCCCAGCATGCGTTCGAGGTAACGGGCAATCAGATCGACTTCCAGGTTGACCCGGTCACCGATCTCGAGCGTGCCCAATGTAGTGACTTTCAGGGTATGCGGCACCAGGTTGACGGTGAAGCGATGCCCCGTGACCGAGTTGACCGTCAGACTGACCCCGTCGAGTGTGACCGATCCCTTCGCGGCAATGTACCGGCTCAGCGCTTCGGGAACGGTGAAGGTCATGACCGTGTTGTCATCGACCGGATCGCGGGCGATCAATTCTGCCAACCCATCGACATGGCCGGTCACCAGGTGACCACCCAGCGAATCGCCCAGCGCCAGCGCCGGCTCCAGGTTGACCCGGCTGCCTTCGGCCAGCTTGCCCAGGCTGGTACGCGCCAGGGTCTCCGGCGACAGGTCAGCCGAAAACCCCTCGGCATCCAGATCCAATGCCGTCAGGCAGCATCCGGCAACGGCAATGCTGTCGCCTTCGGAAAATTGATTCGGGGACAGCTCCGGGCAAGTGATTCGGGCCCGGGCCTGCTGACCCGCATGATCCATTGCCGCAACGGTGCCCACGGCCTTGACGATTCCAGTAAACACGTTTTCTTGGTCGGTTATTCGTTCTTCAGGCGCAAGATCACACGCCGGTCGGAACCGATCCGGCGTGACTCGATTTCGTTGAAATGGAGGCGCTGGGCGAATTTTTCCATCCCCGGCAACTCCAGCATCGCCGGGCCATTGCCGACAATCATCGGCGCCTGGTAGATGAGTAATTCATCGACCAGACCGGCCGCCACCAACGCGCCGGCCAGCACGCCGCCGGCCTCGACATGGAGCTCGTTGACCTGGTGATCAACCAGACCATGAATCAGCGACTTCAGACACACCCGCCCTTGCGCATCGGCGGCCAACCGCGACCAGTACACCCCATCCCGCTGCCATGCAGGCTCGACCGTGGTGGCGATCAGTACCTTGCCGGGCAAACTGAACAGTTTTGCATCCCGGGGCGTTCGGCCACGCGAGTCGGCAATGATGCGCAGCGGCTGGCGATCAATGCCGGACAGTCTCAGGTTGAGGCTGGGATCATCGGCCAGCACGGTATCGATGCCGGTCAAAAGCGCCGAAGCACGGGCCCGCCAGCGCTGGGTATCCTCACGAGCCGGCGACCCGGTGATCCACTGTGACTTGCGATCCGGCCCGGCAATCCGTCCGTCCAGGCTGATCGCCAGCTTCACCCGCACCCACGGTCGGCCGCGTTCAAAACGACTGACGAAACCACGGTTGAGCTCACGGGCCTGAGCCTCCATCAGCCCGGAACGCACCTGAATCCCGGCCCGAGCCAACAACTCCAATCCATGTCCCGCATTGTCCGGAAATGGATCGACCATGGCCGCTACCACTTCACCCACTCCGGCCTCGATCAGCGCGCCGGTACACGGTGGCGTACGACCCTGGTGACTGCAGGGTTCGAGCGTCACATAGGCAGTCGCTCCCCGCGCCGTGGCGCCGGCTTCCTGCAGCGCCAGCACCTCGGCATGCGGCTGGCCGGCGGCATGGTGCCAGCCACGCCCGATGACCTGACCATTCTTGACCAGGACACAGCCGACGCGTGGGTTGGGGTCGGTGGTAAACAGACCCTTCTCGGCCAGGCGCAGGGCCTGGGCCATGTGGGTGTGGTCGGTGGGGGTGAAGGGCATGGGAAGGGCGGTGAAAGGTGAAAG
>SLKT01000189.1 GCA_007134485.1 Wenzhouxiangella sp. | reverse complement strand
TCTGACCTCCGACTTCTGACCTCCGACTTCTGACCTCCGACTTCTTCCTCTTCCCCTCACCAGGGCAGATCCTCACCGTTGGCATGGCGGAAACTGCCGGTGCGATCCATGTTCAACTCGTCGATACGCTCGATCAGCCCGGCGGCGGCCTCTTCCGGGTCGATATGCCCGGTATTGCCGGTCATGCCGGTGCGCACATAGCCCGGATGCAGCAAGCCCACGGCAATGCCTCGCTCCTTGAGGTCATGGGCCAGCGATACGCCGGCAATGTTGACGGCCGCCTTGGACATCCGATAGGCATACTGGCCGCCCGAGGTGTTGTCGCTGATTGAACCCATCCGCGAGGTGATGATGATGACCTTCGAGCCTTCGTTGAGATGATTGCGCAATGCACTGGTCACACGGATCGGCGCCAGCGAATTGACCTCGAACTGGGCGCGCCAGTCATCGATTTCGTCCTCGATGCCGGCCATGGACGATGACTTGAGCAGGCCGGCGTTGTTGATCAGCAGATCCAGGCGTGTGCCACGAAGGCGCTCGGCCAAGCCGTTCAGGCTCTCGCCGGAGGTTACATCCACCCCGGTTTCGATCTCGACATCCAGCGCCTTGAGTTCCGGTGAGTCGTTTCGGCACACGGCGATGACGCGATAGCCGCGCGATTTGAGTTGGCGGGCCAGTTCGAATCCGATTCCGCGATTGGCTCCAGTAATCAGGGCAGTTTTCATTTTGATTTCCTTGTGATCGTTCATCCATAACATGCTAACCGCAGTGGTGTGATTCAACCCGCCCCCCTTGCCCTGGCTTTCCGGCCCTGCCCGTACTCCCCTATCAATCTACTCTCACCCGACAAGCGACGAGTGGG
This sequence comes from Wenzhouxiangella sp., assembly GCA_007134485.1. Lineage (GTDB taxonomy): Bacteria > Pseudomonadota > Gammaproteobacteria > Xanthomonadales > Wenzhouxiangellaceae > Wenzhouxiangella. The sequence goes on along the minus strand of SLKT01000189.1, from coordinate 6,629 downwards.
CTTGACCGGAGCCGGGCTCGAGGTGGCGGAAGCGACCAGAGGCCATCCGTACTTGGAGCACTCGCAAGTCTCGCTAAGGGCAAGCCCCTATCGTTTAGATCAAACGTAATTCGGCGGGCACCAGAACGCCCCCTGAACTCGAAAAATCGACCAAGCCGTTCACCTCGTACCCGGCTCCGGGCAAGGCCACTCGTCGCCCCGCCCCCACCCTTCAAGGTCCACTCGATTCATTCGTGCATGCACACAACCAACTACCCAGCGGCATGAATTGGAAATGCAAGGGATTGGTGGATTCGGATCGCCCCACTTTCCGCTATACTAGGCAAAGCGTGTGCAGATTGTTATCCACTTGACTGATACCAAAAGGAAAACGCCATGATCAGAGCGCTTGTCTCGATGCTGATTACAGGGGTGGTTTTCATCGGCCTGATGATCCCGGCTGCCAGTGCCGACATCCTGTTAATCGAAAAGGTCAAGGAGCGCATGGCGCGCGATCTGCCCGAAAACGGTCTGAAGATGGAGGATGTGGAAAGTCGCTTCGGTACACCTGCCGAGCGTCACGCCCCGGTGGGCGACCCTCCGATCACGCGCTGGACTTACGATGACTACAGCGTGTATTTCGAATATGAACTGGTGATCGACAGCGTCCTTCATCACGAGGCAGTGGTCCGCGAGGCCAATCGCCAACAGGACTGAGTCCCGTGGCGCGCACTGATTTCCGCCTACCGGCCGAGTGGGAACGTCAGAGCGCGACCCTGCTGGCCTGGCCTCATGACCCGGCCCACTGGGCCGAGCAACTGGATGCCGTCCAGGACGAATATCGTGACCTGATCCGTACCATCCTCGCGCATCAGCAGGTTGTGCTGCTGACTCCCCCGGAGGCACAAGACTCAACCAAGCTGGCGGATCACCCGGCGTTGCATCGCATCGAAATTCCATACAACGATACGTGGTGTCGCGACTATGGTCCGATCACCCTGGTTCACGCCGGAGAGCGCCTGGCGCTGGATTTCTACTTCGATGGCTGGGGCGGCAAGTATCCGGCCGGTCACGACAACCGGGTCAATACCCTGCTGGCTCGCCACGAATTGTTCAATCGGCTGATGTTTCGACAGTATCTGTTCGAGCTCGAGGGTGGTGCAATCGAGCCCGACGGCCATGGTCGCCTGCTGGTCAACTGGCACTGCCTGCACACCCGTCATCCCCACCTCAGCCGCAGGGAGATCAGCCACGAGCTGCATACACTGCTCAATATCGATGAAGTGATCGGGATCGATATCAAGCCCATGACCGGTGACGATACCGACGGCCACATCGACACGCTGGCGCGCTTTGTCAATCGGGAAACCATCGCCTGGCAGTCACAGGCAGACAGCCAGCGCAACGACATGCTGCAAGCTCAACTCGAAAAGCTGCGCACGGTCGACGGAAAACCGTATGAATTGATTGCCCTGCCCGTGCCTCGCGGTATCGATGACACGCTGCCGGCCAGTTACGCCAATTTCGTGTTCATCAACAAGGCCTGCCTGATGCCCGCCTACGGCGCCGAAAATGATGACCAGGCGGGTCAAATCCTGGCCGCGGCCCTGCCTGACCGAACCGTCGAAACGGTCCCGGCCCGGGCCATGATCAGTCAGTTCGGCGGCCCGCACTGCGCCACCATGCCTATTCCGGCCGCACTGGGATGAGCCGGGTGATCCGCGTCGGCGTCGTTCAGCACGCCATGGAACAGGACCCGGACGCCAATCGCCAGACCACGCTGGACGGCATTGCGAGGGCGGCGGCCGACGATGCGGATCTTGTGGTCTTGCCCGAACTGCACGCCAGCGAGTACTTCTGCAAGTACCAGGATCCTGATCTGTTCTCCCTGGCCGAACCCCTGGAAGGGCCGACCCGTCATGCCCTGTCCGATGCCGCCCGCCATCACGGAGTGGTGGTGGTCGGCGGCATCTTCGAGCATCGCGCCCCGGGACTGGCCCACAACACTGCTCTGGTGCTGGACTCGGACGGCAGCCTGGCCGGTTTTTATCGCAAGATGCATATCCCCGATGACCCCGGTTACAACGAGAAATTCTATTTCACCCCGGGCGATACGGGTTTCGAGCCGATTGATACCTCGCTTGGCCGCCTGGGTGTACTGGTGTGCTGGGATCAGTGGTATCCGGAAGCGGCCCGCCTGATGGCCCTGGCCGGCGCCGAAATGCTGATTTACCCCACGGCGATCGGCAAGGATCCAAGTGATGACGAGGATGAGCAGTTGCGCCAGCTCGACGCCTGGCGCACCATCCAGCGCGCACACGCAGTGGCCAACTCGCTTCCCGTGATCGCCTGCAACCGGGTCGGCTTCGAGCCTGACCGGTCCGGCGCCGGCCTGGAAGCCGAATTCTGGGGTCACAGCCTGCTGATCGGCCCGCAGGGCGAAATCATCGACGAGACCGGCAGCGAGGCCGAGGTACTGGTCGCCGATATCGATCTCGAGCGCAGCGAAAAAGTGCGCCGCATCTGGCCCTACCTGCGCGACCGCCGCATCGACGCCTACGGCGACCTGCTCAAACGCTGGCGCGACTGACCTCATTGGCTTGATGTCAAAACCTTCGCGCGCAAAGACGCGAAGTCGCGAAGAACAGAAAATTCTTCCCGATTAGCGTCGTGTCTCAGCAGACGTTGGCAGTATCGATGAACCTCAATGCTGCAAGCCGTCCTCGGGTGGTGGATTTCGCTGAAGGCCTCGCCACCGCGTCGAACTGAAGCGGAATTCACCGCCCGAGGATGGCTTTAGCTGGAACGAAGCCCGTGCACTGAGACACGTCGCTTATCAGGAAAGGCTTTTATTGACTTCGCATCTTTGCGTCTTCGCGTTTAAGGAGCCTCTGAATAACTCTGCGCGGAGCGCGTTTCTGCCTCAAAAGCCGCAGATCGTGTGGTGCGAACCGAGTGACAGTAGCCATAGCGCCGTTCTGCAGGCCAATGCGGTTTGCCCGGAGGGCAAGAAGCGTTGGCCGGAAGAACGATCAGCGCGTTACGGCCGAGGGGCGCAACGCGCGAGATGCGGCTTTTGAGGCGAAACCCTTACGGGACGGGCCTTTGCGGGCGACCCGCTGCGTTTCGACTCGCTCATTTGGAATGACCAAACCACGCTCGCCGAAGCCACACCGGGTCATCCTGCAAAGACCCGTCGCGTCCGCGCAGAGTTATTCAGAGGCTCCTTAGAGATTTTTTGATTTTTTCAAAGCCCCTTGCGCCCCAACACGCGTACTTTCTCAAGCCATTTCTTGCGGCCGGTGTCGCGCTTGGCCGCGGCCAGGCCGACGTAGCAGTGACGGACCGGTCTGATGCCGCAGAATTTGAGGATATTGCGCTTGAAATACCGGTAGCCGTGGCCGCGGTAGACGTGGCGGAAGAAAAAGCCCGGCATGCCCATGGTCATGATCACGCGCGCCGATTTGCCCTTCAATCGACGTCCGCCCATGCCTTTGGTCGCGGCGGGGTCAAACGCAAACCCAGGTCTCAGAACCTGTTCCAGAAACGCCTTGAGCATCGCCGGCATGGTGCCCAGCCAGATCGGAAAGACAAACACCAGGTGATCGGCGGCAAGAATGGCCTGCTGGGCCTGGTCGATGGATTCCGGCGCCGGTTCCTTTGTCCACTGCTGCTCGTTGCGGATGAAGGGGATCTCCAACTCGGCCAGGCGCAGCAGCTCCACCTCGTGCCCGGCCTCGCGAGCACCTTCTGAATAAGCGTCGGCCAACGCCTGGCAATAGCGCATGCCTTCGGGGTCTGGATGAGCCTGGATGATCAGGATCCGCCGGGTCATTGCATCACTCCATAAATGTTCAAGGGAGCCTCTGAGTCACCCTGTCCGGGTCCAGGAGCAGAGCTGATGGATTATCATATCGGGTTTTCCATGATTCAATCTGAAATCGCCAAGGAAACTGCCGGATGGACTCATCACCCCTGACCGCCCTGTCTCCCCTGGATGGCCGCTACAGCAATCGCCTTGAGGATCTGGCCGAATTGTGCTCGGAGTCCGGGTTGATCCGCCAGCGCGTGCGGGTCGAAGTGGCCTGGCTGAAGGCGCTGGCGGCGCATCCGGACTTCACTGCTCTGCCTGCGCTTGGTCCGGACGATGTTCGCTTCCTGGATGCCCTGGTCGAGGAATTCGATGCCGCTGATGCAGCCGAGGTCAAGGCGATCGAAAAAACCACCAACCATGATGTCAAGGCGGTCGAGTACTGGCTCAAGGACAAGCTGGGCGCTCGCAGTTCACTGCAAGCCAGCCTGGAAATGGTGCATTTCGCCTGCACCTCGGAAGATATCAACAACCTGTCCTGGGCGCTGATCATTCAGGCGGCAATACATGATCATCTGGACCCGCTGCTGGCCAAACTGGACCGAAAGCTCACAGCCATGGCGGTTGAAACCGCCGGCCAGCCGATGCTTTCACGTACGCATGGTCAGACCGCCTCGCCGACCACACTTGGCAAGGAGCTGGCCAACGTGGTGTTTCGCCTGCGCCGTCAGCGCCGGCTGCTCAACCAGGTCGAGATCACCGGCAAGATCAATGGTGCGGTCGGCAATTTCAATGCGCACCTGATCGCCTGCCCGGACCTGGACTGGCCGGAACTGGCGCGCACCATGGTCGAAGACCTCGGGCTGGTCTGGAACCCCTACACCACCCAGATCGAACCGCACGACATGATTGCCGAAGCCGCCCATGCGCTGGTGCGAATCAACACGGTGCTGCTGGACTTCGCCCGGGATGCCTGGGGCTATGTCTCGCTGGGCTATTTTCGCCAAAAGCTTGTCGAGGGCGAGGTTGGTTCATCGACCATGCCGCACAAGGTCAACCCGATCGACTTTGAAAACGGCGAAGGCAACCTGGGACTGGCCAACGCCCTGCTCGAGCACCTGGCGGCCAAGCTGCCGATCTCGCGCTGGCAACGTGATCTGACCGACTCCACCGTACAGCGCAGCCTGGGCAGCGCATTCGGATACTGTTCACTGGGCTGGCAGTCCATCGGCCGGGGACTGGAGAGAGTTGCCCCGGATGCCGAGCGCCTGGCCGCCGACCTGGATCAGGCCTGGGAAGTGCTGGCCGAAGCCGTTCAGACCGTCATGCGCCTGCACAATGTGCCCGAGCCCTATGAAAAACTCAAGAAACTGACCAGGGGACACGGGATTGACGCCGACAGCCTCAAGACTTTCATCGAATCCCTGGAAATTCCCGAGGCCGACCAGCAACGCTTGTTGAAACTGACCCCGGCTGACTACACCGGCAATGCCGAGGCCATGGCCAGGGCCATCACCCGCCACGTATGAAATCCATCGCTCGACTGGAGACCTTCGATGTCGAGGTCTTTGTGTCGGATTACTGGCAGCAGCGGCCCTGCCTGATCGGCAACTGGCTGCGACCCGATCCACTGTCGCTTGATGAACTGCTGGATCTGGCCGATGAACATGATCTACCCAGCCGCCTGGTCACCGGCAATCAGAAGGCCGAAGAATGGACGCTGACCCACGGGCCGCTGGATGAACTGCCAATGGCGTCGCGCGACTGGACCGTGCTGGTCCAGGAAGTCGACAAGGCCTGTCCCGAAGTGGCCGACATCCTCAAGCACTTCGACTTTCTGCCCGACTGGATGATCGACGATGTCATGATCAGCCAGGCAGTCGACGGTGGATCGGTTGGCGCGCATGTCGATGCTTATGATGTGTTCCTGGTGCAGGCGGCCGGATGTCGGCGCTGGCAACTGGCCGAGCACTTCGATGCTCAGACCGATGAACGTTTCGAGCTGGCCCTGCTGAAATACTGGCAACCCGAGGTCGAACTGATGGTCAAGCCCGGTGAAGTGCTCTACCTGCCGCCCGGGGTTGCCCACCATGGTGTGGCCGATGGAGACTGTCAGACCTGGTCGGTGGGCATGCGCACGCCCTCCGGTCCTGAGTTGTTGTTCTACTTGGCCGAAAGACTGGCCGAGTCTTCGGGACATGCCAGGCGGCTTGGCGTTCCGCACCCTGATCCTGGCCAGCCCTCGCGGATCCATGTCGAGACCCTGGGCGACATTCGCCGGCTACTTGAACAGTGTTTGCAACTGAACGATCACCAACTGGCCGACCTGGCCGGTCGCTTCCTGACTTCCTGGCGCACCTGGCCGATGGACCAGGCGCCCGCCACAATGGATCAGATCAACGCAACACTGGCCAATGGTCAGTCCCTCGCCCTCTCACCCGCCGCCCGACTGGCGCTGACCGAAGATGGCGATGAAACCACCCTCTATGTCAATGGCGAACCGATCAAATGCCCCTCGGGCATGGCCTGCGAACTGGCTCGAACCCGAACACTGAACCCGGTCTGGCTGGACCATCCGGATGTGATCGAACAACTTCTGGAAGCCGACGCAATTGCGCCAATTGCATGACATCCACTAACAGGAGCAAGCTATAATCACGGGTTGTTCAGCGCAAGGCCGATTCCGGGGCTTCAACTCATGAGCGATTACCTCCAGCAGCAGTACCGGGCATCCCATTTGTCCGGGGCCAACGCCGCCTATGTGGAGGAGCTTTACGAACTGTGGCTGGATGATCCCGAAACGGTTCCGGCTCACTGGGGCGAGATCTTCTCAGAGATT
>SLKT01000073.1 GCA_007134485.1 Wenzhouxiangella sp. | reverse complement strand
TTCGAAACCATCCGCGCCGAGGTCGAAACCGGTCAGCCGGACTGGACCTTCATCATGCTGGCCGTGCTGCCCGGCTGGAACGGCCAGCCACCGCCACCGGACCAGGTCGATGAGCAGTTGAAGAATATGGCCCGGGTCATCCATATCGGTTCGGGTCTGGATCGATACCTGTTTATCGACCGCAACGGCGAGTTCGTTCAGCTCCAGTCCGAAATGCTGGCAGAATGACATCTATGGACGACCCCTGCGCCACCCCGGCCGGACTGATGCCGGTCACCGCCGCCCGCGAGCGCATGCTGGCCGCGGTCAAGCCGCTGGAAGGATCCGAATCGGTACGCCTCGATCAGGCCCTGGGCAGAATTCTGGCTGCCGATGTGCGTTCCCCCATCGATGTCCCGCCGGCCGACAACAGCGCCATGGATGGTTACGCGCTGCGAATGGGTGACCTGTCGGGAGATGGCGCCGAGCTGGCCTTGTCGGCCCGCATCCAGGCCGGTGTTGCCCCCGAACCGCTGAAACCCGGTACGGCGGCGCGCATCTTCACCGGCGCGGTCATTCCCGCAGGCGCCGATACCGTGATCATGCAGGAACACTGCCGCGAGGATCACGGTCGGGTGGTGTTCGAAAAGCTGCCCAAGCCCGGCGCCAATATCCGCCGCGCCGGCGAGGACATCGGCCGCGATTCACGGGTGCTGGGCGCCGGTATTCAGTTACAACCCCAGCACCTGGGCCTGCTGGCCTCGGTGGGCCTGGCCGAGGTGGCGGTTCGCCCGCGCGTCAAGGTCCAGGTGCTCTCAACCGGCGATGAACTGGTCGCACCGGGCCAACCGCTCAAACCCGGCCAGATCTACAACAGCAACGACACCGTCCTGGCCGGTTTGCTGGAACGACTCGGTTGTGAACTGCTGCCGACCCTGCAAGTCCCCGACACCCCGGAAGCCACTCGCGAGGCACTTGACCAGGCCCGCGAACAAGCCGACCTGGTGCTGAGCTCGGGCGGCGTCAGCGTGGGTGAGGCCGATTACGTCAAGCCGACCGTGGAAGCCATGGGCCGGCTGGACTTGTGGAAGATCAACATCAAGCCCGGCAAGCCGGTCGCCTTCGGCGATCTCGGCGGTGTGCCCTTCATCGGCCTGCCCGGCAACCCGGTCTCGGTGTTCGTCACCTACTGCCTGTTCGCCGCCCCCGTCATCCGCCACCTGCAAGGCCGCACCGAAACCTTTCCCACCCCCACCCACCTCCCCACCGCCTTCGACCGCCCGGCGGCCAAACGCGAGGAATACCTGCGCGTCAAGATCATCGAAGGCCAACTCCACTGCTACCCCCACCAGGGCTCGGGCGTGATGAGCTCGGTGGCCTGGGCAGACGGATTGGCACGGGTGCCGGCCGATAAGGCGGTGGCTTCGGGAGATTCGGTCGAGTATTTGGCTTTCACGACTCTGTTGGAATGAGTAAGGGGTCAGGATTCAGGGGTCAGGGGTCAGAGAAACCACCCAAGCCCACCCTGACCCCTGAATCCTGAATCCTGACCCCTGGTCCTTTAACCTTTAACCTTTCACCTTTAACCTTCTACCTATGTCCCGCAAAGGCTGCACCACAAAAACCCCCTTCAAACCCTTGAACGTAGCCGTTCTAACCGTCTCGGATTCGCGCACGGCGGAAAACGACACCTCCGGCGACACCCTGGCCGAGCGGATCAAGTCGGCCGGGCACAAGCTGGCGGATCGGAAGTTGTTGCCGGATGACATCTTCCAGTTGCGTGCGGCGGTGTCGGTCTGGATTGCCGATCCGGAAATCGACTGCGTGCTGATCACCGGCGGCACCGGCATTACCGGGCGCGACTCCACGCCCGAGGCGATCGAGCCCTTGCTGGTGCGCGATATTCCCGGCTTCGGCGAGTTGTTTCGCTACTGCTCGCTGGACGAAATCGGCACCTCGACCATCCAGTCACGCGCCTTCGCCGGCACCGCCAACGCCACCCTGATCTTCGGCCTGCCCGGCTCCACCGGCGCCTGCAAAACCGCCTGGGACCGCATCCTCGCCGCCCAGCTCGACTCGCGTACCGGGCCGTGCAATTTCGTTTCGCTGATTCCGCGGTTGAACGAGACTTGAAGCTCTTCGGGTCTTGGCACCCGCAACGGAAGGAAAAGAAGTCTCGCGCAGAGGCGCGGGGTTTGTAGGTCGGGGTTACATCCCCGACGGACGACGTTGAATCAACCCCCACCGGTTCATTCGCGTGTCGGATTACAAATCGCGCACCGGCACGCGTCGAATTTTTGTCGATATTTGATGTCTCGGCCGTCGGGGACGTAGCCCCGACCTACATTTTCCCGGTTTCCAGAAAACCATCGATGCGCCGCCGCCACGGTTCGATGTCGAAGCCGTGTTCGGTGAGCCATTCGGGGTTGTAGTAGGTGTCGAGGTAGCGCTCGCCCTTGTCGCACAGCATGGCGACCACGCTGCCGGCTTGTCCGGCTTGGTGCATGCGGCTCATCAGTTCGAAGGCGGCATACAGGCCGGTGCCGGTGGAGCCGCCGACCTTGCGGCCGAGCACGTTTTCCAGACAGTGCAGGGTGGCGAAGCTGGCGGCGTCGGGCACCTTGATCATTTCGTCGATGACGCCGGGGGTGAACGAGGGTTCGACTCGCGGGCGGCCGATGCCCTCGATGTTGGAGGCCTGGTCCAGGCTCAGGCCGCAATTGCGGCTGTGGTAGTAGTCGTAAAAGACCGAGTGATCGGGGTCGGCCACGCACAGGCGGCTGGCATGGCGGCGGTAACGGATGTAGCGACCCAGGGTGGCCGAGGTGCCGCCGGTGCCGGCGGTGACCACGATCCAGTCCGGCACGGGATGACGTTCGCGGGCCATTTGCTCGAAGATCGACTGGGCGATGTTGTTGTTGCCGCGCCAGTCGGTGACCCGTTCGGCGTAAGTGAACTGGTCCATGTAATGGCCGTTCATTGAGCGCGCCAGCTCGGCGGCGGTGCTGTAGATTTGGCACGGCGACACGGCCCGGCATTCGCCGCCGTAGAACTCGATCTCGGCAATCTTGCCGCGCGAGGTCTGCTCCGGGATCACGGCGATGAACGGCAGACCGAGCAGGCGGGCGAAGTAAGCCTCGGACACGGCGGTGTTGCCCGACGAGGCTTCGATGATGGGGGTGCCCTCGGTGATCCAGCCGTTGCACAGTCCGAACAGAAACAGCGAGCGGGCCAGGCGATGCTTGAGGTTGCCGGTCGGGTGGGTGGACTCGTCCTTCAGATACAGATCAATGTCGGCAAGCGCGGGCAGTTCGACCTGGATCAGATGGGTGTCGGCCGAGCGCTGGAAATCAGCCTCGATGCGTTCGATCGCCCAATTTACCCAGTCATTCATCCGGCCCGACCCTCCGATTCATTGTGATGGCCCAGGGTTGATGATAGGTCATCCGATCTGTGGAACCCACCTTGTTCCGGTTTGGTTCAATCCGAGCACGAGGGGTGAAAGTGTGCCATACCGATTTCGGAAAGGTGAATCCGGTCATGTCGATGAATTCATTGTCGACTGCGGTGGTGTCATGAGGGCTTCGATCGGAGTCAGTGCACGTGAACGATACGACGGAGAAGGATTCGACCTCGTCCGTCGGGGATGTAACCCCGACCTACAATCCTATAGGGCCGGTGGAGTTCGCTACGAATGTAGGTCGGCCCTACGCGGCCGACGGTCGACATTGAATCCATCGACACGGTTGGGTTCGCGTGTCCGAGTGGCATGTCGCACTTTCTGCGCAACAACATGTCGCTCCTGTTTGTCGAAAAGATATTTGGGTATCGTGAATCGGTCTAAAACCGTCACCATTCAACAATGTCTGATGGCGCAAGATGAAGGCGCGCTGATTGACAAGGCTTTGGCGCACCATTCATCATCCTATTGGCTCCGTGCTGGGGAAGTTGCTCATGAGACGTCATTTCACTGCTGTGGTCGCGCTGGCGATCCTTGTCTGGCCGGCCCTGGCGCCGGCTGCCGATGAGGCTGGGTTGCTCAGTCAACGGGCTCCGGCTCTGGCCGAGTCCTGCGCGGCCTGTCATGGTCCGGATGGGCGCGCCCAGGCCGGCATTCCGCCACTGGCCGGCAATCCCGAAGCGGTAATGCGGGCCCAGCTACTGGCCTTTCGCAATAACGAAATTCCCGGCGCCACGGTCATGCCACGCCTGGCGCGCGGTTTCAGCGAAGAGGAATTGAAGGAGCTTGCCGCCTGGTTCGCCGGGCTGGATCCTGAAGAGGAATCAGGATCGGACTCGAACGGAGAGCAGCCATGAGCCGCTTCAGTCACGATCGCCGCACGGCGCTCAAGCTGTTCGGCCTGACCGGGGCCGGCGCGCTGCTGGCCACCGCCGGATTTCCGCTGATGGCCGGATCGGTGGGGCCGGCCCGCGTGGCGATCGTCGGTGGTGGTTTCGGCGGGGCGACCGCAGCGCGCTATCTGAAGCGCCTGGCGCCCGAACTGAATGTCACTCTGATCGAACCGTTGAAGCGTTACTACACCTGCCCTTTTACCAATCTGTATCTGGGGGGCTTGAGGGAATTCGATTCCCTGGGTCACGGCTATGACGACTTGCGCCGCCTCGGCGTGAACGTGGTCCATGCCCGGGCCGAATCGGTCGATGCCGACAATCGCAGTCTGAAACTCGATGACGGTGTGGATCTCAAATGGGACCGGCTGGTGCTCTCGCCAGGCATCGATATCCGCTGGGGCGCGCTGGAAGGTTATGACCGGGCCGCTTCCGAACTTGCCCCGCATGCCTGGCAAGCCGGTGAACAGACCCACCTGCTCAAGCGCCAGCTCGAGGCCATGAACGACGGGGGCACCTTCATCCTGGTCGCGCCCGACAATCCCTACCGCTGCCCGCCCGGCCCCTATGAGCGGGTCAGCATGGTGGCCCATTACCTGAGTCGCCACAAGCCGCGCTCCAAGGTATTGCTGCTGGATTCCAAGGACGCCTTTTCCAAGCAGCCGCTGTTCCTGGAAGGCTGGCGCGAGAACTATGGCGAGATGGTCGAATGGGTTGGCCGTTCCGGCGACGGCCGGGTGGTGCGCGTGGACGCCGAGCGGCGCGAGGTGGAAACCGAGTTCGGTGAGATTCACCGCGCCGATGTGCTCAATGTGGTGCCTCCCCAGCAGGCCGGGGCCATTGCCCACCAGGCCAATGTGGCCGGCGATAGCGGCTGGGTGCCGATCGAGCCGCACACGTTCCAGTCGCGCAAGGTGCCGGGAATCTACGTCATCGGCGATGCCACCGAGGCCGCGCCCATGCCCAAGTCCGGGTTCGTGGCCAACAACCAGGCCAAGGTGACCGCGCGCGCCATCCTGGCCGACCTGGCAGGGCTCGAACCGCCCGATCCACGCTGGACCAACACCTGCTACAGCGTGATTGCGCCGGAATGGGGCATTACCGTGGCCAACGTATTCGAGGTTCACGACGGGCAGTTGCGTGAAGTGCCCGGCTCCGGCGGCATCAGTGCGCTGGGTGCTCCGGCGCGTATCCGGCGCAACGAGGCCCGCTTTGCAGAATCCTGGTATGCCGGAATCGCCCTGGATACCTGGGGTACGCGGAGTTAAGCATGTCCGCCCAGTCCATGGTCATGTGGGGCGGGCTGGCCCTGGGTGTTGTCTTCGGCGTGCTTGCCCAGGCGACCGCCTTCTGCCTGACCGGGGGTTTACGCGAGTGGTGGTCGGAAAACCGGATGCGCCGGATTGGCGGATTTGCGCTGGCCCTGGCAGTGGCCATCCTGGCGACCCAGTTCCTGGCCATTGTCGGCCTGATCGAACCGGCCCGATCGCTGTATCTGCAGGCGAGCTTTTCGTGGTTGCTGGTGCCGCTGGGCGGGGTGCTGTTCGGTTACGGCATGATGCTGGCGCGCGGCTGCGGGGCGCGCGCCCTGGTGTTGCTGGGCGAAGGCAATCTGCGCTCGCTGGTGGTGCTGCTGTGTCTGGGCATTGCCGCCCATGCCGCCATGGGCGGAGTTCTGGCGCCGGTGCGGGTTGCAGTGGCCGAAGCCACCACCATCAGTTTTGCAACGCCTCCGGGCCTGGCCGAATGGCTGGCTTCAGTGGGATTGGCCGAGACTCTGGCGCGGCTGATTCCTGCGCTGCTGCTGGGCGGGTTGTTGATACTGATTGCCTTGCGCATTGCCCATTTGCATCGTGCCCGTGCAGAACTGATTGCAGTGGCCGCCATCGGCCTGGTCATCGCAGGCGGCTGGTTTCTGACCGGCCACTTGGCCGCCGATGATTTCGATCCGGCGCCGGTGCAAAGCCTGAGTTTCATTGCCCCGGTCGGTGATGCCATCCAGTACCTGATGCTGGCCACCGGCATGCGCGTGGACTTCGGCGTGGCGGTGGTGGCCGGCGTGCTGGCCGGCGCCTTTCTGGCCGCATTGTTGCGCGGTCGACTGGAACTAAGGGGGTTCGAAAAACCTGCACAACTGGTGCGCGCCATGCTGGGCGGTGTGTTGATGGGCATCGGCGGTGTCCTGGCGCTGGGCTGTTCCATCGGCCAGGGCCTGAGCGGACTGTCGACGCTGGCGTTGTCATCGTTTCTCGCGGCAGCCGGTATCCTGTTGGGGGCCAGGCTGACGGTTCGCGGGCCACTCAAGTTGGCGGATTGAAGATTCACATGATGCTTCGATTTTTGTTCATTGCAGCGCTATGCCTGCCCGCCATTGGCTACGCCGATGCCGGGCCGTGGGAGCGCATTGATCCGGCTCGAGAATTGCTCGGCGAAAGCAAGCCCGAAATCGGCGCGCTGACGCTGGACTTGCCGGCGGTCACCCAGGATGGTTCCTCGGTCACGCTGAAGGTCAGCCTGGACCGTCGCCAGCGCTCGGACACTGTTATCGAGGCCCTGTACCTGTTCACCACCGGCAACCCGGCCCCCGAACTGGCCGAATTCCACTTCGGCCCGGCCGCCGGCCCGCTGGACCTGGAAACCCGCATCCGCCTGGACCGCAGCCAGCAGGTGTTTGCCCTGGCGCGCACGGCTGATGATCGCTGGCTGGCCGGTGTGCGTGATGTTCGAGTCACCGTCAGCGGCTGCCTGGCCGAGGGCACCGGCAGCCTGGACGATGACTTCATGCTGGCTCGCGTGCGTGGCCCATCACGCTTTCGCGCCGACCGCCCCTCCGAAATCCGCGCCATGATTCGCCATCCGATGGAAACGGGTTTGAGAGAAGACCCTCAAGGCCAGACCATTCCACGCCGCATCGTCGAACAACTGGATGTCAGTATTGAGGGTGAGCAGGTCTTGCAGGCCCGTTTCCATCCCGCCATTGCGGCCCATCCTTACCTGCGCTTTCACATAGCAGCCGGACTTGAGGGCGAACTTGAGCTGGAGTGGCGGGAAAGTGGTGGTGAAAGGGCTGAAAGTCGGATTTCCATTCCTTGAAATAAGAACTCGCTCTCTTCGAACAAATCAGCTGTTGGGACACTACAGCCAAGAGCGGAGAATGATTCGACGTTGTCCGTCGGGGATGTAACCCCGACCT
>SLKT01000131.1 GCA_007134485.1 Wenzhouxiangella sp. | reverse complement strand
CTGAACCCTGCGACCAAATGAAAACCCTAACAACCCAACTCCAAAACGGCTGCCTCAGAGTCACCCTCAACCGTCCCGATGCCCGCAACGCGCTATCACGCCAGATGGTGGCCGAGTTGCAGCAGGTGGTCGAGCAGGCTGGTGAGGACGATTCGGTTCGAGTGCTGATGTTGCGCGGAGCCGGGGGGCATTTTTGTGCCGGGGCGGATCTTGCTGACATGGCTGCGGCACGCATGGAAGTCGATGGTGATGTGGAGGCCATGGCGGCTATCAATCGGTCCTTCGGAACCTTGATCGAGGCGGTCGATGCCTGCCCGAAAACCGTGGTCTGTGTCGCCGAGGGCGCCGTGCTCGGCGGTGGGGTGGGGCTGGCTTGTGTTGCCGATATCTGCCTGATGAGCGAAGGGACAAAGGTGGGTCTGCCCGAGACCACGCTGGGACTGCCGCCGGCGCAGATCATCCCATTCGTGGTCGCCCGGGTCGGTCTGTCCCAGGCGCGCCGACTGGCCCTGACCGGGTCAAGATTCGATGGCCGGGAAGCCTACCGTATCGGCCTGTGTCACCAGGTCTGTTCCGACACCGAAACCCTGGGAAAAGCCGCAGAAGAAACCCTCAGCACCATCCTGCACTGCGCCCCCAACGCCTCGACCACCACCAAAACCCTGCTCCTGGCCACCCGCAACACCCCGACCACCAAGCTATTGGACCGGGGCGCCCAGGAATTCGCCAAAGCCGCCATCAACGAAGAAGCCATGGAAGGCACCCGAGCTTTCATGGAAAAGAGGCCGCCCTTCTGGGCGGCCGGGAAGACGAATAGAAGGGAGACGGGAGAGGAATGAACTCATGCAAATCAGCAGAACGCAGCCCCCGGAATTTTTCCGTCTCCCGTCTCCCGTCTTCCGTCTCCCCCTCTAGCCGGAACTCGGAAACCGACCCCTGAACCCTTTAACCTTTCACCTTTAACCTTTCACCTTTCACCTACCACCCCATGCCCTTCCAAACCCTCCTCATCGCCAACCGCGGAGAAATCACCTGCCGCATCATGCGCACCGCCCGCGCACTGGGCTATCGCACCGTGGCCGTGTTCAGCCCGGCCGATGCCGATGCGTCGCACGTGCGCCAGGCCGATGTGGCGGTGGCCTTGTCCGGCAATGCACCGGGCCAGTCCTATCTCGATATCGAGCAACTGCTATCGGCCGCCGGTCGGGCCGGCGCCGATGCCGTGCATCCGGGCTACGGGTTTCTGGCCGAAAACGAAAACTTCGCCCAGGCCGTGATCGAGGCCGGCCTGATCTGGATCGGCCCGCCGCCGGAGGCCATCGCGGCGATGGGCAACAAGCGCCGGGCCAAGGCATTGATGGAAAAGGCCGGTGTTCCGGTGATTCCCGGCGCGCGCGTGTCGGGAGATGACGAGCAGGCATTGAAAGGTGCCGTGGACGAGATGGGCCTGCCGGTGATGATCAAGGCCGCGGCCGGTGGCGGCGGAAAGGGTATGCGCCTGGTCACCGAGCAGGCTGAACTGGCCGAGGCCTTGCGTGCAGCCGCCAGCGAGGCGCGCAGCAGTTTCGGCAATGACGAGCTGATCATCGAAAAAGCGCTCATCAACGCCCGGCACGTCGAAGTGCAGGTATTCGCCGATCTGGAGGGCAACATCATTCACCTGGGCGAGCGCGATTGTTCCATGCAGCGCCGTCACCAGAAGATTGTCGAGGAATGCCCGTCTCCGGCGGTAGATTCCAGCCTTCGTCAGGCGATGGGCGAGGCCGCGGTGGCCGCAGCGCACGCCATTGGTTACGTGGGCGCCGGTACGGTGGAGTTTCTGCTCGACGAGGACGGCCAGTTTCATTTCCTGGAAATGAACACCCGCCTGCAGGTCGAGCACCCGGTCACCGAGCTCGTCACCGGTCACGACCTGGTTGCCTGGCAATTGCAGGTCGCCGCCGGCCAGGCCTTGCCCGTTGAGCAGGATGAAGTCGTCTTCAATGGGCATGCCATTGAGGTCCGACTCTATGCCGAGGCGCCCGAGCAGGGCTTTCTGCCGCAGACCGGGCGCCTGCTGGCCTGGAGTCCGCCAAACGGTGAGGGCATTCGAGTCGATACCGGGGTGGCCGTAGGTCAGCGGATCGGCGCCCATTACGATCCATTGCTGGCCAAGATCATTGCCCACGGTCCGGATCGCGAAACCGCGCGCCGGCGACTGCTGCGCGCGCTTGAAGATACGCTGGCGGTGGGCCTGAGAACCAATCGCGCCGGCCTGGTGCGGGCCATGGATCACCCCGAATTCATGTCCGGGGCCGTCACCACGTCTTTCGTGCAGCAACATGGTGATCAGGTCTTTTCTGGGGCCGAATCCACTGAGCTGGAAGCCGTGGCAGCCGTGCTGCTGGCCGGACTCGGTGGCGACAATACCTGGCCAATCGGGCATGCGCGCCGACTACGCCTGGAAGTGGATGCCGGTAGCGGGCCGGTCGAGCGTTTGGTGCGGGTGGAACTTGAAGGCGATCAATTGTTCGTCGAACTTGAAGGCGAGCGCCTGGAGTTCGAATCGGTACGACAAATCGGAAAGCACGTCGAATATGGGCGGGGCGGCTGTTTTCGCCGTTGTGTTTTCATTGAAGCCGGGCAGGGCGGTTGGTTGGTCGGCGCGGATATCGACCTGTTCGTCAATGATCTGACTCTGAGTCCGCCGGCGGCCGGCGAGGCAGCCGGTGAAGGCCAGGTTAAGGCTCCCATGGACGGTACGGTCGTGGAAGTCCTGGTGAACGAGGGCGAGCCGGTAACCCGCGGTCAGGCGCTGGTGGTGATGGAAGCGATGAAGATGGAAACCACCTTGCAGGCTGATATCGACGGGCGCGTGAGCTCGATGCTGATCAAGTCTGGCGAGAGCCTTCGCAAGGGCCAGGTGGTGGCCGTGATCGAACCTGCATCGATCGACAATGGACACTGAAGATCGCATCCGCTTGAGTTCTCTGCTGCGCGGGGCTGCGCCGCTGCTGGCCCGTGCGCGACAAGTCGTACATGGGTACCGGCTGGCCAATAGCGGCGATGTGGAGCGTTGTCATTCCATCGGCGCGATACTGGAGACCAATGCGCGCCTTTATCCCGATCAACCCGCGTTGCGCTTCGAAGGCGAGGACATCAGTCATGCCGAGCTCAATGCCCGCGCCAACCGCCTGGCCCATTTGCTGATCGAAGCCGGTGTCAAGCACGGTGATCCGGTTGGGGTGCTGATGGAAAATCGCCCCGAGTTGATCATTGCCGTGGCCGGCATCGTCAAGCTCGGCGCCATCGCGGTGGTCCACAACCATCGTCTGCCCGCGCCATCGCTGGCCCATTGTCTGGATCTGGTGCCGGCCCGCCAGTTGATTGTCGGTTGCGAAGCGGTACAGACCTGGCAGGCGGCCAGCAAGCGGGCTGAAACACAACTTGAAGCTGAACCGTTGTGGGTCTCCGATCGGGACAGTGACGAAACTCGACCCGAAGGCTTTCGTGATCTGCAGTTCGAGATGCATGATTTCCCGACTGAAAACCCGGACGCGACCGACCGGGTCCGCCTGGGCGATGTGTGCTTTTATGTATTCACTTCCGGAACCACCGGCCTTCCCAAGGCGGCGGTCATTCGCCATATTCGCTGGATCAAGGCGATGGGCGCTTTCGGCTTCATGGCGCTGGGCTTCAAGCCCGGCCAGGTGCTCTACAATGTCTTGCCGCTCTACCACAACACCGCGCTGGCCGTGGGCTGGTCGGCCTGTGCGGCCACCGGCGCCTGTCTGGCCATCGGGCGGCGTTTTTCCGCCTCCTCGTTTATCGATGAGCTGCGCGAGAACAACGCCGATGGTTTTGTCTATATCGGTGAGCTGTGCCGTTTTCTGCTCAACCAGCCACCGGACAAACGTGATCGCGACCATCATGCACGGGCCATGGTCGGCAATGGCTTGCGACCCGGAATCTGGGATGAATTCAAGCAGCGCTTCGGCATCGAAAAGGTATTCGAGCTGTACGGCGCCAGCGAGGCCAATATTGCCTTTTTCAATATCTTCAACCAGGATCGCACAGTCGGTTACTGCCCAGCCGAATACGCCTTGGTGGCCTGCGATCCCGAAACCGGTGAAGTCAGGCGCAATGAGTCGGGTCGGCTGAGCCGGATCGGTCGCGGCCAGACCGGCCTGCTGCTCGGCAAGGTCACCCGGTCCTATCCCTACGACGGCTATACCGACACCCGGGCCAGCGAAGACAAACTGATTCGGGATGCCTTCGAGGAGGGGGATGCCTGGTTCAATACCGGCGATTTGCTCATGGACCTGGGCTTCAAGCATGCCCGCTTCGTGGACCGTCTGGGTGACACCTATCGCTGGCGCGGCGAAAACGTTGCCACCACCGAAGTCGAATCCGTCGCCATGGCCCTGCCCGAAATCGAACAAGCGGTGGCCTATGGCGTGCAAGTGCCGGAAACAGAGGGCCGTGCCGGCATGCTGGCATTCCAGGCCGCTTCGGATGCAACCGCCGAACAAGCCGTCGGCCGCCTGGCCAGTCAGTTCAGAGAAAACCTGGCCGACTACGCCATCCCGATCTTCCTGCGCCAGGTCGAGGCCGTTGACGCCACCGGCACTTTCAAATTCATCAAGGCCGACCTCAAACGAGAAGGCTTCGACCCCGATCAAATCAACAACCCCCTATGGATCCGCCTCCCGGGTGAGAACACTTACACTCCCTTGACTCCCGACCACCACCGGAGTTTGATGGATGGCGAGTTGGGGTTGTGAGGACGGGAAGATGGAAGACGGAAGACGGAAACCGAAATGTCCGATCCCTGATCCCTGAACCCTGAACCCTTAAACCTGGAGAAACAATGTCCTACCAAACCGCAACCGACCTGTTCAAAGACCTCGAAAACCGCTTCCAGTCCGGCGCGGCCGAAACCCTGGAAGCCACCTTCCAATTCCACATTACCGACATCGAAGGCGATCAGTCGGCCGACTGGCTGGTCAAGGTCGACAACGGAAAGTGCTCGGTCGAGCCCGGCAAGATCGATGACCCCAGCGTCACCCTGACCATTGCCGAGCCGGTCTGGCTGGAACTCGGCCGGGGTGAAAAGGGCGCCTTGTCGGCCTTCATGTCCGGCCAGATCAAGGCCGGCGGCAATGTCATGCTGGCCCAGAAACTGGGGCCGGTGTTCGGCTTTATGCTTTGAGCATTGGAAGCCCCATTGCTGGTATGCTCGGATACCCTGATGGTGATTCGGAGAATATCCATGCAAGCCGGTATTCGTGGGGCGATCCCGTTGGCATCGGTCATGGCCGGACTGTTGAGTCTGTGTCTGATCGGCAGTCTGCATGCGGCTGGTGACTCGGTCACGGGCCGGGTCGCCGAGGTCCAGCTCATCGACATCACCGGCCTGGACGATGATGGCCTGTTGATCCTGACCCTCGAGGAAGGCCAGGGTTTCCTGATCCCCGGCCAGCGCAACCTGCCGGCCAGTAGCGGGGTCGAGGTGCAAGTCGATTACTTCAGTGGCGACGATCCGGAGGACTTGCCGGTCGCCTGCCGCGTGCAGGTCACGGCGGTACCGGTCGAGATCGATGGCGAGGAGGTGCTCCAGCCGGCCAATCGACCCTTCGAGGTCTACCGGAATCCGGATGCTCGTTGCGGCCATTGAGTATTCGGGGTATCATGCCCGGCTTGGTTGCACCCGGGCCGTTAGCTCAATGGTAGAGCAGTAGGCTTTTAACCTATTGGTTGAAGGTTCGAGTCCTTCACGGCCCACCATTTCCAATGTCCCGTTCCAGTCCTCCGAGTTCCTCCCAGACCGGGCTGCATCCGCGCCTGGATGAGGTCGTGCGGCGTCACCTGAAAAGCCGCTGGCGCCAACCGGTGCGCGCCCACACTCGCCAAGCCTTCCAGGCACTTATCGACAGGCTGAAGGCGGCTGATCGCCTGGTGCTGGATTCCGGCTGCGGCACTGGCGTATCCACAGCCGGCCTGGCATATCGTCATCCCAATGCCTTGGTCGTCGGCATCGATCAGTCGGCCGCGCGATTGGGCCGTGCGCCCGAGTTTCCGGACAATGTCGTGCTGGTTCGCGCCGAACTGGCGGATTTCTGGCGCCTGATGGCCGATGCCGGCTTTCGGCCCACACATCACTACCTGTTCTATCCCAACCCATGGCCCAAGCCGGATCATCTCAAGCGCCGCTGGCACGCCCATCCGGTGTTTCCCGACTTGCTGGCATTGGGTGGATGGCTGGAGTTGCGCTCCAATTTCGAACTGTACGTGCGCGAGTTCGAGCGCGCTCTGAGCCTTGCAGGCATCGTGGATGCCAAAGTGGTATCGTTTTCGGCTGGCGAGCCGGTCAGCCCGTTCGAGCGCAAGTACTCAGCCAGCGGACACCGGCTCTGGAAACTGACTGTCAACCTGGAAGCACAGAAATGAAAACCATTCGATGCATATTCACCACCCTGGCGCTGGCCTTGCTGGCCATTCCGGCAACAGCCGACGAGCGATTGAAGGCCGTGATCGCCGATTCCGACCGACCGGCCGAGCAGGCCGAGCGCGATCAGTATCGTAATCCCTACGAGACCTTGACGTTTTTCGGAATCGAGCCGGACATGACGGTTGTGGAGCTCTCCCCCGGCGGGGGCTGGTACACCGAGATTCTGGCCCCGTACCTCAAGGACGAGGGCAAGCTCATTGCCGCGCACTGGAATCTTGACGGTGATGTGCCGGATTTCTATGTCCGCATCCGCGGTGAATACGAGGAGCGGATTGCCAACACCGACCGTTTCGGCGAGATCGAACTGATCTCCTTCGATCCGCCTGAAATGGTGGAATTGGGCGCGCCGGGTTCGGCCGACATGGTGCTGACCTTCAGGAACGTGCATAGCTGGAAGCGCGCCGACACCTTCCGCGATGTGGTGCGTGCCGCCAACGAAGTGCTCAAGTCCGGCGGCGTGTTCGGCGTGGTCAGTCACCGCCTGCCGGAAGATCGCGACCAGGATCCCGAGGTCCGCTCAGGCTACGTCAAGCAAAGCTGGGTAGTGGCCGTGGCCGAATCGGAAGGGTTCCGGTTGGCCGAGGCTTCGGAGATCAACGCCAATCCCGCAGATACGGCTGACCATCCCAACGGCGTCTGGACCCTGCCGCCGGGCCTGCGCGTTCCCGATGATGAGGACGAGGACAAGTATCGCGCCATTGGTGAGAGCGATCGATTCACGCTGAAGTTCGTCAAGCGCTGATAAGTTACCACATGAGTAGTGGTGGAGGAGCCGTGATCGGCTCCTTCACCGCTTGTTGACCAGCGCCGCCTATAGTCGCGTCTCCAATTCAATTCAGGATAAACGCGATGGGTGAGCTGATCGAACTGATCTACGCCAGTCGTTCGACCATCAAGGGTAGTGATACCGGAAGTGTCGAACCGGCCGTGGCCCGCATTCTGACCCAGTCACGGCGAAACAATACACCCAAGGAGATTGGTGGCGTGTTGTGTTACGGCGACAGTCACTTCTTTCAATGCCTGGAAGGCGAACTTGAATCGGTCGAACAGCTGTATGAGAAGCTTCATGAGGACGATCGACATCGCGACGTGAGCTTGTTGCGCAAGGGTCCGATATCAGAGCGCCGCTTCAAGCTCTGGGCAATGAAATACCTCAGCGTGGATCGCGATATCCGGAAATTTCTCAAGAATGAGGGCATGGAGCGCTTCAATCCTTTCGCGCTCGACGACGCGCAAATCGATCGCCTGCTTGGCGTCTTGCGCACGGCCACCGAGGCTACACGTCATTCGGGCGGAGATCGTCCGGCGCCTGCAGACGTCGACCGCGCCGACAGTCGGCTACTCGGCGTCCTGGGCGTGGGTGGAGTTGCGGCGGCTCTTGTGGTCGTCGCGCTGGTGGTTTTCGTCATTCTGTAGACCTGTTGATCGTGACCGTAAGCAAGGCGTGAATCTGATTGCCAAGTCTGTTATTGAATCGGGATCATGAACAGCT
>SLKT01000042.1 GCA_007134485.1 Wenzhouxiangella sp. | reverse complement strand
TACAGCAAGTTTCGATAACGCAGACTGACGAAAGCCACACTGCGGCCTCTCTTTTAAATTCAATTAGTTAGGGACTTCAAGCAGGCCCCAACTCTGCGTTCTCGCTCTTGCCAATGGAATCACCATTGCCTGCGAGCGACGCCTTGATTCGGGACCTGCTTGAAGCCCTGAATGTGATCTACATACCTGCCGGGTTAATAATGGGGGTTTTTCCTATGTCAGTCAATCTGGAGTACCAGCTTGCAATGTCACGTCAAGGGAAAGTACAGAAATCGGGCCATCCCACGAAGACCCGTCGCTCGCGTCCAGAGTTATTTGGATGCTCCTTAGTTACCCAGCGCCGAAAATGAAAAGGCCTTGCGCCGCCGAAACAGTCGCGAGGCCTTGATTTTTATGGCTCCCCGGTCCGAATTCGAACCAACGACGTTGGGGTTAATAGTTATCAAGATTCAACTGTGACCACAGAGCCAGCAACTCGACTGCCGGCAGGAACGAACGCGTCAGCTCCTGCTCCAGAGCAAGAAGTACTGCATGAAGCCTGGCATTGCAGAAGAATTTGTGGGACATTGAAACCGCCTTATTCACCACCCTCCCGTAGCGCCTGGCGGTGCCGCAGTAGGCAGGGTGGTGAATATAACCATCAAGTTGCGTGATCATGCTCAGCTGATTGGCTGGCGGATACCTAGCAGGCTTGACAGGGAGGCCTTCACCCAGCAGATAGTGGGAGAATTTCAAGAAAAGGCTCAGGTGGCTCAGGAAGTGAATGGGTACATCTGGCAGCAGGCGGTTCGAGGGTCGTATGCGGCGGTACGCTGAATTTCACTTGACGGTTATATCTAGGTCGATATATTGTTCACTTTAGATATCCACGATGATGCGGTTGAGGATCTGAAAGCGTTGCGGCAATCTGACCGTCCGGCCGCCGCTCGCATTCTGGCGCTGCTGGAACAGATTTCCTCGGATCAAGACCTTCTAGACAATTTGACCGTGCACGATTTTGGCGCCCATGGTCGCGAAGATTTTCATGTCAGCCGATGGCAGGAGCAATGGAGACAGGGGCGAGACCTGTGGCGGCTGAAGGCCTGGGACCTGGACCGGGCCGGTATTCGACATCGTGTTGTTTATGCCTATTTGCCAGGAAAACAGAAGTATTTTGTGCTTGCGATAGCACCACGGGAGTTCGACTATGACTCAAACCATCCGATCGGACAGCGTGTCCTCCGGGCCTACGAAGAGCTACAAGGCCAGTTTCGGTGATGCAGGGGAGGCGAGCAGCCGGACCCGCTGCCAGATACTTGCGTTCGAGAATTTCCAGACATCGATTGAACCGCCACCGAAACATTTCTCCACCATTCAGGACCTGGTGGGGGACTGGGAGCAGGATCCCGCAGGGTGTGCCGACATGGAAGAAGGCCGGCGCTGGGTGGCAGAGCAGTTCTACGGGGAACAAGGCGAGACCGTGCGCAGCCTGCGTCTGGGTAAGGGGTGGTCGCAAACCCACTTGGCTGAGAGCATGGCCACCAGCCAGTCGCATATCGCCCGTATCGAGCGGGGCACCGAGAATCTCACCATTGAAACCTGCCGCAAACTCGCCAGGGCGCTGGAGATTGACTTGAATCGTCTCGATGAGGCACTGCGCCGCCAGGAAGCGCTGGTTCATGCCCGGGCTCGCCGGCCGTGAGTAGGCGCCATGTCGAAACCTTGTTCTGCGACGACATTCGCCAGGAAGTCGCGAACAAAATCTCGTTTATTGGCGCCTATTCGTCCAGCCTGTTGGTTCATGACTTTCCGATTGTGCTGCCCAAGCTATGCCTCGCGGTCAAGGTCATTGCCCCTGCAGACGAACCGATCAACTCGATGAAGCTGCGAGTTCTCCAGAATGACGACACCTTGCAGGAAATCGACTTCGACAAGCAGCAATTGACTGCCGCATCCGACGCGGCTGAGGACGATGGCGATATGCCACTCCGAGGACGAAAGCAGGTGACTCAGTTCATGCTGGTATTTTCACCCATTCGCTTCGATTCAGCTTGTAACCTGAAGGTCAGGGTCGAGGCCGATGGGGAAGTGCTGCGTGGTATCGGCTTGAAGGTAGATCGAGCACCCAGGGTTACCTAACAGTTACCTAGCGCCGAAAATGAAAAGGCCTTGCGCCGCCGAAACAGTCGCAAGGCCTTGATTTTTCTGGCTCCCCGGGTCGGATTCGAACCAACGACCTAGTGATTAACAGTCACCCGCTCTAACCAGCTGAGCTACCGGGGAATTGCAAGCCGAGTATTATCCCGTTCCGGCAAATTTTCGTCAACCCCTTCAGTCGCCGTATTGCTCCTCGTAGTCGCGGATCGAGGCCTCGACGACCTTGCAGGCGTGTTTGCGGTCGTAGATGTTGTCGATGGCGATGTCGCCGGACTCGCCCGGCAGCAGTTTGTAGGTCAGGAAATAGTGGCGCAGGCGCTCGGCCAGGGGTTTGGGCAGGTCGTCGATGTCGTTGGCCTTGCCCCACAGGTTGTCGTTTTCCAGGACTGCGACAATCTTGTCGTCGGCCTCGCCGTGGTCGAGCATCTGCAGGCCGCCGATCACGCGAACATCCAGCAGCACTTCGCTGCGTGAGATCGGGCGTTCACTGAACACGCAGATGTCAAGCGGGTCACTGTCGCCCTTCTTGGCGTTGGGCATGAGCTTGCCGACCCGGTCGCCGCAATAGGTGCGCGGGATGAACCCGTAAAGGGTCGGAGGCTGCGAGGAAGTGCGCTGAGGGCGATCGACACGCAGGTAACCGGTCTGCTTGTCGATTTCATACTTGACCGTGTCAAATGGCGTGATTTCGATATAGGCGTGGACCCGCTCGGGCGGCTCCTTGCCGGTTTCCAGGCCGTGCCAGGGATGGGGGCGCCAGCGGTAAAACGGTTTCGGAAACGGCATGTCTGATCATCGCCTTCAAGCCAGTGGGCATTATAGCGCCCTGCCGGGTCTGTGGCCGGGAAAATACCTCGCATCTGGGTTAGGATGGCGTCCGGACCACGCATTCGAAACCAGAACTAGATGAACGAACCTGCCGGACGCCCCGTCAATCCCGAGAAGCTCTCGCCGCACCCGGTGCTGGATGAATACTATCCTGATGAAACCGGGCGGCGCGAGCGGGTCGATGCGATGTTTGATGCCAGCGCCGAACACTATGACTGGATCAACGCCATGATGTCGTTCGGTTCGGGTCGCCGCTATCGTCGCGAGGCCACGGAGCGCCATGGAGTGAGCGAGGGCATGCATCTGCTCGACGTTGGCAGTGGTACCGGCGTACTGGCCCTGATTGCCCAGGAACGAGTGGGTGATAGTGGTCGGGTGGTCGCCCTGGACCCAAGCGAGGGCATGCTGGCCGAGGCGCGCGCCAATGGCGTTCGCGAGACAGTGACAGGGCTCGGCGAGGACATGCCGTTCGAGGATGGTCTGTTCGACATGCTGACCATGGGTTATGCATTGCGCCATGTTGCCGATCTGGAAAAGACCTTTCGCGAATACCGCCGTGTGCTCAAACCCGGTGGCAAGGTGTTGCTGCTGGAGATTACCCGGCCGCAGAATCGTCTCGGATTTCACTTTCTGCGCTTTTACATGCGCGGCGTGGTGCCGGCCTTGACTCGTGTTTTCCGGCGTTCGCGTGATGCCCAGGTGTTGATGCGCTATTACTGGGATACCATCGAGAACTGTGTACCGCCGGAAACCATTCTGGCGGCGCTGAAAAGTGCCGGATTCGAACAGGTTGAGCGCAAGGCGGTCATGGGTATCTTTTCCGAGTACACCGGCCGGGTGCCTGACTGATAATCACCGCTCAGCGATGACTCAGCAGATGCATGGCCAGGTAGATGACCAGGCCGGCGGCCAGCACCAGAACGGCCCACAACAGGTAACGCTGCCAGGGAATGGGTGGCAGCGGAGTTTCCAGCACTGGAGGTCCGCCGGCTTGTTCCCGCTGAGTCGGCTCCAGCGACGGCCAGTTCCAGGCCGGCCCCAGTCTTTGAATGGTTTCGTCGAGCCAGCCCGCGGGCTCGGCCAGTTCGTGCGATTGACGACTGCCCGCATACAGTCGCCAGGGGGCTTGGCCGCGAGCCAGAAAAGCCAGTTCATCCTGCCAGGTTTCCATTTCGAATTCCGGCAGTTGTTCCAGTGCAGGCTCGGTACGTACCTGCCAGTAGCGGTCGCGGTGAGCGGGCTCATCGGCAAATTCCAGCCGTGCCTGCTCTGATTCAAGGGTCGACAAGGTCGTGATCCCGCGTGCACGCCATGACCGCTCTTCGTTGACCCGCGAAAACACTTCGATGCGACTGACCAGGTTGGGTTCGTCGGAGCTTATTGTCAGTGCGTGTGTCCGATAAGGACCATCCAGCTCGAATTCGAATCGACCCGGCTGGTCCTCAAGCCGTTCAGCCTTGACGGCAAGTACGTGATTCTGGCGATAATCACGTTGTCCGGAACTGACCAAGCGAGCGGCGGACATTTCCAGCTCGGTTGGCGTTCGGGTTCCAAAACAGCTCAGGTGCCAGCCCGCAGGCAGTTCCTGGATCGACTGGCTGGCCTCGTAGCGGCGCGGGCGACTGTCGCCAACGGCACGAAAATCAACTCTCAATCGGGCCGGGTCGACGTCGCCGGCATCGCGCAGGCGACAATCGATCGACAGGGGATCGGCGCTGGTCAGTTCAAGCTCCAGGAGATGTTCCGGCCAATCCGGACGCTCGGCCGGAGCACCGATCAGGGCCTGGAAGACCAGTGCGCCCTGGGTGCTGTCTCGCGGTTCGGTTCGCGGTGAACGAACACGCATGCGAGTGCCGTCATGATCAATGATCAGCTCAAGCGCCTCAGGGTGCTCGTGGTCTTTTTCGACCAGGGCCGATTCGATGTCCAGTTCATGGGTCTGCTCAAGCGCCTCGATCAGCGCGCTATCCGGCAGGCGAGTAAAGGGAATCTCCTGGCCGCGCGCATCGACGAGCACAAGGTCATTGGCCCGTTCACTGTGAAGATCACTCATCAGCTTCTCGGTCAGTGGAATGCGCCAGACCGATTCCTCCCGATCAGGATCCAGCGTCCAGACCCAGGCATAGTTCTGTTCGAGTGAGTCCGCCCAGACCGACATCGTCATCAGGGACAGCAAGAGCGCGCTGGTCAACTTGATGATCGGATCGAATGGTGACTGCTTCATGACGTGTGCTCCCGCTGTGCGGTCGAAGGCGGCGCCGGGGCCAGGTAGCCCACCGCGATCGACAACAGGCCAAAGGCCATGA
Organism: Wenzhouxiangella sp.; assembly: GCA_007134485.1. Classification (GTDB taxonomy): domain Bacteria; phylum Pseudomonadota; class Gammaproteobacteria; order Xanthomonadales; family Wenzhouxiangellaceae; genus Wenzhouxiangella. The sequence continues at coordinate 105,794 of SLKT01000042.1, read as the reverse complement.
ATGACAGGATACCTGCTGCCGTGGACAGGAATTGCCGATCAATGATGAGCAATTTCAACAGTACGATGCCCAGCAGGATGGCGCCGGCCCACCACAGTGCGTGCGACTTGAGACGCGAACCGGCGACCCAGGCGCTGACCCCGATCAGTGTCCAGGTCACGCTCAGGGTGGCCTGGGCGGTGTTGCTGGCCAGCAATTGTTCCAGATCCCAGGCCACGCCGGTCAGTTGGTGAACCGCGCGCAGGCCCATGACGGTGACCGTGGCTGCCAGCAACAGTCCGACCACCGGCAACGGGAAGCGGATGGGCTGATCTCGTGTGCCTCGGGCCAGCATCAATAACAACAACAAGGTGATTAGTTGCCCCAGTTCCAGCGGGTTGAGCAATGGTAGCCAGCTCATCGGGTCGGCTTGACCCGGTGCGGCCAGGCTGGCGGCCAGTCCCAGCGAGACGATCGTGGCCGTAAAGCCCAGAAAGACAGCACGATGATCCGGGTCAAGGGCGCCACCCGCGCACAAGGGCGGGTGCCGACCCGCGGCCAGCCAGGCCACCAGCGCCAGCACGGGCAGTGACCCAATAAGCCACTGCCAGCCATCGCCCAAAGCCCAGCCCTGATCGGCCAGATGAATGCCTGTCAGGACGAGCATCGTGAAGATTGATGCATGGGCAACCAGCGCGATCCAGACTCGCCATTGAGTCGAATGCTGACGAAAGCTCCAGTCTCCGTACAAGACTGCAATCATAACCAGCAACCACATCGGACCTCCCCACCCGGACAGAGGGAGGGTGTTGACCGACTGGGCAAGCGCCAGGGGAACACAGGCGGCCAATGCCAGCATGGTGACCGGCGCGGTGACCCACCAGCGCTGCCGGTGATGCAGCCCGGCGGCAAGCAGCACGGTGAGCGCGGCCCAGGCGATCAGTGTCTGAGTCAGCACCAGGACCTGGAAGTGAGCGAAGGCCTCGAACAGTCCGGTCAGTATCCACAAGGCCAGGCCCCACCCGACCAAGGCATTGACCCGATCCGAACTTGCCGAGGCGCGGGCAAAGCACCAGGCGCTGAACAAGGCGGCAAAGGCCAGCGCCAGACCGGCAAAACCGAGCGGATTGAGCAGGAACCATTCGCCACGGCCGTCGAGCAGGTGATTGACCATCCAGACCGCGGTTGCCGTCAGTTGCAGGCCCAAGCCTGCCAGGCGCGTCGGCCGTTGCTGCTGCTGACAGCCATACCAGACCAGTGCGGCGCCTTGCAGTGCCCAGATCATGGTGATGGTCGGACCCGAAAATGCGAATGGAACGGCCACCGTGGCCAGGCCCAGGGCCAGAACAGCGTGCGAACGCATCAGTGTGGACATGCCCGGCCGAGCACGAATCAGCCAGGCGCTGAACAGGTAGGTCAGCGCACCGATCACGGCCGAAAAGGCCACCGGCAATCGTGCGCCATCAAGAATGGCGATCTGCAGGGGCAGGGCGAACAAGGGCAAGCCGAATACCAGCATCACATCGAGCCGCTCCGGCTGGCCCTCGGGCCGTCGCAGACCTTCGATCAGCGGAATGGCCAGGTAAAACAGGAAAAACAAGATCAGAAAGACCTGGGCCAGCAGGTAGTACTCGGGACTCCAGGCCAGCACGCCCCAGACCCACGCCACCACGAAGGTAAATGCGAAGCCGAGGCGGTTGAGCAGCGGCCAGGTCTGTTTCCAGGCCAGCATTAGTACCGCAAGATTGAGAATTGCGTACCAGACAAACAGCGCCAGGGGACGGTCGCCACCGGCGGCAATCAGCAGCGGGGCGGCAAAGCCGGCCAGCATGCCGAGCACCGCCAGGGCCGGGGCTTTCTGGAACATGGCCAGGACACCGCAGGCGCCGACAAAGACCACGGTCAGGCCGAGGGCCGCGACAGTGGGAATCAATGCGTAGAAATCGAAGGCGGCATAGGTGGTCAGCAGCAGTACGCCGATGGCGCCACCTTGCAGCGACAGGGCGAACAGCCGCTGGCGCTCGCGGCGCATCCAGGCAAATGCCAGCGCGGCAATCGCGGCCAGGGCGACCAGGCTCAGGCGCACCTCGATGGGTGCACTCAGCCAGCCTTGCTCACCGGCATAGCGCAACAGGGCGGCGACCGCGATAAAGGTCACCAGCACGCCGATTCGGACCGGAACGTTGCCATGAGTGAACCAGCGCCGCATTCGAGTGGCCAGCCCGTCACCCCCGGTTTGAGTGGGCTTCGGAGATGATGCTCGTGATGGCGGCCGGGCAGGGCGCGTGTCGATGCCGGTGGCGTCCGGTTTGGCGACAGCAGCCGGTGCGGTTTCTGATTGCGGCGACTCGGCGGGTTCCGATGAGGGTGCGGGAACGGCTTCGGGGGATGCAGTCGATTTGGCGCCGCCGGGTTCGTCGATGCCCTCCAGGCGTTTTTCCAGCGCCTCGATTCGTCGACCCTGCACGATGACCACCGCCCATAGCGCGCCGATGAAACCCCCGGCCAGGACGGCCAGCCAGCGGGTTTCTCCCAGAAGCATCTGCATCAGCCAGGCCTCGCCCAGAGCCAGCGCCAGCAGCATGCCGGCAATGCTCATGACCACGACAATGGCAATCTGTCCCTGCATTGATTTCCCTGGGTGGTAATCGGCCCGGTCAGTCTATACCGGAATGGGCCGGGTTAGCGCGCATGTTGGGCGGACATGACAGATGCCTGACAAACTCGTTATGATGCTGCGGCTTGAAAAGGGCCTGGCGGGCAACCGCCAACACGGATCGATGTTAACATTGAAAAAACTCGGCTGGCTGGCTTTCAACACCATCCAGCTTGTCCTCACCTTGTCCTGGTCGATGTTCTGGATCAGCATCGCGCTGATCATACGGGTGGTGACCGGCGATGCGCATGTGCCATTACGCATGGCTGCATGGATTTGGTCGCCGTTTCTGGTGTACGGCTCGTTATCGCGTTTCGAGGTGCAGGGTCGCGAGCAGGTTGATTTCGCCCGTCCGCACGTGTTCGTGGCCAATCACTCCTCCATGATCGATATCTGCGCACTATTCATGGCCATTCCGGTGCCCTTGCGTTTCATACTCAAGGCCGAGCTGGGCAAGGTGCCGTTTCTGGGCTGGTACACGCGTGCCATGGGCATGGTGCTGATCAAGCGCGGTGGTGCGCGTGATACCGCGCGACAACTCCAGCGCGCGGCGGATTTGCTCGGGCAGGGACACAGCATGGCGGCCTTTCCGGAGGGAACCCGCAGCACGACCGGCCAATTGCGACGCTTCAAGCCCGGAGCATTCCGGGTCGCGATCAGCGCCGGTGTCCCGGTGGTTCCAGTGGTCATCGAGGGCACCCGACAGGTCATGCCGCCCGGTGGGTTTCATATTCGACCGGGCCGTATCCGGGTGCGCCTGGGTGAACCGATCGAAACCCGAGCCTTGCAGCCATCCGATGGCCAGCAACTGGCCGACCGCGTCCGGCGTGTGATCGAGCAAATGCGATTACAATAAACTGTTTTCCCGAGCAATCCGAATCACCATGATCGACCGTCTCCGCCTCTACCGCGCCGGAATCTGGGCGCTGACCGCGCCATTGCCGCGTGAGCGCCGCGTTCGGGCGCGTCATCGCCTGCGCGCCGGGCTTGACAATCGCCGCGTACTGGCGGCCGACATTCTGGTGTTGTCGCGGGCCAAGAGTGGTCGGACCTGGTTGCGCGCCATGCTCTCCCGGCTCTACCAGAGGCGCCATGGGCTGGCCGAGAACCAGTTGCTGGAGTATGACAACTTCAAGAGTCAGAACTCGGCGATTCCGGTGTACGCCATGACCCATGGTCATTACCTTGATCGCCTGGCCCGCCATCCGCGCCACGGCTCGAAACTGTGCGCTATGCCGGTGGTGTTGCTGCTGCGCGACCCGCGTGATGTGGCGGTCTCCGAGTATTTCCAGTCGACCCGCAGGGCGAGCGCCTACAAGCGCGAGATGTACGCGGTTGACCAGGCGGGCTCGATGTTCGAGTTCGTCATGCAATCCCCGCTGGGGCTGCCGGCGATTTGTGACTATCTCAATCATTGGCACGAGGAATTGAACGGCTGGGATCGCGTCTATCGACTCTTCTACGAAACCCTCAGGGCCGAGCCGGAAGCCGAAATGGCACGATTGCTCGAATTCCTCGAGCAGGATTTCAGTACCGACGAAATTGCCGAGGCCGTGGAGTTTGCCTCGTTCGAATCTCTCAAGCGCAAGGAACGCGACAACTATTTCAGGAACAGTCGTCTCAAGGCCGCGAATGTCGAGGACCCGGATTCCTACAAGGTGCGACGGGGCAAGGTTGGCGGCTATCGAGATTACTTCGATGATGGCGAGATCGAACGCATTGATCGCTTTGTCGCCGAGCGCCTGAACCCGGAGCTGGCCGAGCGCTTCCAGGCGGACTGAATGCGCACCCTGATTCTGCCGTGTGAAACGCGCGTTCGCGAGTTCGACGCCAAGTTGCTGCTGGGTCTGGTCGCGGCCGGACGCGGCATTTGCGCCATCGTCGGCGCCAAGAAGACCATCGACTTGTCGTTGTCACGTTATCCGGCCGGTGTCTATATCGGCAAGAGCGTGACCGCGCGCAGTCGCCATAACCTGGCCCTGGCGCGGTCGTGTGGTCATCGGGTCGCCTTGTGGGACGAGGAAGGGCTGGTCTGGGCTTCGCGCGAGGTCTACTGGCGCACCAAGGTCGATGGGCCGACGCTCAACGAGCCGGAATTGCTGATTGCCTGGGGCGAAGACAACGCCGATGCCTGGCGTGAGCACCCGGAGCATGCCGGCGGTCCGATTGCCGTGTGTGGCAACCCGCGTGCCGACTTGCTGAAAAAGCCGCTACAGGCATTGTTCGAGGATGAAGTCGCCCGAATTCGATCACAGTACGGTCGTTTCGTGCTGATCAACACCAATTTTTCGCGGGTCAACCATGTCCAGCCGCGTCAGAATCGTCACCTGAAATGGCTGCGCGAGCAGCGCCCGGACGATCCGCGCGGCGGCTTTGCCGCGCACAAGTACGAATTGTTCAAAGCCTTTACCGAAGCCATCCCGGCCCTGGCGCGCACCTTGCCGGAGGTGCAATTCGTGGTGCGTCCGCACCCCAGTGAGCGTCGTGAAACCTGGGAGGACCTGCTCAATGGTCTTGATAATGTCCGCATCGATTCGCGCGGCAATGTGGTGGCCTGGCTGCTGGCCAGTGACGGGCTGATTCACAATGGCTGTACCACGGCCGTCGAAGCCTTTCAGGTGGCGCGGCCGGCGCTGGCGTACCGTCCGGTTCGCTCACAGCGCTTCGATCATCCCTTGCCCAATGACATCAGCCTTTCCTGCGAAAACCTGGATGAATTGGAACAGGGCGCCAGGGACTGCCGGGACGACCCAGACGCAGTGTTTGCCCGTCAGGCCCGCGAGGGGGCGCAGCAGATCATGACTCGCGCCATGGCCGGAACCGGGCGTGAGCGCCTCGACAGCGAATACATTCTCGATGCAATCCGGCCACTGCTGGAAAATCCCGAGCCGCCGACGGGCAACCGACCGCGATTTGCCGGGGCGGCACTTGCATTCAGGCGACAGCTGCGCCGCATCGAGCATCGCCTGCCGGGCACGGCCAACTATCGACCCTACCTGGCTCACATGTTTCCCGATACCAGCCTGCCTGAGGTCCGCCAGCGGCTTGAAACCCTGGCCGGGTGTATCGGCATGCAGCAGGCATTTGAAGTGCGCGAGCTCGAGCGCAATGTTTTCGAAATCTCGCCGGGTGACTGAATTGAACGCCTGCCGGGCTAGGGCAATTGGTAGAATTGCGCGGTTAACGCTGCCATGCCCTTGGCCACTGTCTTCAAATACCAAGTGAACTCATGACCAAAGTCAAGATTCTGGGCGCCGGTTCGATCGGCAATCATCTGGCCCATGCCGCGCGTGAGCAGGGCTGGGATGTGACCCTGTGCGATATCGACGAGGCCGCGTTGCAGCGCACCCGCGATGACATCTACCCGACCCGCTATGGGCAGTGGGATGAGGGCATTCGACTGCGCCGCCCCGAAGACACCGCGAGCGAGCAGTTTGACCTGGTCATTATCGGCACGCCGCCGGACAGTCACATTCCCCTGGCGTTGGCCGAGATTCGCAACAGCAAGCCACGCGTGATATTGATCGAAAAGCCGCTGTGCCCGCCGGACCTGGAACCGTGCACCGAACTGGTGGAGCTGGCCGCCGAGCACAATGTTCGAGTGCTGGTTGGATACAACCATCGCCTGACCGGCCATACCCGCATCGCCGCCCAATGGCTGGCCGAGCATTCAATCGGTGAAATCACCACCTTGAGGGCCAAGACCCGCGAACACTGGGGCGGCATTTTCGCCGCCCACCCCTGGCTGGCGGGGCCGGCAGATACCTACCTGGGCTTTACCAGCCGCGGTGGTGGCGCACTGGGCGAGCACAGCCATGCGATCAATATCTGGCAGTATTTTGCCGAACTGGCCGGCATGGGCCGGATCAGCGAGGTCATGGCCATGCTTGACGAGGTCGAGGCCGATGGCGCGGCTTACGATCGCATTGCCCAGCTTTCAGTCAGGACTGATCGTGGCCTGGTCGGCACCATTGTTCAGGATGTCGTCACCCAGCCGGCACAGAAGTGGTTGCGCCTGGAGGGTACCGAGGGTTACCTGGAATGGCAGGTCAATATCGATCCCGGTCACGACCTGGTTCGGCTGATTCGCCAGGACGGACTTGAACTGGAAGAGCGGGTCGCCAAGACCCGTCCCGATGATTTTCGTGGCGAGATCGAACATGTCGGGCACATGCTTGAAGATCATTCGATGGCCTCGCCGCTGGACATGAGCGCGGGACTGGAGACTATGCAGGTGATTGTTGCCGCTTTGAAGTCGGCCCGCGACGGCCGGCTGGTGAAGGTTCGGGCTTGAGACGCCATGATTTCCGGACAACGCATTCTGGTGGTCGTGCCGGCGCGTGGTGGCAGCAAGGGCATCCCGATGAAGAACCTGTTGCCGGTGGCCGGCAAACCGCTGCTGGTTCATACCGCCGAATTGGTACGCGCGCTGGATTGGGTGGACAGGGCCGTGGTTTCCACCGATCACTTGGTGATTCGACAGACCGCCATGGAGCATGGGCTGGAAGCACCGTTCATGCGCCCGACCGAGTTGTCCGGCGATCGCATTGGCGATGTCGATGTGCTGGCCCACGCCCTGAAAGCCACCGAAGATGACGATGGTCAGCATTACGACATTGTGGTCATGCTGCAGCCGACCTCGCCGTTGCGACGGGTCGATCATGTCCGCCAGACCGTCAACAAGCTGATCAACGAGGATCTCGATGCGGTCTGGACCGTCAGTCCGACCGACCTGAAATCCCACCCGCTCAAGCAACTCACGGTGGGCGAGAATGGCCGCATGGATTATTTCGATCCGCGTGGCAGTAGCATCATTGCTCGCCAGCAGCTCGAGCCGGTCTATCATCGTAATGGCGTGGCTTATGCATTGCGCCGTAAGACCTTGCTTGAACATCAGTCGCTGATGGGCGAGCGGGCGGGTGCCGTGGTCATCGAGGAACCGCAGGTCAGTATCGATACCCCGGCCGATGTCGAAAAGGTCGAAGCCGCCATGATTGCCAATGGTTCATCCTCACCGGATGGTCGCAACGATGCTGCGATCAAGCCGCGTCGCCTGGTCGTCGATATCGACGGCGTGCTGGCCGAGGCCGTGCCCGAGCTGGACTATGCCAGCGCCGGACCTATCCCGGACAATATTTCCAGGGTCAATGCCCTGTTTGATGCCGGTTGCCATATCGTGCTGTTCACCGCGCGTGGATCCGGCACCGGCAAGGACTGGACCGAGGTGACCGCCGAGCAGATGGAGCGCTGGGGAGTGCGCTATCATGAGCTGTGCTTCGGCAAGCCCCCGGCCGACTACTACGTCGATGACCGACTGGTCTCGCTGCCCCAGGCGCTGGCCCTTTGTGGCCTGGCCGACCCAACCGAAACGAATTCGAACAAAGGTGTTTCATGAGCAGGATTTTCGAGAATCTCCATATCTTCGAAATGGCCAACAATCACCAGGGCGATGTCGCCCATGGGATGAAGATCATTGATGCCGCCGCCAGACTGGCGCGCGAGCATCGTGTTCGGGCCGCCGTCAAGCTGCAGTTTCGCGAGCTTGACAGCTTCATTCATCCGACCGCCAAGGGTCGCGATGACATCATGCATATCCCGCGCTTCGAGAGCACGCGTCTGGATGATGGCCAGTTCCGTCAACTGGTTGATGCGACCCGCAAGGCCGGGCTGGTCTCGGTGGCCACGCCGTTCGACGAGCCCTCGGTGGGACTGTGCCAGTCGCTGGGCGTGGAAATCATCAAGGTTGCCAGTTGCTCGGCTACCGACTGGCCCTTGATCGAGGCCATTGCCGCGGCCGACAAGCCGGTGATCGCCTCGACCGGGGGGCTGTCGATCTACGAGATCGACAACCTGGTCACCTTCCTGAGCAAGCGGGTGTCTGAGCTGGCCATCATGCACTGCGTGTCGTTGTATCCGACCCCGCAGGAACAGCATGCCATGAATTTCATGGCCAAGATGATCCGGCGCTACCCGTATGTCACCATCGGCTACTCCGGGCACGAGGCGCCGGACGATACCGATGTGGTCATGGTTGCAGTGGCCCAGGGCGCGAAGTTGCTGGAGCGCCACTTCGGCGTCGAGACCGATGAGATTGCCCTGAACAAGTATTCCATGAACCCGGAGCAGGCCGGTCAGTGGCTGGATGCCGCCAACCGTGCGCGGGCCATCATGGGCAGCGACGATGACAAACACGTCAGCCAGAAGGAATACGAATCATTGCTGCAATTGCAGCGCGGCGTATTCGCTAAGCGGCCGATCAAGAAGGGCGAGGACATCAAGCGCGAAGATGTCTACTTCGCGATGCCCTGCCAGGACGGCCAGTTGACCTCAGGGCAGTTCGGCCAGTATCGCGCCAGCTTTGTCGCCTCGCGCGACTATCCGGCCGATGAGGCCATTTTCGAGCATGCCCAGCAGGACAAGTACACCCAGATTCGCGGTATCCTGCATGATGCCAAGGGTCAGCTCTACGAGGCCGGTATCGCCCTGGGCGATGACATCAGTATCGAGATCTCGCATCACTACGGGATCGACCGTTTTCGCGAGACCGGTTGTGTGCTGATCAATTCAATCAACCGTGAGTATTGCAACAAGTTCCTGATCATGCTGCCCGGTCAGAAACATCCCCATCACAAACACAAGGCCAAGGAAGAAACCTTCCACGTACTGTGGGGTGATCTGGAGGTCGATCTGGATGGCGATATCATCCATCTCGAGCCGGGTGACAAACTGCTGGTCGAGCGTGACCAGTTGCATGCCTTCCGCACTCGCAAGGGCTGTATCTTTGCCGAAATCTCGACCAAGTCGATTCGCAGCGATTCCTACTACCAGGACGAAAGGATTTCTGCGATGGACCCGCTGGAGCGCAAGACCATTGTCGAGTCCTGGTAAGGCGCCGAGTCAGTGAGACAGGGCGTCATTCTCGTCATTGTCCTGTTCGCGAGTATCGGCATCTGACTCGCTGTCATCGGACTCGGCTGCGGCCAACCGCTCCGACTTGTTCTGGCTGATCTCGCACTGGGACCAGGCAGTGGCGCAAGCGCCCGCGCACCGGTCCAGCTTGGCCGGCCATTGGCCGGCATCGCGCTCGATGCTTTCGAGCATGTCGTAGTAAGCACTGCAACCACATTGACATTCGCCAGCCTGACTGGCGGGCGCGGCCAGGGCGAGTGCGAAAAGGGCAATCAGCAAGCTTCTTGAAAGGTGCGCAAGGATCATGTTCGGACACTGGAGGGTGTTGGCCATGCCGAACACGGTAGTCGCGCATTCTAGAGTCCGGGCTCTAGCCGAGGCGCCGGAAAGCTCTACAAGCCGTCACGAAGTTTGCGCAAGGCATTGACGATCTGGTCAATATCGGCGTCGGTATGCGCTGCACTCAGGGAAATTCTCAGCAGGTTCAATCCGGCAGGGGTGGCCGGCGGGATCATCAGGTTGGCATAGATGCCGGCATTCAGCAGGCCTTTCCAGTGGGCCAGGGCCGTGGCGCGGTCAGGCAGGATTATGGCCATGACCGGTCCGGGATCGGGGCTACCCAGCTCATAACCCATCGCTTTCACTTCTTCGTATAAACGATTGATATTCCTTTGTAGTGATAGCCTGAGTTCCTGGCCGTTGACCAGCAGCTCCAGGGCCTTGCGGGTCGAGGCGATGACTGTGGGAGAGGGTGAGGCGGTGAAAATGTACGGGCGACTGGCCAGGCGCAGCAATTCCAGGTCGGTATGCGGACTGACGCAAAAGCCGCCGATTCCGGCCAGGCTCTTGGAGAAGGTGCCGACGATGAAATCGACTTGATCCAACAGTCCGGCCTGTTCGGCCAGGCCGAGTCCGCGCTCACCGAACACACCGAACGAATGGGCCTCATCGACCATCAGCCAGGCCTTGTGGTTGTTCTTTACCTCGACAAACTCGGCCAGCGGCGGCTGGTCGCCGAGCATGGAATACAACCCCTCGACCACCACCAGGGCGCGGCCGGCATCATCGCCCAGCCGGGACAGGCGCCGATCCAGGTTTTCCGGGTCGTTGTGGCGAAAGCGTATGGTCTGGGCATTGCTCAGTCGAGCGCCGTCATAGATGCTGGCGTGGCTGTCGGAATCGAGCAGCAGGTATTCACCCTGGCCCACCAGGGTCGACAGGGCGCCGAGATTGGCCTGGTAACCGGTTGAAAATACAATCGCCGAGGGCCAGCCGAATGCGGCCGCCAGTTCGGCCTCCAGCGCCTGGTGAGCGCCATAGCTGCCATTGGCCATGCGTGAACCGGTGGTGCCCGAGCCCAGCTCAGTCAGCGCCCGGGTGCCGGCGGCGATGACATCAGGATGAAAGGTCAGGCCGAGATAATTGTTGGTCCCGGCCAGAATGACTTCACGTCCGCCAATCCAGCCGCGTGTAGCCGAATCGACCCGCTCGATGGGCGTGGCGATCGGGGCCGGTCCATCCTGGCCGAGCCCGGAGCGTGCCTCGGCCAGCTTGTGAAACTTGTCGAACAGACTCATGAGCGTGATTCGCCGACCAGGGATTCAAGGCGCTCGGCCAGTTGATTGAGGGTCTGAACTTCGGACAGGATATCGACCGGCACGGACACATCGAGATCATCTTCGATCTCCATGACCAGGTTCATGATCTGTACCGAATCCAGGCCGATATCACCGGTCAGGGCGGCATCTCGGTCAATGTCCTTCATTTCCGGTAGTGCAGTGGCCAGCGCCCGGCTGATGGCTTGGTCGATTTCTTGGCGCAATTCGTTGGTCATTGGAATTTTTTCCATCCAGGCAAGGTCGTCAGGCTGTTTTCGAGTGTTCGAATGGGTCGCCAGTCCGGGCAACCGGGAAGACGGGTATTATCACAGACCCAGTCCGGATGAACCAGTTCGGAAACCTTGTTCGGCACCAGAACAGGCGGCCGGGTTCGGCGCATGCGGGCAAGGGCCAGGTGGGTGGCTCCGATGGCTTTCAGCACGCCTTCAGGGACCTTGATGGCTCTGACTCGCCGGCCGCGAATGTCGGCGGCAATCGCGGCGATTTCATTCCAGCTGTAGCCATCCGGACGTCCATCATGCAACTCGATGAGCGTATTCTCTGGCCAGTCACCTTCTGCGGAACGAATCAGCGCTGAACACAGATCATCGACATGCAACAGAGAGAAGCGTGCCTGGTCCGACCCGATTCGTGGCAACCAGCCGCGCGCCAGCAGGCGCCACAACGGCGCCAGCGCCGGATCCTCGGGACCGTACACGGCCGGCGGACGAATGATCAGCCAGTTGTTGGCCGCGGCATGGACGACCTCCTCTCCGGCGTGTTTGCTGGCGGCATAGTCGGACAGTTGCGGTTCACGGGCGGCCAGGCTGGATACATGGATCAGTCGCGCAGCGGGTGCGCTCGTCGCCATGGCCTGGAGCAGCCGCTGACAGCCGGCCACGTTGGTCCGGGCCAGGTCCCGGTAGTCGAAGCCACTGGTTGCCCCAGCCAGATGAATCACCACGTCGGCGCCGCTGACCAGGGATTTCAGAGCGTTGACATCGCTCAGCGATCCGGTGATTCGGCTGAGGTGTTCGTGCTCGGGCAGGGTGCGGCCTTCACGGGCCAGTGCCCGGACCGAGTGGTTTTCTGCCAGCAGCATGGCCAACAGCCGACGTCCGACAAAGCCGGTGGCGCCGGTCAGGGCGGTGTCGGTCATGCCCCGGCCAGGCGATCAGGCAGCGGGATTGTCAGTCGCTTCGGTATGGGGGGTGCGATCGACCAGCTCACGCGGCAGGATCCCACGTTCCTCGAGACCATTGCGCTTGAGAAAGTCGAGCCGGGCGCCGCTGCGCGAGAGCTTGCCGGAGGACGTGCGTGGCAGTGTATGCGGCGGCACAAGCTCGATCAGGCAGGCAATACCGAATTCGGACTGGATGCGCTGCTTGAGGCATTCGACCAGGCTGGCCTGACGAAAGGCGTCACGCTCGCGGCATTGCACGACCAGGACCGCGACTTCCGTGCCATCCTCTCCGGGAATCGAAAACGCGGAAGCATCCTCGGGGCGCACCTCCGGTTGCTGCTCGGCGACGAATTCCAGGTCCTGGGGCCAGATGTTGCGGCCATTGATGATCAACAGATCCTTGGCCCGACCGGTAATGAAAAGAGAGTCGCCGGCCCGGTAACCGATATCGCCGGTGTTGAGCCAGCCGTCGTCACTCAGTGCGGCCTTGCTCGCCTCGCGGTTGTTGGCGTAGCCCTTCATGACGCTCGGGCCGCGCAGATAGATGCGCCCGCACTGACGTTCCTCGACCAGATCGCCGGACTCATCCCGGATTTCGACTTCGTATTCCGGCAGGGGACGACCGCAATTGACGAACTCGGTAACCCGCGTATCCGCGTCGGCGTGGCCCACCAGGCGTGCCTTGCGATCGGCCGCGAGCAGATTGGCGTCGAGACGGTCGACTTCAAGGCCCTGCCCAAGCGGGGCGAAACTGACCGCCAGTGAACATTCGGCCATGCCATAGCACGGCAGAAAGGCTGATCGCGAAAACCCGGCTGGACTCAGGTTGTCGGCAAATTGCCGCAGCCAGGCCGGACGAATCATCTCGGCGCCGACGCCGGCGACTCGCCAGGCCGAAAGGTCGAAACGATCCAGGTCACTCTCGCGCAGGCGTCGGGCACACAGCGCATAGCCGAAGGGCGGGCTGAACGAGATGGTTGAACGGTTCTCCGACATCAGTTTCAGCCACAGGCGGGGCCGCATTGCGAATTCGCGGGTGCCGAGGTAATCGACCGACAATTGTGAGACCACCGGTCCCAGGATCAAGCCGACCAGCCCCATGTCATGGTAGTAGGGCAGCCATGACATGAATCGATCGCCGCGGCGAATCTGGACCCCGTACTGGAGAATGCCCGACAGATTGTTCAGCACTGCCCGCTGGGTAATCATGGTGCCACGCGGGAACCGCGTGCTGCCGGAGGTATATTGCAAATAGGCCAGATCATCAAGCTCGGGCGGCTCCGGCAATTCGTCGGCCGGTTCAAGCTCCATGAAGGTGTCCAGCGTACCGACGGCATGCAGATCGAGGCCTTCGGCGGCATCGACCAGGAACCCGGAAAAGGTGGCCGGTGCAAAGGCGGCCTGGGCGCGGCAATCGACCAGCATGGCGCGCAGGTGCGAGACGAACGCTTCACGTCCGCCTAGGTGAACCGCAGCAGGCAGTGGCACGGGCACCAGGCCGGCATATTGACAGGCAAAGAAAAATACCTGGAAGTGCGGGTGGGTGTCGGCCACCATGGCCACCGTGCTGCCACGCTGGAGCCCGAGACCATGCAGTCGTCGAGCCAGGTTGCGAGCCTGGTTGCGAAGATCGGCATAGGACAGGACGCTGGTCAGCTCTCCACGGCCGTTATAGAAGTTGCAACCCGTTGTCCCATTGGCGGCATAATCAAGCGCTTCGGCCAGGCTGCGATACCCGGTCGTCTTCAAGGGCAACGAATTGTTGGTCGGAGTCGGATTCTGCATCAAAATCGTTTGTTCCCTTCTTTTTGGAGCGTCCCAAGAGGGCGTTCTTATTATTGTCGCACAATAACCTGTCATTATAAGCGTCCACTGAACTGATGAAAACACTCAAATACCAATTCGATGCAGACCCATGCACCAAAAAGTGTGATGCAGGTCACAGAATTATACTGCCCGAGGGGTGCACGAACAGGTCTGGAGCGAGCTCGGAGAACGCGTAAGGATGGCTCATCAGAAGGACAGTGGCAGCGGCGCGCTCAGCATCGAAGCTGTAAAAGACCGCAAGGATTTCAGCAAGTTCCTGCGATTCCCGCGCCAGGTTCATGGGAATGATCCGTGCTGGGTCGAGCCGTTGCGATTCGAGCGTAAACGTCAGTGGTCAGCAAAACACCCGTGGTTCGAGCATGCATCGGCAATGCCGTTCATTGCCAACAGGAACGGCCGGGTTGTGGGCACCATCAGCGCCCAGCTGGATACGCTGCAGGCGCCCCGAGCGGGACGGAAAATCGGCTATTTTGGTCAACTGGAGGCGCTGAACTGTCCGCAGGTTTTCGCGGGTTTGTTCAGCGCGGCTGAAGAATGGCTGCGCGAGCAAGGCTGTGGGCTGATTCGTGGGCCTTATGATCTCGGCGTCAATCAGTCCTGCGGGCTGCTGATCGAAGGTCGTGATCGCCCCCCCATGGTGATGATGGGCCACGCACCGCCCTGGTACGCTGAACAGGTCGAGCGGCTGGGTTTCGAGAAGGCCATGGATCTTCTCGCTTATGAATTGGCGCCGGATTTCGAGCCGCCCCTGGCCATGCAGCGATTGCTGCAGCGCCTGGGCGCGCGAATCCGCTTGCGTCCGATGAATTTTTCCGATTATCCGAATGAACTGGAATTGTTGCGCGACATATTCAACGATGCCTGGTCGCGGAACTGGGGTTTCGTGCCGTTGACCCGCAGCGAGTTCTCCGACATGGGAAAGGAGTTGCGACAGATCATTCGCCCGGGATACACCTGCATCGCGGAAATCGATGGCGAAGCGGCCGGCTTCATTGTCGCCCTGCCCAATATCAACGAATTGATTGCCGATCTCGACGGCGCACTGTTGCCCGTGGGATGGGCGAAACTGCTGTGGCGCATCAAGACGCGCAAGGCGACCACCGCGCGGGTGCCGCTCATGGGAGTCAGGCGCCGGTTCCAGCGCGGCCCCACCGGAGCGGCGATCAGTTTCGGAATGATCGATCAGGTGCGTCATGCGCTGTTTGCCGACGGCATCACCAATGTGGAACTTTCGTGGATACTGGAGACCAACCAGGGCATGAACTCGCTGATCGAGGCCATGGGCGGAAATCTGTACAAGCGATACCGTATTTTCGAGAAGGAGTTGTCGTGACGCAGGCGCCGTCGCCGATTGACGTCATTGTTCTGGCCGGCGATCGCGGCCCGGATGATCCTTTGGCGCGCACCGCCGGCGTGGTCGGCAAGACGCTCGTTCAGGTGGCCGGCCGACCAATGCTGCAAACGGTCCTTGAAACTCTGACTGCCTGGCCCTTGCTTGATCGACTGGTGGTGCTGGCGCCGGATACCGCCGAACATGGGGCAATTCTGGATCGCATTACAATCGACAATGACCGATTGATCCGCATCCGGCCGGAAACCTCACCCAGCCTGAGTGTTGCCGCTGGCCTGAAGGCGCTGGATGGCCGCCGTCCCGTCCTGCTGGTGACCGCCGATCACCCGTTGCTGAAAACAGACTGGCTGGAACAGTTGCTGGGCACCGAAGCGGACGCTGACGTGACGGTTGCCCTGGCGAAATATGAGACCGTCATGCAGCGCTTTCCCGGGAGTCGGCGCACCCGCTATCGATTCAGTGATGTCAACGTGTGTGGCACCAACCTGTTTGTCTTTCGAAATCCGGCAGGTGATGCGGTTGTTGAACTGTGGCGACAGATCGAGCGCCAGCGCAAGCGCCCCTGGCGAATCGTTTCGCTGCTTGGATGGTCGCTACTGGGGCGCTACCTGACCGGACGCCTCGCTCTGTCCGAGGCCCTGGCCGCCCTGTCCAGCCGGGCGGGCGCCCGGGTCAGCGCCTGCCTGCTTGAGGATCCGCTCAGTGCAGTCGACATCGATTCCACGGAGGATCTCGAGCTTGTCGAGTCGGTCATCTCACAAAGGCCCTCGTCATGCTCCTGATTGAACGCTACCTTGGACGAGAGATCCTGCGCCCGGTCTTCGGGGTTTTCGTGTTTCTGGTGGTCGTGGTGCTGGTGTTCTACGCCAGCCAGCTGCTCGCCCGGGCCGCAGTCGAAGGCTGGCCCATGGAGGTGGTGAGCGCCATGGCCGGCTTGCGCCTGGGGCTGTTCATGGATGTACTGGTTCCGATCTCCGTGCTGCTGGGGATCGTTATCGGGCTGGGTCGCTTGCAGGCCGGTCACGAAATCATCGCCCTGGCCGCGGCCGGGGCAGGGCGGCGACGCATCGTCAGGGCGATTGGCCTATGGGTGATCATTCTGGCGCTGATCGTGGCGGCTTTGTCCATGGTCTTTCGCCCCTGGGCTTATGGCACCATTTATGAGCTGGAACGCGGCATGGCCGCCGCGCTCGATCTGGAGCGCATCGAGCCGGGCCGCTTCCAGGTCGGCGATCAGCAATGGTTGATCTACGCGGAAGGGCGCAGCGCCGGTGGCCTGGATCGGGTCATGGTGCACCAGCGTCTGGAAGAGGGCAGCGGCATGCTTCGAGCTCGCCGGCTGGAGCAGGCCGATGATGGTGATGGCGTGGTACGGCTGATTTTCAGCGGAGATGTCCGTACCTATCGCAATGAACCGGATGGTGGTGACGATCTGATCGGTCTTTTCGACCGTTTCGAGGTGGTCTTTCAGAGTCGCCCGCCGCCACAGCGCGAACAATTGCGACGCGCCATGAGCACAAGGGAGCTGTTGGCCAGCAACGAGCCGATCGAAGTGGCCGAATTGCAGTGGCGGCTGGTCAGTCCGCTGTCCATGCTGGTGCTCGGGCTGACTGCGGTGGCGTTGAGCCGAATCAATCCCCGTCTTGGTCAGTCGTCACGGGTGCTTTCGGCCACTCTGGTGGCTTCGCTGTATTACAGCTTTCTCGGCGTACTGATCAACTGGCTCGAGCAAGGCGCGCTGGCGTTCTGGCCCGGGGCTTACCTGGCTCCGATGGCTGTCCTGCTGTTGGTCATGATCCGTTATCTGCTGGTCCAGCGTGGTCCCGGAGCACCGTTGTGAGAATTCTCGGCACCCATATCGTGGCTCGCCTGATTTACGGCTACCTGATCGCCACGGTCGCCATCGGCGCCTTGCTGTGGCTTATGGAATTGCTGCAACTGCTCGAGGAGGGATTCGGCGGCTCGATGGATCTCCTGGTCATAGTCATCCGGGCTTTTCAGGCCGTTCCCGAAGGATTGATTGACCTGTTGCCGGTGATCACGATCCTTGCCACGGCAGCGGTGATGAGTGGTTTTCAGGCTCGTAGTGAGCTTACCGTGATGCGCGCGTCGGGCGTTTCGGTCTGGAAACTCACCTCTCTGGCGCTGATCCCCGGGTTCGGGATTGCCTTGCTGGGCTTGTCGGCCCTGCAATGGGCAACGCCACTGGTGCAGCAAGGGCCGGAGCGGCTGATCGGCGCGAGCCTGGGAGACAGTGGTCTGTGGCATCCATGGCATGGACTCTGGGTTCGCCAGGACAACGAGTTTCTCAATGTGCAGAGCCTGCACCTTGGACGCATTCCGACCGGGATCGATCTGTATGAATTCACCGCCGATGGTGATCTGGTTCGTCATGTTGGCGCCGAGCAGGCCCTGATTCAGCCGGATGGCACGTGGCAGCTGGTCGCTGTCGAGCAACGCCAGTTCGACCAGCGTGGAGCGGACTTTCTCACCCGCAAGGATGAAATGGTCTGGGACGCCTTCCTCACCGCCCGACAGCTGGAGTTGTTGCTCAGTCCTCCAGCCAGTCTGCCGTTGACCGACTTGTGGCAGTATGTCGAAGGACTCAAGCAGCGCGATCAGGATGTTGCCGAGTTCGAGATGGTGTTATGGCGCCGCCTGGCTTTGCCGCTGATCTGCCTTGGAATGGTTCTGGCTGCCATGGCCACGGCCGCAGTGCCACTCAAGAGTCGGGCAGTGAGCGTGCGGCTGGTGGCCGCACTGGTGCTCGGACTGGGTTTTCAGATGGTCACTGAACTGGTCAGCTATACCGGGCTGGTGATGGGTTGGCCAGTCATTCCAGTGGCATTGGGACCCCCCTTGATACTGGCGCTTTTTGCCTGGTGGTTACTGGCCAGGGCGCGATGACACGCCCTGGCCGCGGTCGGGTTTCAGCCCTGGCGCTGGACCCAGGCGTTGCACCAGCCGTCATGGGCCACCTTCTTGCCCGGAAAGATGCTGCAACCCATCCAGTCGGCTTCCAGGTCGCCCTCGGCCAATTGACAGTTGGCGCAGATCTGGCCCGGCTCGTAACGTGGCCAGCGATCAGGATCGACGTCATCATAGTGGTGAACGTATCCCAGCGCCTTGGCTTGCGCGCTTTCCGGGTCCAGACGCTCGTCGGCGACGGCCATGCCATCGGAGATCCGCACCAGGCTGGGCAGCAACAGCGCCAATGAGCCGGCGCCGGCGAGTTTGAAAAGATTACGACGAGAACACTTTTTCATGGGCCTATCCTTGCGTTGATCAATCGAGAGACAGCCTGACCATATTAACAATTCGCAATACAGCAAAAGTGAAAAATCCGATGGCCAAGCGACTCGAATTCAAGCAGATGCCCTTGCCGCCCGATGGCCGGCTTGATTATCTTGATCAGGCTTTCTCGACCTCTTGCGCCGATCGTCTGTTCGAAGTATTGAACAAAGAGCTCGACTGGGCCGAGCGCAGTATCCTGCTGTTTGGTCGCCAGGTCAGACAACCCCGTTTGGTGGCATTCCATGGGGATCCGGGGTTGACCTATCGCTATTCCGGAAAATCCCTTGTAGCGACCGGTTGGACCGAGTCTCTGGAGGAAGTCCATCAACAGCTATCGACGTTGATCGGTGAGTGTTTCAACAGCGTGCTGTGCAATCTGTATCGAAACGGCGCCGACTCGATGGGCTGGCATGCCGACAATGAGTCCGAACTCGGGTCGCAACCCCTGATCGCGTCAGTCAGCCTGGGCGCCGAGCGACGCTTTGTGCTCAAGCGCCGCCGGGATGGGGCCAAGCGCGAAATCGTGCCGGGCCACGGTAGCCTGCTGGTCATGCGTGGGCAGGTTCAACAGCATTGGCTACACCAGGTTCCGCGCACCCGAAAAGCCGTGGGCGCGCGCATCAACCTGACATTCAGGCAGATTCTGGATCATCGCCGCTGAAGTCAACGGCCGAGCTCTCGTTTTCGGGATGGGTCAGCAGTTCGACCGATTGGCGGGCCTGGTCGAGCATTTCATGACAGTGTCTGCTCAAGGTCACGCCTTTCTCGAAATGCTTGAGTGAGTCGGCCAGGCTCAGTTCTCCGGACTCGAGTTGCTCGACAATGGTTTCCAGCTCCTGCAGGGAAGTCTCGAAGTCCGGCTGTTCGGTGGATTCTCGTTTACTCATGACCCTGATTCTACCGCAGGCAGGAACAATTCCGTGTCCCATGAAAGCGTTGCGCCGGCGCGCTCGAGTTGCGTGGCAAAGTCCACATCCAGCCAGCGGTTGCCGACCGCCACCAGGCATTCGTCGCGCCACAATCGTGGCCACAGGTCGCGGTGCCAGGGAGGCACCCCGGCGCGTTGCATCAGTTTTCGAACAGAAACCGCATCCGAGTGGCCAGCGACCCGAATTCTTTCCCCGGGTCGTCCCAGGCAGACCTCAAGGTCAAGCTGATCAGTCACTGGATCAATTTGCAGTGTGCCCAGGCGACCCGGCAAGGTCAACGGTGACTGCCCTGACCAGTGTTCGGCCCAGTCGCTGGCAACTTGATCGACCTTTTCAAGCCACAGATACTGATCATGGGCGCGCAGCACCGATTCGTCCCAGCGAATTTCGGGCTGACGATCGTCGGCGGCGGTGCGCGCCTGGTCGATGAATTCCTCGAGACGCGAGGCCGGAGGCGAGGTATGCCCCCGGTGATGACACCAGTGACGCAGCAGTTCGGCACAGCGGAATTCATCGAGCCATTCGATGGCGGCTCGCTGCAGTCGCTGCTTCGAGGCGCCGAAGCGGGTCAAATCGCCCACGCTCGTCTCGCTCAGTACCCGGCTGGCCCCGTGTGACAGTCGGGCGCTGCGACGAATGCTGTCCACCGCCCCGGGCCAGCGTGCCAGTATCGCCGGCATGATGTTCTGTCTGATGTAATTGCGATCCATGTCGGGATCCTGGTTGGCCGGATCCTCGACCCACTTCATTTCCCGGGCTTCCAGCCAGGTGAGAATGTCCCGACGCGTCCAGTCCAGCAGGGGTCTGGCCAACCAGCCTGTTGAAAAGCGGCGCACACGCGGAATACCCGCCAGTCCGGCCGGCCCGGAGCCACGGATCAGTCGCATCAGCACGGTCTCGGCCTGATCGTCGGCATGATGGGCAGTGACCAGCACATCTCCCGGTTGGAGTTGGTCGGCCAGAATCGCGTAGCGGGCCTTGCGCGCACCGGCTTCGATGCCATGCTTGCGCTGGACTCGTGCGGTGATCACCCGGCAGTCCAGGTTCAGCCTGTCGGCAAGTTCAGCGGCCATTCGGGCGCGTCCCGAACTGTCGGGATCAAGCCCGTGGTCGACATGGATGCATTCGATGGACCGATCCAGACCGGCATCGGTCAACAGGGCGGCCAGGCAGACCGAATCCGGTCCACCACTGAATGCGACCACGATACGTCCATTTCCGGGAAGATCCTTCAGTGCCGGACGGCAGGCCGGCAATTGACCGGCGTCCTGGGTCACGCCCGTTCGAAGGCGCCGTATCTCATCAGGCGCTGGTAACGCTCTTCAAGGAGTTCATCGTTGCTGCGCTTGTCCAGATGCGCGAGTTGGGCGATCAGGGTTTCCTTGAGCTTGACGGCAACCTGCGCGGGAGAGCGGTGCGCGCCGCCGAGTGGTTCGCTGATGACCTTGTCGACCAGCCCCAGGCTGTGCAACCGTCGGGCCGTCAGTCCAAGCGCCTCGGCCGCTGTTTCGGCCTTGTCGGCGCTTTTCCACAGGATCGAAGCGCATCCTTCCGGTGAGATGACCGAATAAATGCTGTACTGGAGCATGTTGGTTCGGTCTCCGACGCCGATCGCCAGGGCGCCTCCGGAGCCGCCTTCACCAATGACATTGCAGATGACCGGAACCGGCAGCCGCGACATCACGGCCAGATTGCGGGCAATGGCTTCGGACTGGCCACGCTCTTCCGCGCCGACCCCCGGATAGGCCCCTGGGGTGTCAATGAAAGTGATGATCGGCATTCCGAATCGCGAGGCCATCTGCATCAGACGCAACGCCTTGCGATAGCCTTCCGGCCGCGGCATTCCGAAGTTTCGGTGGACCTTTTCCTTGGTATCGCGGCCTTTTTGGTGCCCGATGACCATGACGCCACGGCCTTCCAGCGAGGCCAGCCCGGCGACAATCGCATGATCGTCACCGTACAGGCGATCACCATGCAGCTCCTCGAAACGATCAAAGATCATCGGGATGTAGTCAAGCGTGTAGGGCCGTTGTGGGTGACGGGCTAGCTGGGAGATTTGCCATTCGCTCAAGCCGGAAAAAATGGCCCGGGTGCGCTCTGCACACTTTTGTTCAAGGCGGCGTATTTCCTCTTCCAGATTGATGGCGTTATCCGAACCCACGTTGCGCAGCTCGCGGATCTTGGCCTCGAGTTCGGCAATCGGTTGTTCGAAATCCAGGAAGTTCGGATTCATGACAGTCGGGGATGAGTTCAATGCTGGTATGCCGGGCAGTATAGCTTTACCTTGGCTCGGGATGAACCCCGATGGCGGTCTGTCCACACGGCACGTGCTGGATATCGAAGTGCGCAATCGCCCACTTCCACATGGTTTCCAGGCTGCGACAACCGGCTGGTGGTTCGTGTCCAAGCGCGCGCAGGGCAAGGCGCAGTGTCGTCGCTGGTTTGCGCACCTCGACCGGGTCATCGGACTGTGACTTGCTCAGCTTGCGTCCGTTTTCATCGACGATAATCGGCAGGTGAGCATAGCCAGGGTTGGGAATTCCCAGTGCATGGTAGACCAGGATCTGCCGGGCCGTCGAGTCGATCAGGTCGGCGCCCCGGACGACTTCGGTGATACCACTGGCCGCATCATCGACCACGACCGCCAGCTGATAGGCCACCAATCCATCAGCGCGGCGAATGACGAAATCGCCGGACTGATGGGCCGGGTTCTGGCGGCATGGCCCCTGGATGGCGTCATCGAAACGGATCACCCGGTCCTCGACTCGGAGGCGAATGCTGCGCGCTTTCCGGCCGTCCGGGATGCCTTGTCGACAGGTGCCGGGATATATTCCGGATGTAGGAAGATCGCGACGCGAACAGCCACATTCGAAGGCCTGGAGTGATTCGAGCAAGTATGTCAAGGCAGTCTGATGCAGGGTTGCGGATCGGCTTTGGTAGATCGCGGGTTCGTCGGCAATCATGCCGAATCTCTTCAGGGTCTCGAGCTGGCTGGTGGCCGCACCGGCCTGCTCGCGGGGCGGATCGATATCTTCGATTCGCACCAGCCACCGGCCTCCAAGAGAGCGGGCACGCAAGTAGCTGCCGACGGCTGCAACCAGCGATCCGAAATGCAGTGGACCGGTCGGTGAGGGTGCGAATCGCCCCCGGTAGTTTGTCGCGGACACAGTCTTGTAATTGGGCTTTTGAGCAGCCATTTAGAAAACCGTCTTACCCGATTGAAAGAGAATGAATCGATGCGAAGGATAGCGCTTTTTCTGGGAACCAATCTGGCCGTTCTGGTCGTGCTGGGCATCGTCATGACCCTGCTCGAGCCATGGCTGATTGCTCAGGGTTACAACGTCAACACGGTCTGGATCCTGGCTATTGCCCTGGTGTTCGGCATGGGTGGCGCCATTGTGTCGTTGCTGTTATCCAAGCGCATGGCCCTGATGAGCACCCGTGCGCGGGTCATTTCCCGGCCCGGCAATCAGACCGAACGCTGGTTGGTCGACACGGTGGCGCGTCAGGCCAGGGAAGCCGGCATCGGGATGCCCGATGTGGCAATTTATGATGCGCCCGAACCCAACGCTTTTGCCACCGGGGCCTCGCGCAACAACTCGCTGGTTGCGGTCAGTAGCGGCCTTTTGCGCAGCATGCGGGCCAACGAGGTCGAGGCGGTGCTCGGCCATGAGGTCAGCCATGTCGCCAACGGCGACATGATCACCCTGACGTTGATCCAGGGCGTGCTCAACACGTTTGTCCTCATTCTTTCGCGTGTGCTCGGGCAGATCATCGATCGGGTCGTCTTTCGCAGTGACCGTGGCTACGGTCCGGGCTACTTCCTGTCGGTCATCGTGTTGCAGATCGTGCTTGGGATTCTGGCCAGCATGATCGTCATGGCATTTTCTCGCTGGCGGGAATTTCGCGCCGATGCCGGTGGCGCCCAACTGGCCGGACGCGACAACATGATCGCTGCCTTGAAGCGGCTGAAACAATCGCAAATGCCCAGCCAGTTGCCCGAGTCGGTCGAAGCGTTCGGGATCCGGGGCCGGGTCGGTGACGGCATCAAGCGTTTGATGATGAGCCATCCGCCGCTGGATGAGCGCATCAAGGCCCTGGCCGAGGGGCGCTGAAGGCGCCCTCGGCGCCTGAATTACAGCGAGGCCTCTTCGCGCACGAAATCGCCCTGGACCAGGGTAATGCCCATCTGCCACAGGGTGGCCAGGTCACCGGTGTTTTCGATTTTTGGCGCGATCACGCGCACCTGATTCTCGCTGGCCACATTGACCAGCTCGGCCAGTTGCTGGCGCAATCCGTCATCGCCACTGAGGTTCTGGGCCATTTCAGGGGCCATGCGCAGGAAATCCAGCTCCAGGTGCTGCAACAGCGGAGCGACATTCGATTCCGGGCCGACATCGCACAGGGCGAACTGCGTGCCCATGGGTTTGAAGGTGTCGATGAATGCCTGGACCGGTCGCAGTTTTTCGCGCACCTCGGGTTCACGCACGCCCCAGATCAAGTGTTCCGAATCCAGTGCGCTTTGTTTGAGCATGTTCATCAATTTGTGTACGGCTGCCTGGTCACGAACCGTGTCCAGGCAGAGCGGAACCAGCCAGAGCTGATCGTTTGCGCCCTCCTTTTCAGCCAGCGCGGCCATCAGCCGCCGGATCATGTCCTGGTCCAGGCGAGTGGCCATGTCGACCCGGGCCGCAGCCGGCAGATAGACATTGGGCATGAGCACTTCGTCACTGTCTTCGATGCGCAGCCGGGTCTCGACTTCGTTGATCAGGAACGAGTCGTCATCCATGCTGGTGATCTGCGAGGTGACCAGGCGAAATTCATCATGATCCAGCGCATGGTGCAGGCGCTCCGACCATGCCGCATCATCCTCGTCGGCATCAGCCGAGACCCGTGGGCGGTAGCGAACGTAGGCATTGCCACCGGCATTGAGCGCCTCTGACAAGGCCGAATCGGCCTGGGCCAGCAGGGTTTCCGGGTCGGGTGGCTCGCTGCCGGCGATGGCCAGGCCGACACTGGCCGAAATGGTCAGGCTGGTGTCCCGGACATCGATCAATTTGTCCGAGCATTGATCGACAATGCGGGCCGCCATCGCCTCTGCCTGCTGGCGACCTTCCACTTCGACCAGGATGCCGAAGGTATGATCGCTCAGGCGAGCCATGCTCGAATCATCATCGATGGCCGACTTGAACATCTCGGCAGCTTCGCGAATCAGGGCATCGGTTGCACTGAGGCCGAGTTTGGATTGCAGGGCATCATACTTGTCCAGGGTAAACAGCAGTATCGAAAGTCCCGTGGTATCCGAGCGTTGATCAATTTCCCTGGCGATGCGCTCGATGAATGCCCCGCGGTTGAACAATCCGGTGACCATGTCGCGGGTCTTGAGTTTCTCCAGCTCCTCGGCCAGGGCCGGGTCGGCATGCTGGACCTGCTCGCGCACCAGCATCTGGGCGCAATACTCACCTCCGTAGCGGGCCGGGGAAAAGTCCACCACGGCATTGAACTCACCACCATCCTGGGTATGCGCCTTGAGTGCCATGGCCTCTTCGGGGATTCGGTCGCGGGACAGATCCTTAAGGACTTTTTTCAGATCAACCCCGTTGTCGGAGGACGACAGCAGATCGAGCATCGAAAGACCTTCCAGATCCTCGAAATCGTCATAGCCGAACATTTCCAGGTAGGCCCGATTGGCATAGATGTGCAGGCCCTCATGCAGGTAGGCAATCGCCTCACTGGAGCTTTCCAGCAAAAGGGTATAGCGATCCTCGATTTCCTCCATGCGGCGAACCGCGATGCGTGCATCCTTGCGGGCACGCATCGATTCAACCATAAACAGCGTGATTCGTTTGAGCTGGCGGGTGTTGGTTCCGTAGACAAGACCTTCCAGACCACACGATGCCGCGGCAAGCGCGGATCGAGAATCATCGGTCTTGATGATGCCCAGCACAGGCACCTCGTCTTGCTGCTCACGCGCCTGCCGGGTCACCGTTTCCAGCAAACCAAGGTCATTGACATCGATCTGGATGACGACCATGTCGATGGCATCGGTTTCGAATGTCCGGCTGACTGCATTACCGGTATCGGCAAACAATGTTCGTATTCCGGCATCCTTGCCGAGCAGTTGCTGCAATTCTCGCGGCGCGCCGGGATCGTCGGTGACAACCAGAATCTTGATGTCGGTGGTCGAAGTGGGCATTGCTAGTTCTCTGCCATCCTGGTGGAGTTTTGATTAAGACAGTTCATCCGGCTCACAGGACCGGTAGCTTGTAGGGTGCCCCCGCTTCCTCGCGCACTAGGCGCGGCACCAGATAGCCTGACAGTCTTGCACGCATTGCTTCGTGCAGCGCCAGAGCCTGCTGTCGATCGCAGTCGAAACGAGCCGTCCCCCGGACGCGATCAAGCATATGCAGATAATAAGGTACCACGTGCGCCGAAAAACTGCGCTCCATCAATTCCGTCAATGCATTTGCAGTATCGTTGATTCCGGCGAGCAACACCGATTGATTGAACAGGCTGGCGCCGGCCTTGCGCAACCGAGCCATGGCCCGATCGACTTGCGGGTCGAATTCCCTGGCATGGTTGGCATGCACGACAATGGCAACCGGCCAGGGTAGCGAAGCAATCCAGTGACACAGCCTGTCATCGACCCGGGCGGGCAGCACGATGGGCAAGCGTGTATGCAGACGCAGACGGCGGACATGATCGATTTCGGCCAGTTGGTCGGTCAGTGAGCTCAGCTGGCCGGTCGAGAGCATCAGCGGATCTCCACCGGAAAGGATGACCTCGTAAACATCGGCACGCGAACGAATGTAGTCCACAGCGGCGCGCCATTGATCGGAACCGGCATGGTCTGTTGAATAGGGGAATTCCTGGCGAAAGCAGTAGCGGCAGTGAACAGCGCACGCGCCGGTGGTAATCAGCAGAACACGGCCGGCGTACTTGTGCAGCAGCCCACG
This sequence comes from Wenzhouxiangella sp., assembly GCA_007134485.1. Taxonomy (GTDB): domain Bacteria; phylum Pseudomonadota; class Gammaproteobacteria; order Xanthomonadales; family Wenzhouxiangellaceae; genus Wenzhouxiangella. Next base: position 79,112 of record SLKT01000042.1, on the reverse strand, counting down.
TGCCTGCCGACTGTCCTTGTCACCCACCGGGTCGGCAACGAAACCGGGAACACTCTGCGTTTCCACGCGCTCGGGGAGGACCTGCAGCAACAGCGGATCCTGGCGGTTTCCCGGTTCCATGCGAGCGGCAAACTCGCGCGGCACCAGCATCGGAAAATCGGGTTCGGGCGAGCCGTTCGCCAGGTGGCACGGCAGCTCGAGAAACTCGAGCAGATCACAGGGGCGGCGAAATGCCCGGCGCAAGTCCTCTCGCCATGGACTTTTCTTGGGCGTTGCCGCCCTTCGCGATACAATAGGGGATTGTGTTCGAGTATCGAACTGTCTCATTGCCCGAACGGTTCCATTGGCTGATCAGGGCGACATTGTAAATCGGAGAAACCATGGCAACCTACAGCACCAACGAATTCAAGTCCGGACTCAAGATCATTCTCGACGGTGCGCCGCACAACATCGTCGAGAACGAGTTTGTCAAGCCGGGCAAGGGCCAGGCATTCAATCGGGTCAAGGTGCGAAACCTGTTGACCGGCCGGACCATCGAGAAAACCTTCAAATCCAATGAAACGGTCGAAGCGGCCGATGTGTTCGAAAAGGATTTGCAGTATCTCTATACCGACGGCGAGTTCTGGCATTTCATGGACCAGGAGACCTACGAGCAACTGGCGGCCGGTGAATCCGCCATCGGTGATGGCGCTCAATGGCTCAAGGAAGAGGATATCTGTCATGTCACGCTCTGGAACGGGGAGCCCATCACGGTCCTGCCGCCGAGCTTCGTCGAGCTTGAGATCGTCGAGACCGATCCGGGCCTGAGAGGAGATACATCCGGAAGCGGCGGCAAGCCGGCCAAGCTGGAAACCGGTGCGACGGTTCGGGTGCCCCTGTTCGTGCAGGAAGGCGAAGTGATCCGTGTCGACACCCGCAAGGCCGAGTACGTTTCCCGGGTCAAGGACTGATCATGAGTGACCAGGCGGTTGCGCTATTGCCGGATTGGCTGGTTCCGGTCTGTCCGGAAGGCCGCGTGCTCGAAGCGCATGCTGTCATCATCAGGCGCGACCGGATCGAAGCGATTGTGCCGGCCGACCGGCTCGAGACGGACTTCGCGAATGTCGAGGTCCGGCGCCTGAGCCATTGTGCGCTGATCCCGGGCCTGATCAACGTGCATACCCATGCCGCCATGAGCCTGATGCGCGGGCTGGCCGATGATCTGCCGCTGATGGAGTGGTTGCAAAAGCACATCTGGCCCGCCGAGCAGCGCTGGGTGAGCCCGGAGTTCGTGCGCGCCGGTTCCGAACTGGCCATTGCCGAAATGCTGGCCGGCGGCACCACCTGTTTCAATGACTTGTATTTTTTTCCCGATGTCACCGCGGCCACGGCGATGCGCGCCGGAATGCGCGCGGTGGTTGGAATGCCTATCATCAACCTGCCGACTGCCTGGGCTGAAAACGAAGATGAGTATTTCAGCCGGGGCCTGCAGGTCCACCAGGAACTGCTGTCCGAACCGTTGGTGAGCACCGCCTTTGCGCCACATGCCCCGTATACGGTCTCTGATCAGGCATTCGAGCGCATGGGTGAACTGGCCGAGGAGATGGATGTACCCATTCATCTGCATCTGCTCGAGACCCGCGGTGAAATCGAGGACAGCCGCAAGCAGTTCGGCAAGCATCCGCTGGACCGACTCGATGGACTGGGCCTTCTGGGGCCGCGCCTGCTGGCGGTGCACATGACCCAGCTTGATCAGGGTGACATGGACCGTATCGCTCGCGCTGGCGTCAGTGTGGCGCATTGCCCGGCTTCGAACCTCAAGCTGGCCAGTGGCATCTGCCCGGTGGCCGAGCTGGACAGGCGCGATGTCAATGTCGCCATCGGAACCGACGGCGCGGCCAGCAACAACACCCTGGACATGTTCGCCGAGATGCGCCTGGCCGCGCTACTGGCCAAGGGAGCCAGTGGTGATCCGGAAGCCATCCCCGCGCAGCGGGCCCTGTCCATGGCGACCATTCATGCCGCCCGCGCCCTGGGCCTCGACGAACGCATCGGCTCGATCGAGGTCGGCAAGCAGGCCGACCTGGTCGCGGTGGATCTTTCGGACCTGGAGTCGCAGCCCGTACACCATGTCATCTCGCAACTGGTGTATGCCTGTCATCGACGCCAGGTCAGTAGCGTGTGGGTGGCTGGTGAACCGGTCTTGTCCAACGGTCAGCTCACACGATTGGACCCCGCAGCCATCAGCGACCAGGTGCGTCAGTGGCAACGTCGACTGGCCAGGACCGACGCGGAGGCCAATTCATGAATGCAACAGCAGACCGGAACTCAAGGCCTCTCAACCTGGATCAGGCCGAGGCCGAGAAATTCAACGCCCAGGCGGCGCGCTGGTGGGATCCCGAAGGGGATTTCAAGCCGCTCCACGACATCAACGGCCCGCGGGTCGAATACATTGTCGAGCGGGTGAGCCTGCCCGACAGCCAGGTGGTGGATGTAGGCTGCGGAGGCGGCATTCTCAGCGAATCCCTGGCCGCCCAGGGCGCCCGGGTCACTGGCATCGATGCTGCTGGCAAGGCCCTGGCCGTCGCCCGGATGCATCTGGCCGGCACCGGGCTGGAAGTGGATTATCGTCAGATCACGGCCGAGGAACTGGCGGCCGAGCAAGCCGAAGCCTTCGATATCGTCTGTTGTCTGGAATTGCTTGAACATGTTCCCGATCCGGCCAGTACCGTGGCTGCCTGTGCCGCATTGTGCCGCCCCGGCGGTGATGTGTTCTTTTCCACCATCAATCGCAGCGCCCGATCGTGGGCCATGGCGATCGCCGGGGCCGAGTATGTGCTGGGCCTTCTGCCGCGAGGCACGCATCGCTACGATCGCCTGATTCGCCCGGCCGAACTGGCTGCGGCGTGTCGCGATGCAGGCCTGGAGGTCAGGGACATCAGTGGCATCAGCTACAACCCCTTTTCGCGCACCGTTCGGGTGGGCGGCAAACCCGCTGTCAACTATCTGCTCCACGCCACACGTCCAGAATGATCGAGGCGACCAACCCGCAGGCGGTATTGTTCGACCTGGATGGCACACTGGTTGACACCGCGCCCGACCTGGTGGCGACATTGATGCACCTGCGCACGCTGCATGGCCTGGAACCCCTGGACGAGCAAGCATTCAGGTCTCACGCCAGTCGGGGCGCGTTGGGTTTGCTGGAAGTCGGCTTCGCCGATCAGGCCGGTTTCGATCCCGGCAGCCTTCGTCAGCAGTTTCTCGATCACTATGCCGCCAACCTGTGGGTGCGCAGTCGTCCTTTCGAGGGGATCGAGGCATTGCTTTGCAGTCTCAAGGCAGAAGGCGTGGCGTTGGCGGTCGTGACCAACAAGATTGCAAGTCTGGCGTTGCCGGTGATTGAAAGTGCCGGTTGGCAGACCCACTTTCGAGTTGTGGTCGCCGGAGATACCACCGCCAACCCCAAGCCGTCCGCGGATCCGGTCATTGAAGCCTGTCGACGCCTGGGTGTCGACCCTGCCAGTGCACTGATGGTCGGTGATGACAGGCGTGACGTGCTGGCCGGTCGAAGTGCCGGTACAGCAACCCTGGTGGCCGGATGGGGTTATCTGCCTGTCGACGAGGACCCTGGAAAGTGGGGTGCCGATGGCGTGATCAGCACACCTTCTCAACTGCAGCAATACCTACCGATGAAGAGGCGCATCGATTGATGCAACGTGATTTCCTGCAACGCGTCCTGTTCGAGGATGTCAATGCGCGCGCCGTGCTGGTGCGGCTCGACCGGGTGCTCGACGAGATCTTTGCCGAAACCACTTATCCGCCGGCGGTACAGGTGCTGCTGGCCGAGTCCTTGCTGGTGGTTGCCATGCTGTCCTCGGGCATCAAGTTCGATGGGCGCATCAGCTTGCAACTGCAATCGACCGGTCCGATTTCGCTGTTGCTGGCCGATTGCAGCGAGGAGGGGGGGCTGCGCGGTATCGCCCAGGTCGATGAACAGGCCGAACTACCGGATTCACCGGAGGTGCTGTTCGCCACCCTGGTCGGAGCGGCCAACCTGGTACTGACCCTGGAGCCGGCCGATGGCGGGCAGCGCTGGCAGGGCATTGTCCCGCTGGAAGGAGAAGGGCTGCATGAAGCGATTGAAGCCTATTTCCAGCGCTCCGAGCAACTCCTCACCCGGGTCAAGCTGGCCGTTGGGGTCGGACAGGCCAGTGCGCTGATGATTCAGCAGATGCCGGGTCAGCACGATGACCCGGATGGCTGGAATCGGCTCGAGCATCTGATTGCCACCGTGCGTGCCGACGAATTGCTCGAGCCGGATGTCAAGCGACTGCTCGACAAGCTGTTTCACCAGGAAACCCGCCGAGTCTTTCCCGCTCGTAGCCTGCAGTTTCATTGCCCGTGCACTCGGGAACGTGTGCTGGGTGTGCTGCAGGGGCTGGGCACCGATGAATTGCAGGACATGGCCAGCCAGCAGGAGACCGTCGAGGTTCGCTGCCAGTTCTGCAACCGCGCCTATCACTTCGATGAATTCGACCTCAACGCCATCATTCAGTCCGGCGATGAGAGTGGGCCGACCGTGCACTGACGATGGAACCCCTGCAGTGGTGTCGACAACGCTTGCTGGTGGCGGGTAACCCGCTGACCGCGACCCTGCCGTTCGCCGCGACAGAACATCGCGACGCTATCCTGTCGCTGCGTAGCGTGATCTCGGAAATTGCCGCCGGGACGGGCGGGGTCTCCGAGCCCGAACCTGGACTGGCCAGACTGGAATGGTGGCGACAAGCCTTGCGCGAAGACAATCCGCATCCGGCGGTGCGGGCATTGTCCGAAACCGGAGCACGAGATCGTTTCGAGCCGGCAGCATTCGATCTGCTGATTGATGGTGTCAGCGAATCATTGACCAACCCACGCTTCGAGAGCATGACCAGTGCATGGCAATTTTTCGAAAGAGTGGGCGGTCAGGCCGGCGTACTGGAGGCCCGGTTGCTGGAAGATCAGGGTGATCACAGCGAGGCATTTCGCCAGATCGGTGCGTGTGGTTACCTGATTCGGGCGGTTCGCGATCTGGCCATCGATGCTCGCGCCAACCGCTGGCTGGTGCCTCTGGATTTGCAGGCCGATTTCCAGGTGTCACGCCAGGATGCCATTGGCCAGGCGTCCGGACCGGCCTTTGATGGCATGGTGCGCGCCATGCTTGCCGAGGGGATCAAGAAGGCGGAATCGGCAATCGATCAGCTTGATGCCGGTCCGGCCTGGCGCCATCGTCACCAGATCCTGCAATGGTCGCTGGAATACCGCCTGGCCCGATTACTGGCCCGCAAACCACAACGCATTCTTTTAGAGCGCGTATTGCCGGGTCATGCGGGTAACGTCTGGTGTGTCTGGCGTCAGGCAAGACAGCTTCGACGTCGACTCAAAACCTGACCCCGACGCCGACGCTGATGCGGGCGCGCGATTGCCATTCGGCCGGATCGGCCGGCCACAGGTGAATGTGCTCGGACTGCAGTACCGGATGGTCACGAACATACTCGCCGACCGCGCGTTGATCGAGCCCCTCGATGGTTCCCCGAACGGTCAGGTAGCGCCCGGGTGCGAACTGGACCGGCTCGAGAAATCCCGGTTCGACCAGAATGAAGCGCACGCCCGGTTCGGAGCGGAGTTTGGGCCGATCACCACGATCGAGCGGGTAACTGACAATCGTCAGTTCAGTCGCATCGGGCAGGTTCTCGATGGCCACGATCCGACCACCCCAGACCACGCGCTGACCCTCATGACCTTCCTTGGCCAGCACATGCGCCGGCCCCACTGCGGCCACCTCGATCCCCTCATCGACCACCGGCGACTGAGCACACCCGACCATAGCCAAAACGATCAGCAAGCTAAAGCCCAGAATCCAGCCCCGATCTCGGACCCGGCACGTCCCTGAACTCTGAACCCTGAACCCTGAAACCTTAGTCTGCACTGATCACACCCGGCCCCTTGCCGGCGGTTTTCTCATAGACCCCCTTGCCGATCTTCTTGTACTGGGTAAATCCGGCTTTCTCGATATGGGATTCGCTAAGCTTGTGGGCCTGTCCACTGACTACATTGGGCGAGGAAATCAGTTGCCGGACCGGGCCGCCGCACTGCGGACAGTGCTCGAGGCGAGCATCGGACAATTTCTGCAGAACCGTGAAACGATCGCCACACTGCGGGCAGTCGCTCTGGTCTGTGGTTGTGTATTCGTAAAACGGCACGCCTTTCAGACTCCGGTTGCAATGGCTTGGTTCATGTTAGCGCAATCTGCGACAATGCGCGTTGGACCCACTGATGCGGGCTTGAATTCCCGATGAACAAATCCTTGCAGCCGGTCTGGTTGATCACCGGCGCTGCCGGCGCACTGGGCCAGGCCCTGGTCGAGCAGATTCTGAACCGTTCGACTGAATGCATCGCCCTGGATCGAGATGCACGTGGGCTCAATGCAATGCATGATCGCCTGCTCGAAGACACCGGTCGCGCTCCGACCTTGCTGCCCCTGGACCTGGTCGGCGCCACACCCGATGATTACGACGAGCTGGCTGCCACCATCGAGGCCGAGTTCGGTCGTGTTGATGTGCTTGTTCACAATGCTGCAATGTTTACCGCCTTGCGGCCGATCGAGCACCAGGTACCTGAAGAATGGATGAAGATCATGCAGACCGCACTGACCGGGCCCTGGCTATTGACCCGCGCCATGCTGCCGTTGATGCGCAAGGTCGAGGGTGCAAGGCTGGTCTTCATCAATGACCGATACTGTCTTGAGAAGCCCGCCAACTGGGGTGCCTACGGCCTGTCGCAAGCCGGCAGGTCATGGTTGGTCGGAGCGCTTGCTGCCGAACTTGGACCGCGCGGGCCGCGCGTACTGGATATCGATCCCGGCCCGTTCTACTCGCGCCTGAGAGCAGCAGCATGGCCGGTGACCACCCCGGACGAGTTGCCGTCATCAGGTGCGGCTGCCACGGGTGTGCTCGAACAAATCGACAAAGGAGTGCAATGAATGTCGGACGATCTGTTTGAAAAAATCATTCGCCGCGAAATCCCCGCCGATATCGTGTTCGAAAATGACGATGTGCTGGCGTTTCGCGACATCGATCCGCAGGCGCCGGTCCATGTCCTGGTGATCCCCAAGCGACGCATCGCCACCATCAATGACCTGGAGCCCGGCGATGCCGAGCTTGTCGGTCGGATGGTGCTGGCGGCGCGTGAAATCGCCGCCAGCGAGGGGTTGAGCGAAAACGGCTATCGGCTGGTATTCAATTGCAACCGCGACGGTGGCCAGTCGGTCTACCACATCCACCTGCATTTGCTGGGTGGTCGACGGATGACCTGGCCGCCGGGTTGATCATTCCGCCTCGCTCAGACGGATAACCCCGCAGGCCAGCCGGGCGCCGGCGCCGCCGATCGGTTGGCTGCTGTGGTCATCGGGATTTTCGTGGATGACCAGGGCGGCGCCGTCATCGTCGAGAATCCTGGCGCCGAAGCTGCCGTCAAGACTCGCCAGAGTGGTGTAGAACTCGGCCCAGGCGTAACCGTTCTCATGGACATGAAAATTGGGCAGGTCACCGGCATCGGGGCCATCCGGATTGAGCAGCCCGTGGGGGCGATCATCCGGGTTCAGGTGACCGCCCGAAGCCTGGAAGCCGTCGCAATGGTCATCGCAGTCGCCGGTGCCATGAATGTGTATGGCCTTGGGGCCGGGGGGCAAGCCTTCGAGTGTGATTCGAATCAGCGTGCCCGACGGCCCCTGCACCAGCTCTGCTGTTCCGATCATCTCGCCATCCGTATCGACCAGCTCGGCATTCGCGCGTGGATGTTCGTCGGCCACAAGCAGACCCGACAGAAAGATTCCGAAAAAAGCAAAAATCCAGTATTTCATGTTGCTCGTGCCCCTGCATGTTTGGATGTTCTGATATTGTAACGACTGAATCGAAAGGGGTCCGACAAGGCGTGATCAAGAAGCATTCCGATTCCCGTGTTGAAAAGGTGTTGGCCAATTTTCCCCGTTCGGCCTTCATCGCCTCCAATGACTTGCGCCAACTGGTGTCCGGGCGAAGCATTCCAACCACCTCGGCGGTTCGCCAGATGCTTGCTCCCGTTGGAGTCATCGAGTCCGATTGCAAGGTGTTGCTGATTGGCTGCGGGGCCGGGTACCTGCCCGCAGTTCTGGCTCAATTGGTGCGGCAGGTGATCGTGGTTGAGCGCGAAGAACCGATCGCTCGCATCGCCCAGCGCAACTTCGAGCGGGCACGAATCAGGAATATCGAACTGCTGCTGGATGACGGCGAGGCCGGTGCGCCGGATCTGGCGCCTTTCGATTTGATCGTGTGCTCGTGCTTTCTGTCCGACATCGGCGAGCTGCAGTCGCAACTGGCGCCGGGGGGACGACTGTTCTGTCTGGAAGGGGTCGAGCGGCTGCACCCGATCCTGGTCAGTTATCTGCGCTTTGACGACGGCAGTTTCCGGCGTGCCGAGCACGGCACGATCAACTTCTCCAAGGATACCGGGGAGGTCATGATTGATCTGGGCTATATCGATGAAAAGGCCTTGCAGGCGGCCCGCAAGCAGGCCGAGAAAAACAAGGAACCGGTCATTAATGTCCTGCGTCGGAGCGTTGAAGTCGATGATGCCGACTTTTACCGCGACCTGGCCCGCCAGCATGCCCTGGAATTCACCAGTGCCGACGAGATTCTGAAGATTCTCGACGTTCGGCTTTACCAGAAGTTCTCCAAGACGTTTCTGGAGAATCAGCGCATCCTGCCGGTCCGTAAGCGTGGCGATGAGTTGCTGTTGGTGACCGATAATCCGGATGCCGCGATCGAAGACATCGTGCGCATGCAGCCGCACATCACCGTGACCCGGGTCCTGGTGACTTCAACGGATTTCAAGCGCATCTGGTCGGCGCTGGAATTGACCGATCGCAGTCGCGAGATGCTCAAGTGGCGCGACCTTCCACAGGACAAGCAGGAAGAAGATGATCTGCTCGGGGCGACCAACCGGGAAATCAGTCATTTCCTGGTTTCCATTTATGAAGCCATTCTTCTTGATGCAGTCAGCGCCAAGGCCAGCGACATTCATGTCGAGCGTTATGGCTCGCGCATTCGCATTCGCATTCGCGCCGATGGTGAGTTGCGGGATCTGGATCACTACAAGCTCACCCCGCGCGATCACGCCGGCCTGATCAATGTCATCAAGGTACGTGCCGAGATCAACATCGCCGAGCGACGTCTTCCCCAGGGCGGGCGTTCACACATGCGAGTGGGCGAGACCAATTATGACTTGCGGGTCCAGATCCAGCCCTCGTTGCATGGTGAACATGCGGTCATCCGCCTGCTGTCCCAGACCGGTCGGGTGCTGGGCCTGGATGAGTTGGGCATGGCACCGAGAGTGGCCCAGCTCTATCAGCGCCTGCTTGACAACCCGGCCGGGCTGGTACTGGTCGTGGGCCCGACCGGTTCGGGCAAATCGACCACCTTGTATGCCGCGCTTCAGGCGCTGGCCGACGACGGGCGACGCAAGGTCATTACCGTTGAAGACCCGATCGAGTATTCGATTGACAATATCCAGCAGACCCGCACGCGTCCGGATATCGGATTCAATTTCGCCGATGCGATGCGATCATTCGTTCGCCAGGACCCCGACGTGATCCTGGTCGGTGAAATTCGCGACCGCGAGACGGCCCTGGAGGCAATGCGGGCCTCGCAGACCGGTCACTTGGTGCTGTCGACCCTGCATTGCAACGATGCAGTCGACTCACTGCAGCGCCTGTTCGACCTGGGCATTCTGCCCAATTCGATCGCCAGCGAGCTGCTGGCGGTGATCGCCCAGCGACTGGCCAAGCGCATCTGCTCGAATTGTCGGCAACCGGCCGACCCGGACCCGGTCATTCTCCGGGAGTTGTTTCCGGAGCGTGTTCCATCGGGATTCAAGTGCTTCGAGGGCAAGGGCTGCGTGCATTGCAATGGACGTGGAACCCGCGGCCGGATTGCCACCGTCGAGTACCTGCATGTCAACGACGATATCCGCAATCTCATTTCCCTGCAGCCGCCGATCGGTGAGTTGCGCTGGCAAGCCCTGGATTCTGGCCTGATCACCATGCGCGACAGCGCGCTGGATCACGTCATCAAGGGCATCATCCCGATGAGTGAATTGCCACGCATCCTGCCTCAGGATCGCATGGCGCCCGAAGTACGCGGCGGAAGGAGAGAAGCCCATGGCTAAGTCGACGCCACTGCAGCGCCAGCCCGCCGAGCTGTTTTACCAGAAGGAACTTCAGATTCTTGCCAAACGGGATAGCCATCCGGTTCCCCCGGGCTGGAACCTGTCTCCACTGGCGGTGGAGAAATTCGTACTTGGCGACGAGGAACTGGGCATACAAACCAAGATCGTGGCCGATCCGGGCGTGATCACCCGCATCGTGATTGGCCTTCTGACGGATCGGGGCTGCCTGCTTGTGGGCGAGCCCGGCACCGCCAAGTCGTGGCTGTCGGAATTGATTGCCGCGGCCATTTCCGGTGATTCCTCGCTGGCCGTTCAGGGTGGGGCGGTCAGCCAGGTCAGTCAGTTGCTGTATAGCTGGAACGAAGCGATTCTCAAGGACAAGGGACCGGTGGTCGACGCCCTGGTGCCCAGTCCGATCTATCGCGGCATGCGTGATGGCAAGCTGGTGCGCTTCGAGGAAATTGCGCGATGTCCGCAACCACTGCAGGATGCGCTGTTGTCCATCCTGTCCGACCGGGTCGCCATCATTCCCGAACTTAGCGGCAAAGAGGGCGTGCTGTATGCGCGGGCCGGTTTCAACGTCATTGCCACCTCCAACAGTGTCGATGAAGGGGTCAACAGAATGAGTGCGGCGCTCAAGCGCCGGATGAATTTCGAGATCATCCCGGCCATCCGTGAACTCGATGCCGAGATCGCGGTGGTCGAACGCGAAGTCGCCAAGCTCAATGAGCATTCGGGATTGAAGGTCGAACTCGGTCGAGACATTCTCGAGGTCCTGGTCACGATCTTTCACGAGCTGCGCAACGGCCAGACCCTGGATGGGCGCAGTACCGACCGCCTGGCCGGAGCCAGCATGTCCACTGCCGAAGCAGTTGGTGTTGCGCATGCGCTCAGCGTTCATGCTTTCTATTACAGCGACGGCAAACTCTCGATCGACCAGCTGGTCCATTTCATCATCGGATCGGCGATCAAGGACAAGCCCGAAGACCGTCGCCGCCTGCTGCATTACTTTGATACCGAGGTGGCCATCAAGGATGGCGATCACTGGCGCGAGACCTACGCGCAACGTCATCTGATCTGATAGCCTTTCCGATTTTTCAGGAGGAATTCCCCTTGACCCGTTCCCTGGCCCAGCTTGACCTTGATCATCTGTTCCATCCCGCCACCGACCTGCGCGGTCATCGTGACCTTGGCCCCCAGATCTGGGATCGCGGTGAAGGCGTGTACATCTACGATAACGACGGCAACCGATATCTTGAAGGCATGGCCGGGTTGTGGTGCACCGCGCTGGGTTATGGCGAGAAGGAACTGGCCCGGGTGGCGGCACAGCAGATGGAGAAGTTCTGCTACGGGCCCCTGTTTGCCGGCAAGAGCAACGAGCCCAGCATTCGTCTGGCCGCCAAGCTGGCCGAATGGGTGCCGATCGAGGGTGCGCGTTTTCTGTTTGGTTGTTCAGGCTCCGATGCCAATGACACCCAAGTCAAGCTAATGCGCTATTACTTTCATGCCATCGGCAAGCCGGAAAAGAAGAAGATCATTTCGCGTGGCAACGCCTATCACGGTGTGACCATGGCCACCGCCGCCCTGACCGGGTTGCCGGCCTTCCACAAGCATTTCGATCTGTCCATGGACGACGTCATTCACCTGACCTCGCCCAATTTCTATCGTCAGGGCAGGGATGGTGAAAGCGAGGCCGAATTCGCCGACCGACTGGCGCGTGAACTGGAGGCGGTGATCGAGCATGAGGGCGCCGATACCATTGCCGCCATGATCGCTGAACCCCTGATGGGCGCCGGTGGCGTAATCCTCCCACCGGAAGGCTATTTCGACCGGATTCAGCCCATTCTAGAAAAGCACGACATCCTGTTGATCGATGACGAGGTGGTGTGTGGTTTTGGCCGTACCGGCATGCCCTTCGGTTGCCAGACCTACAACATGAAACCCACCACCATGACCATGGCCAAGGCCTTGTCGTCGGCCTACCAGCCGATCTCGGCGGTTGCGGTACCACCGTTCATGTTCGATGCCATCGTCGATGCCGCCGGCGGCGTCGGGCTGTTTGCCCATGGCTTGACCTATGCCGGCCACCCGGTCGCGGCGGCCGTGGCCTTGCGTAACCTGGAATTGATGGAAGAGCGCGGGTTGATGGCGCATGCCGCCCGAATGGGCCCGATCCTGCAGGAGAAACTCGCGCCGATCGCCGACCATCCATTGGTCGGAAACTTGCGCGGCATCGGCCTGATTGCCGGCCTGGAACTGGTCGCCGACAAGGCCACACGTGCTCAGTTTCCGCCGTCCGAAAAGTTGGCCTTCAAGGTCGCCGCCGGCTGTCTGGCCGAAGGCCTGATCGTGCGTGCACTGCCCGGCGATGTGGTCGCCATCTGCCCGCCACTGATTATCGACGAGGCGCAGATCGAGGAACTGGTCGACAAGCTCGGACGGGGACTGGATCGTGCCGCCAAGGAAGTCGGCCATGGATGAGCCGACAATCAATCTGGAATTGGAAGCCGGACGGTTCTCTATGGTGGTCGACGGCGAAACCTGCGTATTGGAATTCACCCGCAGCGGCGATGTCGTCAGCATGAACAGCGTGCGCGTGCCAGAGGCCGTCGGTGGTCGCGGCCTGGCCGGCCGACTCACCCGTCATGCCCTGGACTGGGCGCGTTCAGAAGGCCTGAAGGTCCGGCCACGATGCCCATACGTCAAATCATGGATCGACCGCCACCCGGACTACCAGGACCTGACCCCTGAATCCTGACCCCTGAAACCTATCTTTCAACAATAGCCGAGACGCCCATGCCGCCGGCGGTGCACACCGAGATCAGGCCGCGCCCGGAGCCGGCCTTTTCCAGGGTGGCGGCCAGGGTGGACAGGATGCGTGCGCCGGTGGCTGCAAACGGGTGGCCGATGGCGACCGAGCCGCCCTGAACATTCATCCGCGAGCGGTCGATGCTGCCCAGGGCATCATCCAGGCCCAGGCGCTCGGTGCAATAGGTTTTCGATTCCCAGGCTTTGAGTGTGCACAACACCTGCGCGGCGAAAGCCTCGTGGATCTCGTAGAAATCGAAATCCTGCAGTTTCAACTCGGCCTGTTGCAGCATTTCTGCCACCGCCACCGTGGGGGCCATCAGCAAGCCTTCATCCTGGTTGACGAAATCGACCGAGGCGGTACGACCGAAGGTCAGCCAGGCGGTGACCGGCAAATCGTGCTTTTTGGCCCATTCTTCCGAGGCCAGCAGCACCCCGGCCGCCCCATCGGTCAGGGTGGTGGAATTGCCGGCGGTCAGGGTGCCTTCCTTGCGATCGAAGACCGGTTTCAGGCTGGACAGCTTGTCCAGGCTGGTGTCCGGGCGGACGATGTTGTCACGAATGACGCCTTCGTGGGCAGTTACAAGATCATCGAAGAATCCGGAATCCCAGGCCGCAGCGGCCTTCTGGTGCGAATCCAGGGTCAGCTCATCCTGATCGGCGCGACTGATGTCCCACTCGCGGGCCATGCGTTCGCAATGCTGGCCCATGGACAATCCGGTGCGCGGTTCGCTGTTGCGCGGAGGCTGGGGCGCCAGTTCACCGAAAGAAAATCCCTTGAACGCGCCCAGTTTCTGGCCCAGTGAACGGGCCCGGCCCAGCTTGATCAAGCGCTGGGCAAAGCGGCGCTTGAACACGATGGGGGCATCGCTGGTGGTGTCGGTGCCGGCCACGATGGCCGATTCGATCTGGCCGGAGGCGATCTGGCCGCCGGCCAGCAGGGCCGCCTGGAGACTGGTCCCGCAGGCCTGTTGAAGGGTGATCCCGCTGGTCAAGGGCGACAGCGTGGTCGACAGCACGGCTTCACGCGCCAGGTTCCAGTCCTTGGAATGGGTGGTCACGGCGCCGGCCAGCACCTGGTCGATTTGTTTGCCATCCAGCTCAAAGCGGTCGACCACGCCCTGAATCGCAGCGCTGAGCATGTCCAGATTGGTCTGGCTCGCATACAGGGTGTTGGAACGACAGAAGGGAATGCGACTGCCGCCGATGATGGCGATCTTGCGCAGACGGTTCTCAGTCATCAGGATTGCTCCTCTTGATCAGCAGTGCCGCCCTGGGCGGCACGGGATTCGAGATAATGCATCGGGCCTCCGCGAAAAGGCGCAAAACCGGTGCCGAAAATCATGCCGGCATCGAGCAGGTCGGCATCCTTGACCACCTGGTCATCCAGGCAAGCCCGGCACTCGTCGAAATACGGTTGCATCAGCTTTTCGGCCAATGCCTCGAGATCATGACCTTCATGCGCCTTGGCATCACGTTGCGGTTTGCCCTTTTTCCAGCGATAGAAGCCTTCGCCGGATTTCTTGCCCAATTTCCCGGACTCAACCATGCTCTCGAGAATCTTTCGGTCTTCGCCGGCATCCTCGCCCATCAGGGTGTCGATGACTCCGAGCCCGACATCCAGTCCGACGGTATCGGCCAGCTCAACAGGACCCATCGGCATGCCGAATTGCTCGGCTGCCTTGTCCAGGGCTTCCTTGGGCACGCCTTCGCGGTGCATCTGCATGGCATTGCGCATGTACGGGGCCAGCACCCGGTTGACCAGGAATCCCGGGGTCGATGTGACCGGCAGTGCGTACTTGCCGATCTGGGTGGCGAAGCTCGAGCCATCGTTGACCCGGTCGGTGTTGGTGTCCTTGCCGTAAACGATCTCGACCAGGGGCATCTTGGCCACCGGATTGAAAAAATGCAGGCCGATCAGGCGTGACGGATCTTCGAAGACATCCGACAATTCATCCAGCGGAATCGCCGAGGTGTTGGTGGCGACCAGGGCGCTGGGCTGCAGGTCCTTGGCCAGGTTGGAAAAAAGTTCGCGCTTGGCGTCACGGTTTTCGAAGATCGCCTCGATGACCACGTCGGCGCGCTTGACGCCGGCGCCTTCGACATCGGCCCTGAGACGTAGCTTGGCGGCCGCAATCGCCTCGGGCTTTTTCAGACGCCGCTTGAACAGTGATCCGGCACGCTTGAGCGCCGGCTCGATGTATTTCATCTCGCGGTCCTGCAGAGTGACTTCCAGGCCGCGCGAGGCGCACCAGGCGGCAATGTCGCCACCCATCACGCCGGCGCCGATGACATGCACCCGGCGCGCCTTGAAATCACTGCGCTTGCCCTGTTCCTTCAGGGATTCCATCAACCTGAACACCCGGCGCAGGTTGCGCGAGGTGTCTCCGGCCAGCAGGCGCGGGACCTTTTCGGCCTCCAGCCGGATCATGGTCGCCTGGGAGTTGCCGCTGGCCTCGAAAGCGTCGATCAGCTCGTACGGGGCGGGGTAGTGCTCCGGTCGGGCCTTGCCACGAACCTGCTTGCGCATCTGGCCGGCCAGGAACTTGCGGACCGGTCCCAGCGTGGTCAGGCGTGATTTCAGCGGTGGTTTCGACGAGCGCTTCTTCTTCAGTACCGCGTTGCGCGCCGCCCAGCGCAACGAGCCGTGTCGGTCCACGGTCTGGTCAATCAGCCCAAGTCCGCGCGCGGCGCGCGCACGCAGCATCTTGCCGGTCAGCATGATCTGCATGGCCTGCAGACCACCCATGGCACGGATTGAGCGTCCCGAGCCACCGAAGCCCGGATAAATGCCCAGGTTGACCTCCGGAAAGCCGACGCGGGTGTGATCGGCATCCAGCGCGATCCGCCAGTCGAAACACAATGACAATTCCAGGCCGCCACCGAGGCAATAACCCTCGAATGCCACCACCGTCGGAAAGGCCAGGTCTTCGATGCGCTGGAACAGGCCATGCACCTTGCGCACGTTGTCCTCGAGTTCCGAGACCTTGTCGGTGGCATCGAATTCACGCACATCGGCCCCGACAATGAAGTTGCGCGACTTGCCCGACATCAGCACCAGGCCGGTGGGCTGATCGTTTTCGAGCTGGGTGATGATCTGTTCGAGCTCCGAGAGCACCTCGGTGCCCAGGCTGTTGACCTTCTCATCATCACGGTCGATGTAAAGCCAGGAGATTCCGTCGAGATCGGACTCCAGGCGCCAGTGTTTCGAGCTCTTCGATTCAGAAGCCTGAGATGGCATGAAGGGCGACTCCATTCAGTTGCGTATGGTAGGCAGAGTTTACCACCGAGGTGGCTGACCAGGCGGTCGAATCAGGGCTGGATGATCTCCACTCCGGCGGACTCGAGCAGGCTGACCGTGGCGATCAGCGGCAACCCGATCAGGGCGGTGGGGTCATCGCTGGAAATGGATGCGGCCAGGACGATGCCCAGGGCCTCGCTTTTCATGGCGCCGGCACAATCAATCGGCTTTTCGCGCATCACGTAGCTGCGAATGCGATCCCGGCTGAGCTTGCGCAGGCGAACCCGGGTCGGCACCCGTTCCTGACCGATCACTCGTGCGCCCCGGACCACGGCCACTGATGAGTGAAAGACCACCTCCCGTCCATTGCAGAAGGTCAGTTGCTCGATGGCCTTGTCGATACTGCCGGGCTTGCCCAGCAGTCGCCCGTTGCACTCGGCGACCTGGTCGGAGCCGATGACGATCGCCTCGGGCCGGTCGCGGGCCACATGGACGGCCTTTTCAAGGCCCAGGCGCACAGCCAGCGCGTCAGCGTGCTCGCCGGGGCGCGGGGTTTCGTCGATGTTGGCGGCCTGCACGCCAAAGGGCAGCTCCAGGCGGGCCAGCATGTCACGACGATAGGTCGAGCCGGAGGCCAGAATCAGGTCTTTCACGTCGATTTCCGTTTCATCCTTTTGCAGCGTGGGTCATTGTGGCATGAAAGGGCGCAATGGTATAATGGCCGGCTTATGTCGCGAGATTTCCCTGATTGGGTACATCCAGACAAGGCCGCTGCGGCCCGGCGAGAGTTTTCCGGGACTGTGCCGCTGGCTCGAATGCAGCGCCTTGAAGGCTTGATTGTCGAACGTGAGTCCACTGAAGTGAGCTTCCGGTTGACATTCGCCCATGACGAGCAGCGCCAGGTGCGCGTTGAAGTGCAGGTTGCCGGTACGGTGCCGATGCAGTGTCAGCGCTCTCTGAAGACCTTCGACCAGGAGATTGAAGGCAGTTCGGTGGTCGGGGTGGTCAGCAGTGAACAGGCGGCCGATGGTTTGCCGGATGACTACGAGCCCAAGCTGTGTGCCGATAACCGACTGAAATTGCTGGAATTGATCGAGGAAGAAGTGCTACTGAGTCTGCCCCTGGTGCCGATTGATCCGGAATCGGAGCGGGTGAGTGATACGCAACAATCGGTGGGTCAGGAGACTCATCGGCCCTTTGAAGTACTGGCCGCGCTGAAATCTGCAAAGCGCGACCGAAATTGACATTTTCATGGAGTAGCAATCATGGCTGTTCAAAAGAGTCGCAAGACCCCGTCGAAGCGCGGCATGCGCCGTTCGCATGACCGGCTGAAGGCGCCGACCCTGTCGGAGGAACTGGCGACCGGGGAAACCCATCGTCGTCATCACGTCTCTGCCGAGGGCTTCTATCGCGGTCGCCAGGTTGTCGAGTTCGCGCCGGAATTCGAAGAAGACGAGGAAGAGCTGCAGGAATAATCCTGCCTGGCGATCGTGACCGATCAGCAAACGGTGTGGATTGCCGTCGACGCGATGGGCGGCGACGAAGGCCCCGATGTGGTCGTCCCGGCGCTGCAGCTTTCGCTGCAGAATGATCCTCTTGTGCAGATCGCTCTGGCCGGACCCGCATCGCTTGGCGCTCGTATATCCTCGCTGCCGAAAGCGCTGCAATCGAAGATTGAACTGATCATCGCCGAGGAGGAATTGCCTGCCGACGCGTCTGCAGTCCAGGCCATTCGTCATGGGCAGCGCAGCAGCATGTGGGCGGCGATTGGCCGGCTGGCCGATCAGGGCGCCGACGCCGTCGTCAGTGGTGGCAGCACGGCCGCATTGATGGCCATTTCGCGCCAGCGCCTTGGCATGTTGCCGGGTATTGAAAGGCCCGCCCTCATGGGGGCGATTCCCACGACGACTCGCGTGGTCTGGATGCTTGACCTGGGCGCCAATGTCAATGTGGATGCCCGGCGACTGCTGGAGTTTGCCCATTTGGGAAACGTCGGGTTTTCGGTGCTCGAGCAGCGTCAGCCGCGCATTGGATTACTCAATATCGGTACCGAGCCGGGCAAGGGTCCGGATGTCATCCGGGAGGCCGCGCGATTGATCGATGCCGAGCCGTCTCTGGAGTATGCCGGATTCATCGAGCCGGATCAGGTCTTCGAGGCCCGCGTGGACCTGGTTGTATGTGACGGATTCGTCGGCAATGTCCTCCTCAAGGGGGCAGAGGGCGCGGTCCGACTGATGTCGGAATCCTTTCGCCAGACCCTCAAGGGTAGCCTGGCGGGTCTGCTTGCACGTTCGCGCGTTCGGGCGCTGCATGACATGCTTGATCCGGCCCGGCATAATGGCGCCCCGATGCTGGGTATTCGTGGTACCGTCATCAAGAGCCACGGTGGCAGTTGCGCGCGAGGATATGCGCGCGCCATCGAGCTGGCTGCGCTTCAGGCCAGAAACGATCTGGTTGGGCAACTCGAGAGCAAACTTTGGGAGAGTTACTGATGAAAGTTTCAAAGGGAGCCTGAGCGAATGTATGCGCGCATCGCCGGCACCGGCAGGTATCTCCCGGAAAAAGTGCTGACCAATGCCGATCTCGAAAAGCTGGTTGATACTACCGACCAGTGGATTCGCGAGCGCACCGGCATTTGTGAACGCCGGGTCGCGGCTGAAGGCCAGACGACCTGTGACCTGGCCGAACAGGCGGCGCTCAATGCCCTCGATGCGGCGGGGCTGAAGCCCGATCAGATCGATCTGTTGATCGTCGGCACGACCACCCCGGATGTGGTGTTTCCCTCGACCGCCTGCCTGCTGCAACATCGACTTGGCATGGAAGAGTGCGGTGCCTTCGATGTCAATGCCGCTTGCTCGGGATTCATCTACGCCCTGTCGGTCGCCGATCAGTACATCCGTGCCGGTAATGCCAATCGTGTGCTGGTGGTCGGCGCCGAGACCCTGACGCGCATGATCGACTGGTCCGATCGCGGAACCTGCGTGCTGTTCGGTGATGGCGCTGGAGCCGCCGTGCTGGTGGCTGATGAAGCGCCCGGTATCCTGTCGACGCACATTCACGCCAATGGCGGGTACGGGGATCTGCTCAAGACCGATGTCGGTGTGTCGCGCGGCTTCGAGGCCGAGGAACGCGGTGGCGTTCGGGTCAGCATGAAGGGCAACGAAGTCTTCAAGGTGGCGGTCAACACGCTGGGTCGAATCGTCGACGAGACGCTGGCGGCCAATCAGCTCGATAAATCCGACCTGGACTGGCTGATTCCGCACCAGGCCAATCTGAGAATCATCAAGGCGACCGCACGCAAACTGGCCATGTCCATGGACCAGGTCATTGTCACCGTGGACCGTCACGGCAACACCTCGGCTGCTTCCGTGCCCATGGCGCTTGATGTCGCCATCCGATCCGGAGAAGTCAAGCGCGGTGAGAAGCTGTTGCTGGAGGCGTTTGGCGGCGGTTTCACCTGGGGCGCCGCACTGGTTGTTTACTGATTACCTGAAATTGACTTGAACCATGACAACACTTGCCATGCTGTTCCCCGGACAGGGTTCGCAGTCGGTCGGCATGCTGGCCGAACTGGCTGGAGAGCGACGCGAAGTTCGGGATACCTTTGACCAGGCCGGCCAAGCGCTGGAAATGGATCTGTGGAAGCTGGTCAGTGACGGCCCGGCCGAAGACCTGGACCGAACCGAACTGACCCAGCCGGCCATGCTGGCTGGCGGGATTGCCGTCTGGCGAGTCTGGCAGGGCCTTGGCGGCCCCGCGCCGGCCATGTTTGCCGGACACAGCCTGGGTGAATATGCCGCACTGGTTGCCGCCGAGGCCATCGATTTTGCTGACGCGGTACGGGTGGTTGCCGAGCGCGGCCGGCTGATGCAGTCGGCGGTGCCGGCAGGTGTGGGCGCAATGGCCGCGGTTCTGGGGCTGGAGGATGAAGTGGTCGAGGCCATTTGTCGCGAAGCCTGCGAAGACCAGGTGGTCGCACCGGCCAATTACAACTCTCCGGGACAGCTGGTAATTGCCGGTCACAGTGCCGCGGTGGAGCGGGCCATGCACAAGTGTCGGGATGCCGGGGCCAAGCGCGCGATGATCCTGCCGGTCAGCGTGCCCTCGCACAGCAAGCTGATGAAACCGGCCGCCGATGGACTGGCCGAGGTGCTGGCCGAAATTCGTATTTCCGAGCCACAAGTGCCGGTGCTCCACAATATCGATTTTCAGGCGCGTAGCAAACCCGAAGACATTCGCGCCGCATTGGTCGGGCAGATGTCGGCGCCGGTGCGTTGGACCGAAACCGTGCAGGCCATGGGCGCGGCCGGTATCAAGCACCTGGCCGAATGTGGGCCTGGCCGGGTACTCAGTGGTCTGGCGCGACGAATCGACCGCAAGCTGTCCTGCGTATCCCTGCACCAGGTCAGCCAGATGGAATCCCTGATTGATGAACTGGAGAATTGAGTGAACCCTGAAAACAGTCAGCGTATCGATGGACAGGTGGCTCTGGTGACCGGCGCCAGCCGCGGCATTGGAGCAGCCACCGCCGATTGGTTGAAAGCCCTTGGTGGCACGGTTTTCGGAACCGCGACCAGCCAGTCCGGGGCCGACCGGATCAGCGAACGGTTGGGTGCCGGGCATGGACTGGTGCTGGACGTAACCGATGCCGAAGCAATTGGCGCGGTTATCAAGCACATCAGTTCGCAGGCCGGCGCTGTGACCGTGCTGGTCAACAATGCCGCCATCACCCGGGATCAGTTGCTGATGCGTCTCAAGGACGAGGAGTGGGATCAGGTCCTGGATACCAATCTGCGTGGCGCCATGCGCGTGACGCGCGCCTGCCTGCGTGGCATGCTCAAGGCCCGTTCCGGGCGCATCATATCGATCTCGTCGGTGGTCGGCTATGCCGGCAATCCCGGCCAGGCCAACTACTGTGCGGCAAAGGCCGGGCTGGCCGGGTTTTCCCGTGCCGTGGCTCATGAGGTCGGCTCACGTGGCATCACCGCCAATGTGATCGCGCCGGGATTCATCGACACCGACATGACACGAGCGCTCGATGCGGAGCAACGCGAGCGCCTGCAGGGTACAATTCCCCTGGGCCGGCTCGGTGAGGTCGAGGACATTGCCGCCTGTGTCGGCTTTCTTGCCGGACCGGCCGGAGGGTACATTACCGGTCAGACCGTGCATGTCAATGGCGGCATGTACATGACATAGCGCATTAAGTTATAATCACAAATACTTGAAATTATTATTTATTTATTACATTAAGCTGTCATGGCGCTGACTGCCCGGACAGCGAATCCAAGTGGCGAAGCGAGCATGAGTTCTCTACAATGCGTAAGCTTCGGGTAACCCTTATAGCAGAGGAAAACCAACAATGAGCAGTATTGAAGATCGCGTCAAGAAGATCGTTATCGAACAACTGGGTGTCAAGGAAGAAGAAGTCACACCGAGTGCATCCTTTGTCGATGACCTGGGAGCCGATTCTCTGGATACGGTTGAACTGGTGATGGCGCTCGAGGAAGAATTCGAGTGCGAGATTCCCGACGAGGAAGCCGAGAAGATCACCAGCGTTCAGCAGGCGATCGACTACATCAAGAGCAACGTTGACAACGGCTGATTCATGCAGTTATCGGGTCTGTCAGGTGGCTGCTGGTTTTCAGGGCCAATCGGAGTGATCGATGCGCGGTGAGCGCCGTATCGTCGTCACGGGTCTGGGCTGTGTTTCGCCGGTCGGCAATGATGTGGACACGGCCTGGAATGCTGTCTGCAATGGCCGCAGCGGGATCGGGCCACTGACGGCCTTTGACCCGGAGCGGTTCAGCGCAAGGATCGCCGGCGAGATCAGGGACCTCGATCTCGACAGCTACCTGTCGCCGAAGGAAGCCCGCAAGTCCGATCCGTTCATTCATTACGGTATGGCGGCTGCCATTCAGGCCATCGATGATGCCGGCCTGGCGGCCCATCCAGACCAGGCCGAGCGATTCGGTCTGGCCATCGGTGCGGGAATCGGCGGTATCGAAACCATCGAGCAGACCTACAAGACCTATCTCGACAGCGGCCCCCGGCGAATCTCGCCTTTTTTCGTTCCCGGCTGCATCATCAACATGATTTCCGGAAACATTTCGATCCGTTATGGTTTCAAGGGTCCGAATATCTCGATTGTCACCGCCTGCACCACGGCGACCCACAACATCGGCGATGCCGCGCGCATGATTGCCTATGGTGATGCTGATGTCATGGTCGCCGGCGGCGCCGAATACGGCACGACCCCGACCGCCTATGGAGGCTTCACCGCCGCGCGGGCCTTGTCGACTCGTAATGACGAACCCGAGCGGGCGAGTCGCCCCTGGGATACCGATCGCGATGGATTCGTGCTCAGCAACGGCGCCGGCGTGATCGTGCTCGAGGAACTCGAGTTTGCCCGCAAGCGCGGCGCAAGCATCTATGCCGAGGTGGTCGGTTACGGAATGAGTGGTGATGCCCACCACATCACCTCGCCACCCGAAGGCGGCGACGGCGCCAGGCGTTGCATGGCCAATGCCCTGGCCGATGCCGGTGTCAGCCCCGACCAGATTGATTACATCAATGCCCATGGCACCTCCACGATGCTTGGCGACCGGGCCGAATGCGACGCGGCGCGTGCACTTTTCGGTTCCCATGCCGAAAAGTTGATGATCAGTTCAACCAAGTCCATGACCGGCCATCTGCTTGGAGCCGCCGGTGGGATCGAAGCGATCTTTACCATTCTTGCGCTGCGTGACGGGGTGGTGCCTCCGACCATCAACCTGGACAATCCCGACCCGGAATGTCGTGATCTGGATCTGGTGCCTCACCAGTCACGTGAAACGGATCTTGAATATGCCCTGTCCAACTCATTCGGATTCGGTGGTACCAACGGGTCGCTTCTGATGCGGCGCTTCAACTGAATCACCCTCCTGCCGGCATGCCGGGTTTCCAGTTCAGTCCCTGCCGGCGAAAGCTGGCGCATTCGTGGTCACTGCTCGATATTCATCGTCGACAGCCCGATCTGTGGCCGTTTCTTCTGGCCAGCTCGGCCCGGGCGGGCGCCCACGGCCGCTGGTCGATGTTGCTGCATCACAAAAGTGGCGAGCAACTGCTGTTGGACGAGCAGAGCGGGCTCAGCGGCCCGGGAACGAGCGAGCTGTTCCTTGAAAGACTGCGAGAATGGACCGGATCACCGCAGCCACATCCGAAAGCGGTCGACCTGCCATTTTTTGGCGGCTGGTTCATTTACCTGGGCTACGAGCTGATTGGCCAGATCGAACCGAAACTGCAGCTTCCAGCCGCTGGTGATGGCTTGCCGGTGGCCTACGCCACGCGTTGTCCGGCAGCCCTGTTATATGATCATCACGAGGCCACCACCTGGCTGGTGGCTGAAAACCCAAAGGCGCTGGAACAGGCCGAAGCCGACTTGGCCTTGCTGCCCTCCATTGATTTCAGTCCCGAGCCGTTCGATCGCAAGCAGCTGGAGTTGAGTGTCGATGCCGGTGAGCGCTTTACCGCGGGGGTGCGCAGGATTCGCGAATGGATACTTGATGGAGATGTGTTCCAGGTCAATCTCTCGCGCGGCTGGCAGGGGCATTCAAGTGAGACGCTTGACCCATCAACGCTGTACGAGTCCCTGACTCGAAGCAACCCGGCGCCGTTTGCCGGCCTGGCCCGTTTGCCCGGCGGCGCCATCCTGAGTTCTTCGCCGGAAAGACTGGTGGAAGTGCGTGGCCGCATGGTCCAGACCCGTCCGATTGCCGGTACGCGTCCACGCGGCCTGTCGGCGGATCAGGATGCTTCGCTGTCGGCTGAATTGATGGCCCATCCCAAGGAGCGCGCCGAGCACATCATGTTGATCGATCTCGAGCGCAACGACCTCGGGCGGGTGTGCGCGAGTGGCACGGTGGAAGTCGATGAACTGATGGTGGTCGAAAGCTACGCCCATGTTCATCACATCGCATCGAACGTTCGTGGAATCCTGCGCGAGGATATGCACGCGGCCGATGTCATTGCGGCGACCTTTCCCGGTGGAACCATCACCGGCTGCCCCAAGGTCCGCTGCATGGAAATCATTGCAGAACTCGAGCAATGTGGTCGCAGCTTCTACACCGGGGCGATGGGGTACTTGGGCCATGATGGCGGCATGGATCTCAACATCCTGATTCGCAGCATGCTGGTGCGCGATCATGATCTGAAGTTTAGAACCGGCGCCGGTATTGTCGCCGATTCCGATCCGGATGCCGAACTGGCCGAGACCGAGGCGAAGGCGCGCGGCATGCTGCGCGCCCTGCAGCCATGACCGATAGCCTGGTCGATGGACGGCCGACGCGCTCCGTGCCGGTGGACGATCGCGGACTGCTGTATGGCGATGGGCTGTTCGAAACCATTGCCTTTCATGACGGCGCGGCCCCCTTGTGGACGCTGCACTGGCAGCGCTTGCAGCGCGGTGCAGACCTGCTGGGGATCGACCTGCCTGACCAGGCCGATCTGATCGGCGATTGTCGCCGACTCGCGGTTTCAGGGCAATCGGTGATCATCCGCATCAGCTTGACCCGGGGCAGCGGTGGACGGGCTTATTGGCCGGACCCGTCCCGGCCGAGTCGGCGAATCGTGCAGGCGCGCGAATGGCCCGCCGATCTCGAACGCCAGCGTCAAACGGGTGTGGTGGTCGTCACCAGCTCGATCACCTTGGCCACGGGCAGTGTGCTCAATGGAATCAAGCACGCCAATCGGCTCGAGCAGGTCATGGCCGCGCGAGCGTGCGCGAACGCCGGCGCTGATGAGGCCTTGCTTTATGACAGCAGCGGTTGCCTGAGCGAGGCGATTGCCTCCAATCTGATCGTGGAGTTCGGCGATCGCGCCGTTGTGCCCGCGTCTGATTCCGGCGTCGATGGGGTGGGCCTGGCCTGGCTGCAGGATCAGCCCGAAGTCGCACTGGAGCGTTTTCGCCTGTCATCCCGGGACCTGGAGTCGGCCACGGGCATGATGGTGATAAACTCCGTATCCGGCATTCGGCCGGTCCGGGCGCTTGACGGCCGACAACTGGATGTCAGTCATCAATGCCGTGCCTGGCAATCGTTGTGGAATCGTCGACTGGGCTGAACATGCGCAAGCTGTTTTCATTCGTGTTGCTGGCTGTCCTGATCGTGATGGGCGTTGCGGGCGTGCATGCCTGGAACGACTGGCAACGGTTTCTCAACCACCCGGTCAACCCGGATGGTGACCTGAACCTGTGGCTGGCCCCGGGGAGCAGTTTCAATGCCCTGACCCGGCAGTTCGAGGTTCTGGGTCTGGCGCAGTCGGCTTGGCAGTGGCGAGTGTTCGGGCGATTGCGCGCACCGGTGCTCAAGGCAGGTGAGTACCGGGTGCCGACCGGCTCGAGTATCGAGGATTTGGTACGACTCCTGGAGTCGGGGCAGGTACGCGAGCACCGACTGACGATCGTGGATGGCTGGACCGTGCAGCGCCTGCGCAAGGCGCTGGTCAATGATCCGCGTCTTCGCCAGCGAACTGCTCACCTCGATGATGATGAACTGATGGCGTTGCTCGGCTGTCCGGGCTGCTTTGCCGAGGGCCGTTTTCTGCCCGAAACCTACTTCTTTACCCGCTCAAGCGAAGACCTGGCGATTCTCAGGCGTGCTTTCGAGGCGATGGAGCGCACCGTGACCGAAATCTGGGCCGGGCGCGATGCCGACCTGCCCCTGGACAGCCCGGAGGAGCTGCTGGTCCTGGCCTCCATCATCGAACGAGAGACCGGCCAGGCCGGTGAGCGGGCCCGAGTGGCCGGGGTATTCACGCGAAGGCTGGAAATCGGCATGCGCCTGCAAACCGATCCAACCGTCATTTACGGGCTTGATGATGATTTCGATGGTCGCCTGCGCCGGGTTCATCTGCGCACCGATCATCCGTGGAATACCTACACCCGGCATGGCTTGCCGCCCACTCCGATCGCCTTGCCCGGTCGCAGGGCGATCGAGGCAGCGGCCCACCCGCAACCGGGAACGGCGCTGTATTTCGTCTCGCGCGGTGACGGCACCCATCATTTCTCCGACACCCTCGAGGAGCACAACGCCGCGGTCAATCGATATATCCGGGGCAGAAGATGAGCGGTCGCCTGATTACCCTGGAAGGCGGCGAGGGGGCCGGCAAGTCGACCGCGGTTGAAACGATGCGTTCCTGGCTGCAGGCGCGTGGACGCGAGGTCGTCGTGACGCGCGAGCCGGGTGGCACGGTCGCGGCCGAGCGGATTCGCGAGGTGCTGCTTGATCCGGCCACCGGAGAATTGGAACCTATGGCGGAATTGCTGTTGATGTTTGCCGCCCGGGTCGAGAATCTCGGGCATGTGATTCGCCCGGCACTGGCCGCCGGCAAGGATGTCATCTGCGACCGATTCACCGACGCCAGTCTCGCTTACCAGGGCGGCGGACGCGGATTGGGACGTAAACCGGTCGAGGCGCTGGCCTCGCTGGTCCATCCGGATCTGCAGCCCGACCTGACCCTGCTGCTGGATATCGACGTTGCCGCCGGCTTGGCCAGAGTGGGGAAACGCGCAGGTCAGGCCGACCGTTTCGAGCAGGCCCAGCGGGATTTTCTCGAACGGGTGCGGTCAGCCTACCTCGACCAGGCCAGCCGTGCGCCCGAGCGATTCGTGGTCATAGACGCCGAACGTGGCCTGGCCGAGGTTCAGGCCGATATCGAGCGCGCGCTTGCGGAGCGATTGACATGACCCTTCCCTGGTTGACTGGCGCCAAAGAGCACATCAATCGCACCATTGAACAACAACGTCTCGGGCATGCGCTGCTGATCGTCGGCACCGAGGGCGTCGGCAAACAGCAACTGGCCAATTGGCTGGCGCGGCGGCTTTTGTGTCTTGGGCCGGATGCCGGACAGGCTTGTGGTGAATGTCGCAGTTGTCGTCTGATGGGCGGGGCCAGTCATCCGGATTTCTTTCCGGTCGGGATTCCCGAGGACAAGAAGGAGATCCCGGTTGATGCCATACGCGCCTTGTCCGAAAAACTGGTCCTGACCCCCGGAATCGGGAGCAACCGGATCGGCCTGATCAACGAGGCCGAGGCCATGAACATCAATGCAGCCAATGCCTTGCTCAAGACCCTGGAAGAGCCGGCTGACAACGCCTGGCTGATACTGGTCAGCCATCAGCCCGCCCGCCTGCCGGCCACGATTCGAAGTCGATGCCAGCCGATCACGCTTCATCCGCCCGAGCGGCCAATCGCGCTTGACTGGCTGGCCGAGCACTGTCCGAACCATCAACGTGAACAGCTTGCCCAGGCCTTGTCCCTTTCAGGCGAGGCACCCCTGGCCGCGCGCGAGCTGCTCGAGGAAGACGGTCTGGAATTCGGCATCCAGGTGCTTGATGCCTTGCTGGCCATCGCCCAGGGGCAGCCGGTGACCAGCCGGATCGATGAGTATTGGTGGAAGTCACCGGCTCGGACATGGCGCTGGCTGGCGCTGTGGAGCAGCGTCCTGGTGCGCCATGCCCACCGGCTCCAAAGCGAACAGCTGCCACTGGATCGTAAATTGCCGTCCGGACTGGATCCGCGTGGCATGGCCGGTCTGTGGGAGCAGGCATTGTCCGGCCGCGCCCTTTCCGCAAGCAGCGTGCGTCACGATCTACTCATGATCAAATGGCTGCTAGAATGGGAAGCAGTCAATCACGGTGGGACCTCGAACTAGATGGCTCAGAAAGGCATTCTCTCCTACAATATCGAGACCAAGCAGGAGCTGTATGCGGCCTATATGCCGTTTCTGTCCAACGGCGGCCTGTTTGTACCCACCAAGAAGAAATTCAAACTGGGTGACGAGGTCCTGATTCTGCTCAGCCTGATGGGCGAGGAACGAATCGCCATTCCCGGCCAGGTCGCCTGGATCACTCCGGCTGGTTCGCAGCACAGCATCAATGCCGGTGTCGGCGTGCACTTCAATGATACGGCCGAGGGCAGCCAGGCCAAGAACACCATCAGTTCCCTGCTGGCCGGCATGATCGACAGCGAGCGCCCGACCCGCACCATCTGATCACGCCCCAACTCCACGCTGAAACCCTGGACACGTTCAAGTCCGACTGGCGGCCAGTTCCGCTATGCATTCCAGCGTCTGTTCGATCTGCGCAATCGGGGTGTAAAAATGCGGCGACAGTCTGACCCGTTGGCCGCGGGTGGCGGCGTGGATATCGCGCATGGTCAGTGCGGTGGTCACCTCTTCTGCGCTGATCCCGGCGATCCGGAAGCTGACGATGCCGGCACGACGTTCGCGTTCGATCGGGCTGGTCAGTCCAACACCGGGAATTTTCATCAGACCCTCGGTCAGCCGGTCGGTCAGGTTCAAAAGCTGTTCGGCGCTGTCTTGCGGGTCATGGTCAAGCAGCAGGCCAATGGCGGCATCCAGTCCGATGATCCCGGCGGTGTTGAGGGTACCGGGCTCGAAGCGTACGGCGCTTTCGGACCCCAGATAGTCCTCATGCCCGAAATCGAATGGTTCCGGCACCATGCGCCAGCCCGAATCGACCACCCGCAATTGCTCGCGAGCCTCCGGGCGTGACCAGAATATGG
This sequence comes from Wenzhouxiangella sp., assembly GCA_007134485.1. Lineage (GTDB taxonomy): Bacteria > Pseudomonadota > Gammaproteobacteria > Xanthomonadales > Wenzhouxiangellaceae > Wenzhouxiangella. Next base: position 50,285 of record SLKT01000042.1, on the reverse strand, counting down.
CCAGCCCTTCGGGCGCCATCAACCACTTGTGCGACCCGGAGATCACGAAATCCGCGCCGGCTTGCTCGACATCCAGGGGCAGGGCGCCGAGGTGCTGAATGGCGTCGATGCAAAACAGCACCCCGTGGCGTCTGCAGGCCGCACCAAGGCGCTCGAGATCCAGTCTCATCCCGGTATCATATTGAACCGAGGAAACACTCAGGACTCGGGTGCTCGGCCCGATGGCGGCGATCAGGGCGCGTTCCGGGTCATGCTGGTTCAGCTCAACGGCATGGGCCTTGACCCCGATATCTTCCAGTGCCATCCAGGGCAGGCGATTGGATGGAAAGTCATTGGCCGGAAACACCACGCTGTCGCCGCTGATCCAGTCCAGTCCGCGTGCGATGCGATTGAGTCCGGTCGAGGTATTGGCCACCAGGGCGATATCGTCGCTCGAGTCCGCTGCTAGCAGTTGGCAAGCGCGATGTCTCAGGCGCGCCTCGATCTCCAGCCATCTTCCGTATCCCAGCGGGCCACGGCGGGTATGATCAGCAACGAAGTCAGTCAGGGCGTCACTGACGGCGGCCGGCCAGGGTGAAATCGCGGCATGATTGAGCCACACGTGACGATCGATAACGGGGAATTGTTCAGCGAGTTTCATAAGCGCATGGTAACCACAATCGATTCTCCCGACCGACTCGACTGCGCATGAGGTCGATCATTCATATCGACATGGATGCCTTTTACGCCAGCATCGAGCAGCGTGACCATCCTGCCCTGCGCGGTCGCCCGGTGATGGTCGGAGGCGGCGGGCCGCGCGGCGTGGTGGCCGCGGCCAGCTACGAGGCGCGCCAGTTCGGGATACGCTCGGCGATGTCGGGCGCGATGGCCCGGCGCCGCTGCCCGCACGGGGTGTTCGTGCCAGCGCGCTTTGAACGCTACCGGGAGGTTTCGTCCGAGATTTTTGCCATTTTCCGTCAGTTGACCGACCAGGTTGAAGGGCTGAGTCTCGATGAAGCCTTTCTCGATGTCAGCGAGCAAGTGCGGGCCGGACGTGAGCTGGACGAGATCGGGCGCTGGCTGAAGCGAGCAATCGGCCAGACCATGGGTCTGACCGCCTCGGTCGGCATGGCGCACAATAAATTACTGGCCAAACTGGCCTCGGACTATGACAAGCCCGATGGCCTGGTGCATGTCCCGGTCGATCAGGTGCGCCGTTTTCTCGATCCGCTGCCGGTTCGGCGCTTGTGGGGGATCGGGCCACGCAGCGCCGAGCGGCTGCATGACGCCGGCATTCACACCATTGGCCAGTTGCGCACAACGCCGGTTCAATTGCTCAGTGAATTGTTCGGCAACCAGGCCGCTGATCTGCTCAAGCGAGCCGCCGGCGTCGATGACCGCCCGGTCAAGGCCACCCGGGCGCGTCGTTCAATCAGCCAGGAAACCACCTTCGACCGTGACCACAAGCAAATCGAGACGCTGTTGCCGGTCATTCGTGAACAGGCGTTCAAGGTCGCCAAGCGACTCGTTGACAAGGGCCTGATGGCCCGCACGGTCACCCTGAAGATTCGATCCGGCGGCTTTTCGACCCTGACCCGCTCGATCTCGCTGGAGAGCCACACCCGAGACGAAGAGGTGATTTACACCACCGCCCGCGAATTGCTGGTCAACTGGGCCGAATGGCGCAGCGGCTTCACCGTGCGCCTGATCGGCGTCGGCGTGTCCGGGCTTGATCAACAGTAAAAGGACCAAGACAAAATCTTTGAAACGCAAAGACGCAAAGACGCCAAGTCAAAAGATTTCACAAAAAACTTTGCTTCTTAGCGTCTTTGCGTTTACAGGTTTTTCTGTTTGCACCGCGACAGCGGGTCCGAAACCGAGCCTGAAGACTCCGCGGTGAATTCTGGCGCTTATTCCTTCAGAAGCTCTCTCAATCCTCGGAACTGCGCGGTTCTCCATACTGATCGCGCAGCTCGCGGCGCAGGATCTTGCCGACGTTGGTCTTGGGAAGCTCCTCGACGAACTCGACGTACTTGGGTACCTTGTAGCCGGTCAACTCCTTGCGGCAGTGATCGCGCACTTCTTTGACGGTCAGACTGTCATCCTTGCGGACCACGACCACCTTGACCACCTCGCCGGATTTTTCGTCCGGGGCGCCGATGGCGCCAACCTCTAGCACTTTGGGATGATCGGCCACCACATCCTCGATCTCGTTGGGATAGACATTGAAACCCGACACCAGGATCATGTCCTTCTTGCGATCGACAATGTAGAAAAAGCCTTTGTTATCCATCTTGGCCATGTCGCCGGTACGCAACCAGCCATCGTCATCGAGCACCTTGGCGGTTTCCTCGGGACGCTCCCAATAGCCTCTCATGACCTGCGGCCCCTTGACGCACAACTCGCCGGTTTCATCCACCGGTTGCGGGTTGCCGTCGGCATCGATCACCTGGCACTCGGTCGAGGAAATCGGCAGCCCGATAGCGCCGTTGTAGTCTTCCAGATCCATGGGGTTGATGCAGGCCGCCGGCGAGGTTTCGGTCAGGCCATAGGCCTCGATCAGTGGCACACCGGTGACTTGTTTCCATTTCTCGGCAACCGCCCGCTGCACCGCCATGCCACCGCCCAAGGTCATGCGCAGGTTGGAAAAATCCAGATCGGAAAATCCCGGGGTGTTGAGCAGGCCGTTGAACAGGGTGTTGACGCCGGTGATGGCGGTGAACTTGTACTTGCCCAGTTCCTTGACAAAGCCGGGCATGTCACGCGGGTTGGTGATGAAGACGTTGCGCCCGCCGAACTTGAGAAATACCAGGCAATTGGCGGTCAGGGCAAAGATGTGATAGAGGGGCAGGGCGGTGATGATGGTTTCCTCGCCGGGCTGGACACGCGAGCCCAGCCAGGCCGAGGATTGCTGCATGTTGGCCACCATGTTGCCGTGGGTCAGCATGGCGCCCTTGGAGACACCGGTTGTCCCGCCGGTATACTGCAAAAAGGCAAGATCGTCGTGGGTCAGTTCCGGTCGTTTCAATTCCTCGTTTGCGCCCTGGGACAATACCTGCTTGAATCCCACGGCTCCGGGCAGGTTGTAGCTGGGCACCATTTTCTTGATATGGCGCAGCACGAAATTCATGATCGCTCCCTTGGGAAAGCCGACCATTTCCCCAATCGAGGTCACCACGACATGCTCGACTTCGGTGTCGTCGATCACGGCTTCGAGCACGCTGGCGAAATTTTCCATGATGACGATGGCCCGGGCGCCGGAATCCTTGAGCTGGTGCTTGAGTTCGCGTGCGGTGTAGAGCGGATTGGTGTTGACGACCACCAGGCCGGCCCGAAGCGCCCCGAATACGGCGATCGGATACTGCAGCACATTGGGCATCATGATCGCGATTCGATCGCCGGGTTTGAGTCCCAGGGCCTGCATTCTGGCTCCGAATGCGCGACTGTACTCATCGACCTGTCGATAGGTCAGCTCGGCGCCGAAATTGATGTAGGCGACCTTGTCGGCATATTCGCTGCAACTGGTGTCGATCACATCGACCACCGAGTTGAACTCGTTCATGTCGATTTCAGCCGGCACCTCGGCCGAGTACTGGTCAAGCCATGGTTTGTCGGACATGTTTCTACCCTTTTGTTGATCCTTGAGTTTCAATCTACAAGCTTGGCACACCCGGGGCTTGCAGACAAGATGCCCGAGCCTGGAGGATTGGATTTGCTCCGTTGACGTCGGGCGTATATCATCGCCGAAAAGTCCAAGGCGAGGCACGCCCCTCTCATGGGTGAACAAAACGTACAGCAGAATTCCGACGAGGCGGTGCGCCGGGCCTTCATGAAAGCCCTGCTCAACGAGGTCCGGGCACTTGAGGACATGCATGCCAAAGGCATGTTCGAAGGTGGTATTCGGCGCATCGGCGCCGAGCAGGAGATGTTTCTGGTCGATCGAGCGGCGCGTCCGGCCCTGTCGGCCATGCAGATCCTCGAGCAAATGGATGATCCCCGCTTCACCCATGAACTCGGGTTGTTCAACCTCGAGGCCAATCTTTCCCCACTCGAACTTGGCGGTGATTGCCTACGTCAACTGGAAGCCGAAACCGACGAGGTGGTGCGTATTGCCGATGCTGCAGCCGGCAAGCAGGGCTCGCGAATCGCACTGGTCGGCATACTCCCGACCCTGACCCGCGAGCACCTGAGTCTCGACGCCATGGTGCCGACAGCCCGCTACTTTGCCCTCAACGAAGCCTTGCTGCGCCTGCGGGGGAGCAATTTCCAGATCAATATCAAGGGTATAGACCAGCTCAACTTCAACCATGACAATCTCATGCTGGAAGCATGCAACACCAGCTTCCAGATCCATTTCCAGGTCGATGCCGACGAATTCGCTCATTTGTACAACATCGCCCAGGCTGTGACCGGACCCCTGCTGGCCGCTTGTGTCAATTCACCCATCCTGCTTGGCAAACGGCTGTGGCATGAAAGTCGCATCGCCGTTTTCGAGGGTTCCATCGACGCCCGCTCGGAAGCCCACGCGGCGCGCGGGCACAAGCCCAGGGTACATTTCGGCGATCAATGGATCGAGGAATCTGTCATCGAGATTTTCAAGGAAGACATTGCCCGCTTCCGGGTGTTGTTGACCACGGATTTCGAGGAAGACCCGATCGGTATGGTGCAGCGCGGCGAAGTCCCCAAATTCAATGCCCTGAGGCTGCACAATGGCACGGTCTACCGCTGGAATCGCGCCTGTTACGGCATTTCGGACAACGGCAAGCCGCATCTGAGAATCGAAAACCGGGTGATTCCCTCCGGGCCCACGGTCCTGGACGAGGTTGCCAACGCGGCATTCTTTTTCGGGATGATGTCCTACCTGTCCCGTCACGTCGACGACATCCGCGAGCATTTGAGCTTTACCGATGTCAAGGCCAATTTCATGGCCGCGGCGCGCGAGGGCTTGCGCGCCCAGCAGGTGTGGTTCGATGATCGTCAGATGACCGCGCAGGATCTCGTGCTGGAAATACTGATTCCGCAAGCACGCCAGGGGCTGCAGGAAGCGCGTATCGACGAAGCTGACATTGACAGGTACCTGGGAACGATACAGAAACGTGTCGAGCGTCGCCGCACCGGGGCGCGCTGGCAGCTTGAATCACTGCAGAAAATGAGGGATGAAGGCAGTCCTCATGAATGCCTGCGGGCTCTGACCAACAGCATCATTGATCAGCAAGCCAGCGGCAAGCCGATCGCCGACTGGGTGCTGGCCGATTTCTGCAACGAGCAGGACTGGCGAGACAGCTACCGCACGGTCGAACAATACATGGCCACCGACCTGTTCACCGTTCGTCCGGATGACATCGTCGATTTTGCCGCCAGTCTGATGGAGTGGCGCTATGTTCGGCATGTGCCGGTCGAAGACGATTCGGGGCAATTGCTTGGCCTGATTTCCCATCGCCAGTTGCTGCGTCTGGTGGCGCGTGGAGGTCGCGATGATGATCCCATCATGGTGCGCGACATCATGCGCCCGGACCCGGTCACCATCACGCGTGAATGCACCACCATCGACGCCATTCGACTGATGCGCGAAAAGCGCCTGAGCTGCCTGCCAGTGGTCGAGGATGGCAAGCTGGTGGGCCTGGTCACTGAGTATGACCTGATCGTGGTTGCTGGTCGACTGCTGGAAAACTACCTGGCTGAAGATCAGTAAGGTGGTTCGTCGAGCAACCTTCCCGGGCGGTTGGATTACGGGAGTCGTGCTGGTGATGGTGCTGGCTGCCTGCGGTCCACCGCCGCCTGACCAGGAGCAGATCAACCAGCGCATTGACGATATGATCGAGGCGCTGTCCGAACGCAACGCACGGGCGTTCATGGCTCCTCTGGCTGATGATTTCAGTGCCGAAACCTGGGATATGGATCAGCGCGGTATTCGGTTGCTGCTCAATCGCGAAATGCGCGCCCATGAACGTATTCGAGCACGCGTCTACGACCGCTCCGTCGAACTGCACGGCGCCGACCGCGCCACTGTCGAGTTTCACGCCATCGTGACCGGGGGCAGCGGCCTGATTCCCGAACGCGGGCGCTGGTACCGGGTGCGTACCGGTTGGCGCAAGGATGGCTCGGACTGGATGCTGATTTCGGCTTCCTGGGAGGATATCGCCGGGCGTTGAATGGGCATAATGGCGCCATGGATATGAGTCCGTTCAGCGAGCGCGTCCAGACCTGGTTTGAGACTCGCCATGGTCAACCCACGCCAGTCCAGTCAAGGGCCTGGCCGGTCGTGAAGACCGGCGAGCATGCCCTGATCAGCGCCCCCACCGGGGCCGGTAAATCGCTGGCGGCCTGGTTGCCGCTGATCGATCGACTGTATCGTTCGCCCGCCGGTCACGGCGTGCGCGTGTTGTATATCTCGCCGCTGCGTGCGCTGTCTCGTGACATGGCGGCCGGGATGCTCGAGTGTCTCGAGGGATTGGCCACCCTGGATGACAAGCATCACAAGCCCATGCCCAGGATCGGACTGCGTACCGGCGACACCGGCCAGCCCGAACGGGCCAGACAGAAACAACGTCCACCGGAAATCCTGTTGACCACGCCCGAGTCACTGTTCGTGATGCTCGGCAGTCGTGGTGGCCGCGCCATGCTGGCATCCGTGCAGAGCGTGATTATTGACGAAGTCCATGCACTGGTTGAGAACAAGCGCGGCGCTCACTTGTGCCTGTCACTGGAACGACTGCAGGCGTTGACCGGCAAGAACATGCAGCGGGTGGGATTGTCGGCCACGGTCCGTCCTTTGCGGCTGGTGGGCGGCTTTCTGGCCGGTCACGGGCGTCAGTGCCGCATCGTGAAACCGGATCAGGCGCCGGAGGTGCAGGTGAAAGTGGAATTGCCCGACACAGCGCTGGGCGCGTTCGCCGACGGCCAGCACTGGGGATGGATCAATGACCGTCTGGGAGAACTGGCCAGGGCGCCGGGGGCGATGCTGGTGTTTTGCAATACCCGGGCGCTGGTCGAACGGGTAGCAGCGCGCATCGAACAACGGGTGGACCCCGGGATGGTGGCTGCCCATCACGGCAGCCTGGGCCGCAAGCACCGCCAGGCCGTGGAAGTCGGGCTCAAGCAGGGTGAAATCCGGGTAGTTGTGGCCAGCAGCTCCCTGGAGCTGGGCATCGATATCGGTGACCTGGATCGGGTCTGCCAGATCGGTACGGCGCCGAGCATCAATGCATTTCGCCAGCGGGCCGGACGCGCCCGGCATCGACCCGGCGAGTCTCCCCTGATCCATGTGTTTCCGCTGACCCAGAGCGATCTACTTCAGACCCGTGCGCTCGAGCTGGCAATGGCCGGTGGAAAGATCGATCGCAGCAAGCTGCTCGGTCAAGTCGATGATGTGCTTGTTCAGCATCTCATCGCCATGGTTGCCAACGGCATGACCGGAATCAAGGAGATTCTCGACTGCGTGCGTCGAACTGCCTTGTGGCGCCATCTGGATCGTCGTCATCTGGACGGCCTGGTCGATATGCTGCACGATGGCTACGTGCCCGGACGCGAGACCGGCAGGAGTCTGATCCATCGACGCGGTGTCGAGCGCATGGGGTCGGCCGAGGAGGCCGCCCGTCTCAGCCTGATGAATGGCGGCACCATTCCGGAATGGTTTGATTACGAGGTGGTTGATCTGAGTTCACGCCAGGTGATCGGCCGCCTGGACGAGGAATTCGCATTCGAGTCGACCCCGGGGCAGGTCATTCAGCTCGGCGGCAGGACCTGGAAAATCCTGGCCATTGCCACCGGGCGGGTCGAAGTCGAAGCGGTCGAGAACGAAGCGCCCAACCTGCCGTTCTGGTTTGGCGACGGGGCCGGACGCAGCGCGGATCTGTCACGCCAGGTCATGCAGCTCTGTAGATGCAGCGAGCAGGGCCACGATGCCGGTTGTGCGCAGTTGCAGGCCTACCTGTCCGACAGTCGGGCGATCCTGGGCCGCCTGCCCGGGCCGGATTGCATCGTGCTCGAACGGTTCTTCGATCCGGGAGGTGATCAGCACTTGGTCCTGCATTCCCTGGCCGGGGCACGCACCAATCGGGCCTGGGGCTTGGCGCTGCGCAAGCGCTTTTGCCGTCAATTCAATTTCGAGTTGCAGGCCGCGGCCACCGATGACGGGCTGCTGATCTCGCTCGGTGCGGTGCACAGCTTCGATCTACCCGAGGTCATCGGCTATCTGCGCTCATCGAATGTTCGCGGGGTCCTGATCCAGGCCTTGCTCGATACGCCAATCTTCCAGACCCGCTTTCGCTGGTGCGCCAACACTGCGCTGGCCATCAAGCGACGCGAGTTGCGTGGACCGGTGCCGGCCCAGATCCAGCGCAATCAGACCGAAAACCTGATTGCGCGCATCTTTCCGGACCAACTGGCTTGCCTGGAAAACCTGAGCGGCGCGCGCGAAATTCCCGATCATCCCCTGGTAGCCCAGGCGCTGTCGGATTGTCTGAACGACTACATGGACATCGATCATCTCGAACGCATACTAGCCGGCATCGAAAGCGGACGCATCCGGGTCCATGCCGTGGACACGAATTCGCCCTCACCACTGGCCAGCGCCCTGATCAACGCACCCCGTCACAGTTTTCTCGATCCGGCCGCAGCCGAGGAACGACGCACCCGCACTTTTGAAAACCCGGCGTCGGCGCCAACAGCCTACCGGCCATTGCGCCGCGATGAACTCGAGAAGTTGCTGCTGGCTGCCGGTTACCTGACTGCGGCCGAAGGTGAGGGCAGCGGCAACGCATCCCGCCTGATGACCCTGGTTCATGACCAGTCCGCGGTATCTCTTGTGGGCGGGGCGCCGGGTCTGCTGTGGGTCCATATCGAACGCCTCGCCGAGGCCCTGGCCCTGTGGCCGAAGGCAAGCATCCGACCGTTTCTACCTGCCGGACTGCGTCCCGATCCGATCGAGGATGTCGACGAGGCCCTGCGCCGCATGATTCTCGGGCGCATTCGCCACTGCAGGGAACTGACGGTGAGCCAACTGACCACCGAGACCGGCTTGCCTTCAAGCCGGATCGAGCAGGCCCTGGCCCATCTCAAGGCCGAGGGGGGCATAACATCGGCCACCGGACGGGATGAAGCTGCCTGGTCCGAGCGCCGTCCGGATGGCCATCGGCAAACGGGGTAACGAGCAGCGAATGGCCTGAGCAGTAAAAGATGTCCTCGCGACAGCTACGTAGACACTGACAAACAGGATGACCAGCCACATGGCCGCGGCAATCAGCCGCGGTTGGGCGTCAGTCAACTTCATGAATCGGAACCGCTGGTTCGGGTCAGATCACGTACACGAACAGGAACAAGGCCAGCCAGACGACATCAACGAAGTGCCAGTACCAGGCGACCGCCTCGAAACCGAAGTGGTTTTCCTTGCTGAAATGACCATAGGCGCAGCGAATGGTGATTACGATCAGCATGATCGCACCGAGGGTCACGTGCAGGCCATGAAAGCCGGTCAGCATGAAGAATGTCGAGCCGTATATACCCGAACCCAGGGTCAGGCCGAGGTCCCGGTAGGCATGGACATACTCGTAACCCTGGATGAACAGGAAGATCACGCCCAGCAAAATGGTCGCAATCATCCAGAAGATCAGCAGACCGCGCTGGGCACGCTTGAGCGCCCAGTGAGCCAGTGTGATGGTGATTCCCGAGGTCAGCAGGATCAGGGTGTTGAGCAGCGGCAGCCCGAAACCGGGAATGGTCTGGAAATCACCACCGAGTTCGCCGGGACCATGGGTGGGCCACGTCGCCTCGTAGTCCGGCCACAACAATTCGTTGGTCATGGCACCGGTACCTTCACCGCCCAGCCAGGGCACGGCAAACATGCGCGCATAGAACAACGCCCCGAAAAACGCGGCGAAAAACATCACCTCGGAGAAGATGAACCAGATCATGCCCTGGCGAAAGGAGGTATCCACGGCGCTGTTGTACATGCCACCTTCGGACTCGCGGATGACATCACCAAACCAGCCAAACAGCATGAGAATGATGATTCCGCCGCCGGCAGCGAAGAACCACGGACCGGTTGGGCCGCCATTCAGCCAGTTGGCCGCACCGATCGCCAGCAGGAAAAGTCCGATCGATCCTACGATCGGCCACTTCGCGGAATGAGGAACGTAGTAAGTGCCTTGTGCCATGGGAGCTCCCTGGTTATTCAGTCCGCGGCGGCCAGCACCGCGGTGGCTTCATCGTTTTTATAAATAATGTAGGACAGGGTGACCAGGTCGGTACGCTGTGGCAGGTTGGGATCAACCACGAATCGTACCGGCATGTCCCTGGATTCACCCGGCCCCAGAAGTTGTTCGGTAAAGCAGAAGCATTCGGTCTTGTTGAAATACAGCGAGGCCTGACCGGGCGCCACGCTGGGCACCGCCTGCGCAACGACCGGTTGATCGGAGCGGTTATAGGCGATGTAAGTGGTTTCATAAAGCTTGCCCGGATGGACCTGCATCATCCGTTCGGTCGGCTCGAAGCGCCAGGGCAGGGCCGAATTGACATTGGCGTCGAAGTGCACGGTCACCTTTCTTGAGGTGTCGACCTCTGTGGTCAGGGTCTGCTCGACCACGGCATCCCCGGTGCGACCACCGATGCCGGTGATTTCGCAGAATTTTTCATACAGGGGTACCAGCAGGTAACCGAACCCGAACATGGCCACGGCCATCAGGCTCAATCCACCCACCAGGCGCCATTTCTTTTGATCCTTTACTTGCATCATGATCCGAAATACGTCAGTACGGCCTGGCCGATAAAGCTCAGGTAAATGACCAGGACCACGGCCGCGAGAATCAATGCGGTACGAATGATGCTGCGGCGGCGGTCGCTTCGATTGTCGGGTTTCTTGTCAGTCAAAAGACTCATCGTCTCCGATTCAGCTCAGGTTGTCCTTGTGCACGGCCACGCTGTCATCGACCACGGGTGGCGTGTCGAAAGTATGCAACGGGGCCGGCGACGGTACCGTCCACTCCAGACCGCGTGCGCCTTCCCAGACCTGGGCGGTCGCCTTTTCTCCGCCGCGCGCGCATTTCCAGATGATGTAGACAAACAGCAGCTGGCCAAAGCCGAACATGAATCCACCGATTGATGAAATCATGTTGAACTCGGTGAACTGAACGGCGTAGTCGGGAATGCGTCGCGGCATGCCGGCCAGGCCCAGGTAGTGCTGCGGGAAGAACAGCACGTTGACCCAGATGGTCGACCACCAGAAGTGGATCTTGCCCAGCTTCTCGTCGTACATGTAGCCGGTCCACTTCGGCAACCAGTAGTAGACCCCGGCCATGATGGCAAACACCGAACCGGTCACCAGTACATAGTGGAAGTGGGCGACCACGAAGTAGCTGTCATGGTACTGGAAGTCGGCCGGCACAATGGCCAGCATCAGTCCCGAAAAACCGCCGATGGTAAACAACACCAGAAAGCCCAGCGCGAACAGCATTGGAGTCTCGAAGGTCATCGAGCCTCGCCACATGGTCGATATCCAGTTGAATATCTTCACCCCTGTGGGCACCGCGATCAGCATGGTCGCGTACATGAAAAACAGCATCGCGCCCAGCGGCATGCCCACGGTGAACATGTGGTGGGCCCAGACGATGAATGACAAAAAGGCGATCGAGGCGGTCGCGTACACCATCGATGTATAACCAAACAGGCGCTTGCGCGAAAACGTCGGAATGATCTCCGAGACGATCCCGAACGCCGGCAGGATCATGATGTAGACCTCGGGGTGCCCGAAGAACCAGAAGATGTGATGGTAGAGCACTGGATCACCACCGCCGGCGGCGTCGAAGAAACTGGTGCCGAAGAACCGATCGGTCAGCAGCATGGTCACCGCGCCTGCCAGTACCGGCATGACCGCGATCAGCAGGAAGGCGGTAATCAGCCAGGTCCAGATGAACAGCGGCATGCGCAGCAGTGTCATGCCCGGTGCGCGCATGTTCAGAATGGTGGCGATGATGTTGATCGCCCCCATGATCGAGGAGATGCCCATCAAGTGGATGGCGAGAATGACGAAGGCCAGACTGTTGCCGCCCTGCAGTGATAGCGGCGGATACAGAGTCCAGCCGGAAGCCGGTGCCCCAGAGGGCATGAACAGGGTGGCCAGCAGCAGGGTAAAGGCGAACGGCAGAATCCAGAACGACCAGTTGTTCATGCGCGGCAGGGCCATGTCCGGCGCGCCGATCATCAGCGGCACCATCCAGTTGGCCAGGCCGACGAAGGCTGGCATTACCGCGCCGAAGATCATCACCAGCGCATGCATGGTGGTCATCTGGTTGAAGAACTCCGGATTGACCAGCTGCAGACCCGGTGCAAACAGCTCGGCGCGTATCACCAGCGCCATGGCGCCGCCGATCAGGAACATGATCAGCGAGAACACCAGGTACAGGGTGCCGATTTCCTTGTGATTGGTGGTGAACAGCCAGCGGGCAATCCCGGTGGGGTGATGGTCGTGATCGTCGTGGTGCGCTGTGGTTTCTTGACTCATCTTGTTTGAATCCTTGCTTCTTTAGCCTGAGGGTCCGCCCGATCAGCCCTGATCGAGCTCGGCGATGGTGGAGGGCTGAACGACTTCTCCGTCGCCGTTGCTCCAGGCATTTCTTGTATAGGTCAGGGCCGCGGCAATATCCTGCGGCTGCAAACGCTCACCGAAGCCGGTCATGGCCGTGCCTTCGCGACCATGGAGAACGATCTCCATGTGCTCGCGCAGCTCGCCGGTTGGAGCACCGTCGCGAGCCAACGCCGGGAAGGCCGGCTCCAGGCCGGATCCATCAGCCTGGTGACAGGCTGCACACTGGGCCTGGTAGACATTGGCGCCATGGTCCATCAGCTCCTCGCGTGTCCATAGTCGCGCGGCTTCATGAGCCACGCGCGCGGTTTCTTCACGTTGCTCGGCAACCCAGGCATCGTACTCCTCGCGCGAAACCGCTTCGACCACGATCGGCATGAAGCCGTGATCCTTGCCGCACAGCTCGGCACACTGGCCGCGATAGACACCTTCTTCCTCGATATAGGTCCAGGCCTCGTTCACGGTGCCGGGGATGGCGTCGCGCTTCCAGCCCAGTTCCGGCACCCACCAGCTGTGAATGACATCATCGGCAGTCAACAGCAAGCGGATGCGGGTGTTGACCGGGACGACCATACGATTGTCGACTTCGAGCAGGTAGTTCTCAACGGTACGCGGATCAATGCCTGAACCGATCTGGCGCGCTCGATTGCTTTCCCGATCCATGGCCGAGTAGAAGCTGACGTCATCTTCGAGGTAGTCATATTTCCACAACCACTGGTAACCGGTCACCTTGATATTCATTTCAGCGCCACCGGTATCTTCCATGTCGATCAGAACCACTGTCGACGGAATGGCCATTGCGACCAGAATCAGTACCGGAATGGCGGTCCAGATGATCTCGGCCTTGGTGGAGTGGGTGAACTTGGCCGGCTCGTAACCCTTGGACTTGCGATGCACGATGATCGAGGTAAACATGGCCGTGAATACCAGCACGCCGGCCACGGTCACGATTCCGAGGATCAGGTTATGAAGCTGGTAGACATCCTTGCTGAAAGGCGTCACACCACGCGGCATGTTGTCCCCGACGGCGAACAGCCCCCAGGTGATCACGATTATGACAGCCATCACCGCAAGCGCGACGATCAGTTCGTTGGTTCTCTTCATCCTCAACTCACCTGTTCTTGATTATCGGCACTCCAGGCCGTATGTGGCCGAAGGCTCTCCTTCAGGATGCGCGCCAGTTCCAGTCGTTCGGTGATCGGCAGGAAGGCGCCGATCTCCTGACGATCGCCCTGGCATTGCAGGAACAGCCGGATATCGCCCAGTGGTCCGGGCTCCTGCACGATTCGCACCCAGGCAACCGGCCAGCGGGTCTGGGAACGGTTGCGCAACTCGTAATGCTCGACTGACAGATTGTCCGGGCTGACTGTCAGTCGCTCGCGAGCCCAGTTGCCCCGCCAGGCCAGTCGCAGGCACCAGCCGACAATCAGCAGGTGCACCACGGCGACCAGCAAGATCGGCCACAGCCCCAGGATCAGGGGACCGAGGGCAATCAGCAGAGTCACTGCGCTCAATCCAAGAACCACGGTCGCCAGTCGATCCAGACTCATGGACAGGTTGGCTTTGGCATCGATGACGATGATGCCCGAGCCGTCCTTTTTTTTCCAAGTCTCAATCACTTGCGATTCCGTCCGGGTCAAGCCCGGCGTCCTCAGGGCGCATATTGTAGCCGATGGATGTAAATGTCGGTACTGCAATTTGGGCTGCGTTACACTTTCGCCTTTAAGTCCACCACGTGCCGCTGCGGTTCGGAGAGCATGACAACCACCAATCAACAGTTTGTAATCAGTGATCAGGAACTGGACATCGATGCGTTGACCCGGACGCTGGAAAAACAGTGGAATCGCGATGAAAGCGAGCTGGTGGGATTTCTTCTCGAACAGGTGGGCCTGAGTGACCAGGATCGGGCGCGGATTCGCGATCAGGCTACCGCCCTGGTCAGCGCCGTTCGCGAGCGCAGCCGCGATGCCGGGGCCATGGAAGCCTTCATGCGCGAGTATGACCTGTCATCGGAAGAAGGCGTGGTGCTGATGTGCCTGGCCGAGGCGCTGCTGCGCATTCCCGACAACGATACCGCCGAGAAACTGATCTCGGACAAGCTCTCCGATGCCGATTGGGAATCCCACCTCGGCAAGAGCAGTTCGACCTTCGTCAATGCCTCCACCTGGGGATTGATGCTGACCGGACGCCTGGTCAAGGTCAGTGAAGCGCCGCGGCGCGATATCGGCGCTGCCCTGGCCCGAATCGCCAACAAATCAGGCGAACCCGTGGTCCGCCTGGCCATTCGTCAGGCGATGCGCATCATGGGCCACCAGTATGTCATGGGACGCACCATCAAGGGCGCCTTGCAGCGGGCGGCAAAAAAGGACAATCGCCGCTTTCGCTATTCCTTCGACATGCTTGGAGAAGCCGCGCTGACGGCCGATGATGCGCGCCGTTACGCCCAGGCTTACCGCGACGCCATCGTGGCCATCGGCAAGAGCACCGACGATGCCAGCGTATTTTCGGCGCCGAGTATCTCGGTCAAACTTTCGGCCCTGCATCCGCGTTACGAGCACGCCAAGGCGCAACGGGTGCTCGATGAGCTGTGCCCGGTCCTGCTTGACCTGGCGCGCCTGGCCCGGGAGCAGGGCATTGCTCTGACCGTCGACGCCGAAGAGGCCGAGCGTCTGACCCTGTCACTGGAAGTGTTCGAACGCGTGCTCACCGATCAGTCGCTCAAGGGCTGGGATGGTTTCGGGCTGGCGCTGCAGGCCTACCAGCGCCGGGCCTGGGCGGCCATTGACTGGCTGGCCGACCGGGCGCGGTCGAGCGGGCATCGCATCCCCATTCGCCTGGTCAAGGGCGCCTACTGGGACACCGAAGTCAAGTTTGCCCAGATGGAAGGCCTGCCCGGCTACCCGGTGTTCACCCGCAAGGCCTGTACCGACCTGTCCTACCTCGCCTGTGCCCGCAAGCTACTGTCCATGCCCGGGCAGTTCTACCCGCAGTTTGCCACCCATAACGCGCACACCATCGTGGCCATTTCGAAAATGGCCGGTGATGGCGAGTACGAGTACCAGCGCCTGCACGGCATGGGCAAGGAGCTCTATGCCGAGGTGCTCGACAACGACGATTACAACGCCAATTGCCGGGTCTATGCTCCTGTGGGCAACCACAAGGATCTGCTGCCCTATCTGGTCCGGCGGTTGCTTGAAAACGGCGCCAACACCTCATTCGTCAATCGCATCGTCGATGAAAAACTGCCGCCTGAGGAAGTGGTGTCCGATCCGGTCGAGCAGATCCAGGCGCTCGATAAGATTCCCCATCCGCGCATCCCTGAGCCGCTCGACATCTATGGCGACGACCGTCGCAATTCGGCCGGGATCAATTTTGCCGAAATGCCGGCCATCGAGGCGCTGAAGAAGGACATGGAAAGCACCGGCCGGGGTCACTGGACGGCGCGTCCAATGGGTGCCGGCGCCAGGGGGCGTGGTCAGTCCGAAGCCATCCACTCTCCAGCCGATGCCGGGGACCGGGTCGGGCAGGTCGAATGGGCGGATCCCGAATGCGCGTCGGCAGTGATCACCAACGCGCTGGCTTCGCAACCCGAATGGGATCGACAAGGCGGCCGGGTTCGCGCCGACCTGGCCGATCGCATTGCCGATCTGCTCGAGGACCATCGTGGCGAGTTGATGGCGTTGTGCGCCCGCGAGGCGGGCAAGACGCTCAAGGACGGCATTGCCGAGGTCCGTGAAGCGGCCGATTTCTGCCGCTACTACGCGGCCCGGGCGCGGGAATCGATCGGCGAGCCGCAGGTCCTGACCGGCCCGACCGGCGAACACAACCAGATCAGCCTGCACGGTCGCGGAGTGATGGTGTGCATCAGTCCGTGGAATTTTCCGCTGGCCATTTTCACAGGCCAGGTGGTTGCTGCCCTGGTGGCCGGCAACAGCGTGATCGCCAAGCCGGCCGAACAGACGCCTTTGATCGCCCACCGGGCCGTGGAATTGATGCATCAGGCCGGCGTGCCCGAGGACGTGCTTTACTGCCTGCCCGGCGGCGGTGAACTGGGCGCGGCGCTGACGCGTGATGAACGCATTGCCGGGGTGGCTTTTACCGGCTCGACCGGGACCGCACGTCTCATCAACCGCACTCTGGCGGCGCGCGAATCGGCCCTGGCCACGCTGATTGCCGAAACCGGCGGTCAGAACGCCATGATCGTGGATTCCTCGGCGCTGCCGGAGCAGGTGGTGCGCGATGTGATTCATTCGGCCTTTCTAAGCGCCGGCCAGCGCTGTTCGGCGCTGCGCGTGCTGTGCGTCCAGAAGGATATCGCCGACCACGTTCTGACCATGCTGGCCGGGGCGATGGCCGAAATCCGGGTCGGGAATCCGGGTCTGCTGAAGACCGATGTCGGTCCGGTCATCGATTGCGGCCAGCTGGACATGCTGGGCCGGCATGCTGAGCGAATGAATTCCGGGGCGCGCCTGATCGCCCGGGTCGATCTGCCCGATGATTTGCCTTCGGGACACTGGTTCGCTCCGGCCGCCTACGAGATCGACTCCATCGAGCAACTTGAAGGCGAGGTCTTCGGGCCCATCCTCCACGTGGTCCGTTTCGGCAGTCGTGAACTGGATCGGATCATCGGCCAGATCAACGCCACCGGCTATGGTCTGACCCTGGGCGTGCACAGCCGCATCGACCGGGTTCAGGACTACGTGGCCTCACGGGTCACGGTGGGCAATGCCTATGTCAATCGCAATATGACCGGGGCGGTGGTCGGCGTTCAGCCGTTCGGTGGGGAAGGGCTTTCTGGAACCGGCCCCAAAGCCGGCGGGCCGCACTACCTGCCGCGCTTTTGCAGCGAACGCACATTGACTGTCAATACAGCGGCGGTTGGAGGCAACGCTTCGCTCCTGGCGTTGTCAGAGTAGGCGATGTACGAATCATTCTACGGACTGTCCGAACGCCCGTTCGCCATCACGCCGAACCCGCGATTCGTGTATTTGAGTCAGCGCCACCAGGATGCGCTGGCTCACCTGCTCTATGGGGTCGGCACCGGCGGCAGCGGAGGTTTCGTTCAATTGACCGGCGAGGTGGGCACCGGCAAGACCACCTTGTGTCGGCTGGTTCTGGAGCAGGTACCCGACAATACCCGGGTTGCCCTGATTCTCAACCCCATGCTCAGCCCGCCCGAACTGCTGCATGCCATTTGCGCCGAACTCGAGATCGACACCTCGGATGCCGGCGATAGCCTGCAAAAGCTCCAGGATCGTCTCAATCGCTACCTGCTGGAGCGTCACGCCGAGGGTGAGCGCGTGGTGCTGATGATCGACGAGGCGCAGAACATGAGTCGCGAGGCACTCGAACAAGTCCGATTGCTGACCAACCTGGAAACGGCAACCGACAAGCTGTTGCAGATCATCCTGCTGGGTCAGCCTGAGCTGCGAGCACTGCTGGCTCGCAATGAGTTGCGCCAACTCGCCCAGCGAATCACCGCTCGCTATCACCTTGATCCACTCAATCGTTCCGAAACGGAGCAGTATGTGCGCCACCGCCTGGCGGTGGCCGGAGCACCGCGTTGCCCATTTTCGCGCGATGCGCTCAAGGCGCTCTACGAGGCCTCCGATGGTGTTCCGCGCCTGATCAATATCATCGCAGACCGAGCCTTGATGGCCGGCTATGCCCACGAGATGGATCGCATCAACGCACGCGTGGTGCGCGGTGCGGCTCGTGAAATTGCCGGTGAGCAGTGGCAGGAGGGCACCGGCTGGCTGCGTGGCGCGCTGGCTGCCGTGGTGGTGTCGGTGGTCCTGGCCGGTGGAGGCTCACTGGGCTGGATGATGTTGCAGGCCGGCGACACCACCCAGGACACTTCGCGTCCGGCCTGGGTAAGCATGCTGGCAGATGCCGATCGCGACAGCGCATGGTCCGAGATGGCTAGCTTGTGGAGCGGCATGAACAGCGACGCGGTCGCGGCTGCCTGCAGCGGACAATCAGGCGATGACCTGGCCTGCCTGCCCAAGCGCGGCAGCTGGACATTCATCGAGCAGGTCGGACTCCCGGTGGTCTTGCGCTTGAGCGACCCCGCTCAGGCGCATGTGCTGTTGGTCGGCATGGATGAAGACCAACTGGTGCTGCGCCACCAGGGCCAGGATTATCGCGTGCCGCTGCGCCAGATTGATCGTCGCTGGCTGGGTGATTTCTACGTCGCCTGGCCTGATGAGGGCACGATCTTGCGCTATGGTGATTCGGGCGAGGAGGTGCGCCGCATGAAAGAGCTGGCGGAGGTGGTCACCGAACCGGCCTGGACCGGAGGAATCGATGATCGGTATGATGGAGACTTTCAACAATGGGTCATGGAATTCCAGCGTCACCATGGCCTGAGCGATGATGGCATGATCGGCCCGGCAACCCGGCTGTTCCTGAAGGTCCCGCACATTTCCGGGCCGTCATTGTCAATCAACCAGGACGGAGCCTGATTCGGTGTCTTACATTCTCGATGCATTGCGCAAGTCGGAGGCACGTCGCCGCATGGGCCAGGCACCAGGCCTGGATGATGCCCGGACCACCGATGGCGCCTCCGGCAATCAGCGTCGGGGCGGTCGCTTCATCGTGATCGGCGTTGCCATGGTTGCGGTGTTGACGGCGGCTACCCTCGCTGTGGTCAATCGCGACCAGATCGGCGAGCGAATGGTCGGACTGGGCGGTGAAGATGCGCCCCCTTCGGCGGCCGAACAGCCGATCGAACCGGTCTTGCCGCCGGCCATCGACAGTGATGATGCCGAACGTGAAGGTCACGATTCACGACCGTCTCGATCGGTCGAGCCGCTGGCCGAGGCCGAAACGGATCGCCCCGGTCCCGATGGCCAGCCACGCGAACGTGTGTTATCCGACCCGGGTGAAATCGAGGCCGAGCTGGCTCGGCGCGTGGCCGAGGAAGAACGCGATGCCGAACTGGCCCAGGTCGAGCAGGAGGACGAAGATCAGCCGAGTTCGCGCCGGGTCCGCCGCGCTCCGGAAGAGACGGTGACCGCGCCGGCGCCCAGGAGACCCGAATCACCAACTGTCGAACAGGCGGAAAGAGCCGCGGAGATTGACAGGCGCCTGCGCGAGATCGAGGCGCGCCAGCGTCAAGCCGACGAGGAGGCGGAAGTGGCCCGGGCCGAGCAACCCGACAGCCCGCCACGCGAGTCGAGGGATGTGCCCGATGAGGTCGAGGGCGAGGCCGACGAGCCTGTCGAGATGGCGCGAGCCACCACGCCGGTGCCGGATGCCGAAACCTGGCGGCCCGGAGGGCCCGAGTATGTCAAGGTCTGGGAACTGCCGCTGTCGATCCGTCGTGACCTGCCCGAACTCAAACTGACCATCCATGTGTATTCACGCGATGAACAGCGGCGCTTTGTACTGGTCAACGGCGAGCGATTCACGACCGGTGACACCATCGCCAGTGGCGCACGTCTGGCCGAAATTCGGCCTGAAGGCGCGATCATTGATTACCGGAACTATCGTTTTCTGCTAGAACCGTGAGGCAAGGCCTGCCGCTGAGCAGCCTCGGTCGTAGGGCTCCAATCTGGCCGTGGTCGCTGGTGGCGCTGTGCATGGTCTGCCTGATGATGATGCTGGCCTACTGGTTCCTGGAGCCGGCCAATGGCGAGGCCTGGCTGTATTTCTGGGGGTTCACGCCCGCCCAGGTCAATGTCGGTTTCGACCAGGTATCCCGATTCTGGCTCAATCCAGAGCTGGTCGGAGTCGTGTCCGCGCTGTTTGTGCATGCCGACTGGGTTCATTTGCTGGGCAATCTGGCTTACCTTTGGGTGTTTGGCATCGCGGTTGAGCGCGCCATTGGTCACGTTCGGTTCGCCTTGGCGTTCCTGATTCTCGGTGGCGCGGCCAATCTCTTCGTGGCCGTTCAGCTTGGCGATACCAGCGTCCCGGTGGTTGGCGCCAGCGGCGGGGTCTCGGCCGTGATCGGCATTTACCTGGGCCTGTTCCCGAGTCGCCGCATGGGCCTGTGGATCCCGCTGGGCCTTTACCTGCAGTTCGCCCGGGTTCCGGCGTTGCTGGTCATCGGCTCGTGGTTCACGCTGCAGTTGCTTTACAGCGTTTTCGGCCCCATGTCAGGAGCCGTGGCGTGGTGGTCGCACGTGGCCGGCTTTGTCGCCGGCTTGGTGACCGCAGTCATTCTTCGCCTGTTTTCGAACCGTCTGCAGCTTGCAGCAAGAGAAGACTACTGAATGCTATTCAAGATCACATTTCTCAACCAGGCCAAGGTTTACGAGCTGTTTTGCAAGAAGGTCACCGGCAGTGACCTGGCCTACGGATTCATCGAGGCGTCCGAGCTGGTATTCGAAACCGACGACTCGGTCGTGATCGATCCGACCGAAGAGCGCCTGCGCGAGGAATTCGCCGACGTCGAAGTCCTGCACATCCCCATGCATGCCGTGATTCGCGTCGAACAGGTCAAAAAGCGCGGTACCTGTGCGATTCGCGACTCCAAGTCCGGTGAAAAGGTCACCCAGCTACCGCTGGACGGTCCCCGCTCGAAGCGCTGAAATCCTTCTGGCCGCAGGCCGGAAGCTGTGCTAAGGTTCCGGGCTGTTATTCACATCGGGACCGATTTCCATGTCATTGATTCGTCTGCTGGGATCCATTGTGGGCCTGACTCTCATGACCACGTCCGTTGCCGGGGAACAGGACCCTCGTGATGCCTTCTGGAACCAGTTGAGTGAACTGTGCGGGCAGGCATTTGCCGGTGAGATGACCGGATTCTCCAGGCCTGGCGACGATGGCTGGCTGGATCGCGAAGTGACCATGCATGTACGCGAATGCAGCGAAGACGAGATTCGCATTCCCCTGCATGTCGGTGACAATCGCTCGCGCACCTGGATCGTGTCGCGCACCGATAACGGATTTCGACTCAAGCACGACCATCGCCATTCCGACGGCAGTGAGGAAACAGTGACCTGGTATGGCGGCCACACCACCGACCCCGGGCGCGCCTGGCGCCAGACCTTCCCGGTGGATGACTACTCGAAAGCCTTGTTCCTGTCCAATGGACTGGAGGTTTCGGTCGGCAATTTCTGGTCCATGGAAGTCCATCCGGGCGAAAAATTTGCCTACGAGCTGGTGCGCGCCGGGCGGCTGTTCCGGGCCGAGTTTGATCTGACCGAGCCAGTCGATGCGCCGCCGGCGCCCTGGGGCCACGAATAACATTGCAAGGGACAACGAAGGGATTGAAAGACCATGAGCCAGCAAGACAACAACAACCAAGACCCGTCTTCATCGCCCAACCCTGACCTGCACAAGGTATTGCCCGGCGAGCGCACCATGCTCGAGCGGGCACTCAACGTCATCGAAGTGGTCGGCAACAAGTTGCCCGACCCGGCGGTGCTGTTTTTCCTGCTGATGATTATCGTCTGGGTGCTTTCGGCCATTCTGGCGCCGATCGAGTTTGCCGCGGTCCATCCATCGACCGGCGAGAATATCCAGGTCATCAACCAGTTGTCCGGATCGGCAATGGCCGACTTCCTGGTCAACATGGTCCAGGTGTTCGTCAATTTTGCGCCCCTGGGCATAGTCCTGGTCGCCCTCCTGGGTGTCGGCGTGGCCGAGCATACCGGTTTCATCAATGCCGGTCTGCGCAAGCTTTTGGGCTGGACTTCGGTCAAGCTGCTCACGCCGATGCTGATTCTGGTCGCGATCATCTCGCATACCGCGGCCGATGCCGGCTACGTGGTGGTCATACCCTTGGGCGCGGTGCTGTTCTATGCCGCTGGGCGACATCCGCTGGCGGGCATCGCGGCGGCTTTCGCCGGGGTCTCAGGCGGATTTTCGGCCAATTTTATTCCATCGGCCATCGATCCGATGCTGGCCGGCATTACCGAAGAAGCGGGGCGGGTGCTTGACCCGTCGCTGTTCGTCAACCCGCTGGCCAACTGGTTCTTCATGGCCGCATCCAGCATTATCGTGATCGGCGTGGGCTGGTGGCTGACCGACAAACTCATCGAACCGCGCCTGGTCAAGGACACCCCGGTCGATGGTGACATGTCCGACATGCCGAAGATGGAAGCGCTTTCTGAAAAGGAAGGGCGCGGCCTGTTCTGGGCGACCATGAGCATCCTGATCTCTATCGCCTTGCTGACCCTCGCTGTCTTGATGCCGGATTCGCCACTGCGTGATCCGGACCCGGCCCTGGCGTTCCATGAATCGGTCACCTCGTTCGGGGCGCCGTTGATGCGTTCCATCGTGCCACTGATCTTCATCCTGTTCCTGATTCCGGGGATCGTCTACGGTTACGTGGCCGGCACCATTGATTCACACAAGGACATCGTGGCCGGCATGAGCAAGGCGATGGAATCGATGGGCTACTACATCGTCATGGCCTTTTTCGCCGCCCAGTTCATTGCCGCTTTTTCCAGTTCCAACCTGGGCATACTGGTGGCGGTCAACGGTGCGGAATTCCTGCAGGCGCTCAACCTGCCTGCCCAGTTGACGATCATCGGCATCGTCGCACTGACCATGTTCGTCAACCTGTTCGTCGGCTCGGCCTCGGCCAAGTGGCTGATCATCGCGCCGATATTCGTGCCCATGCTGATGCAGCTTGGCATTTCTCCGGAGTTGACCCAGGCCGCTTACCGTGTCGGTGATTCCACATCCAACATCGTCACTCCGTTGCTGCCGTACTTCCCGCTGATCGTGGTCTTCTGCAAGCGCTACTTCAAGGACTCCGGCATCGGTACACTGATTTCGATGATGCTGCCCTATGCCATCGCGCTTTCGATCGTCTGGTCGGCCTTCCTGCTGTTCTACTGGTGGCTGGGTCTGCCGCTTGGGCTGCAGGCACACTATGTCTATCCGCCGCCAGGCTGATGAGCGACCCGACCCGGGGCCCGGCCTGAGCGGTCGGGCCCCACCAGAGCTTTCAACCAGGCGAATCGAACATGGTATTGAGTATTGATCGTGGCTTGCACTGGACCATCCTGGTGCTGACCGCAGTCTTGCCGCACCGGTGGCGAGTCCGGGCCCGTTATCGCCGGCTTGAAAAACTTCAATTGCGGCTGCTCGAGCGGGCCGACCTGCTGATGATTCGCCACCCCAAGACCGGCGGGACCTGGCTTCGGGCCATGCTGACCCACCTGTATGCCCAGCATTACGGCATTTCGCAGCGCCGGGTATTCAAGTCCGACGAGCTCTCTCGTCAGAACGCCAGGCTGCCGCGCTGGGCGATCACCAACGGGCTGGCGAGCTGGGAGAAGGTGGTCGGACAGAAATTCTCGGACAATGACCCTTCGCTTGAGGGCAAGAAGACCCTGTTCGTGGCTCGCCACCCCGCCGACATCGTGGTCAGTTGGTACATTCAGTACACCAAGCGGACCAAGCGTTTCAAGCGCGAACTGCTGGAGTGGGAGGCCGCCCATCCGATCGAACGCGACACGATCAGCCGCGAGGATTTCATCCGGCATCCGGATTTCGGTCTGCCGTGGCTGATTCACTATCACAACTTCTGGGCCGAACAACTCAAGGACCGAGACGATGCCTTGATCGTGCGCTACGAGGACCTGCGCCTTTCGCCTGCCGAAACCCTGGCCCGGATCAACGGCTTCATCGGTGAGGCGTTCAGCGACGAGGAGATCAGGGCGACCGTGGAGTTCGGCGATTTCGACAACATGCGCAAACTGGAAAAGGACAACTACTTCCAGAACAATTCTCTGAAGCTGCGCAATCCCGACGATCCGGAAATGCGCAAGGTGCGACGCGCCAAGGTCGGTGGCTATCGTGACGATCTTGATGGAGAGTTGCTGGCCTGGGTCGAATCGAAAATCGACCAGGAGCTGGATCCGATCTTCGGTTACGGCGGCAATCCCTCGTAAGCCCCGCTCGGAATCCCCCGGACGTCCTGCCGGCAACCACTGGCCCGACTAACCAGCTCGGCGCCTGTGGAAGGGCAGACCAGTTCAGTCAGCGTCACCAGCTCCACACCGTCCGGTTCAAGTTCCGGAAGGCGACGTTCGAGCACTTTCAGCGTGTTGGGGCGCGGATGACCGATGGCGATGGCCTGACCACGTTCATGCGCCATGGCAATCAGCGCATCCCATGCCTGTTCAATGTCTTCGACCCGGTCGGAGTGATCCAGAAACACATGCCGGCGCGCGCTGACAAGTCCCACATTGCGGGCCTCTTGTTCAAGCACCGTGGTCGGCGAAGTGCGACTGTCGAGAACCAGCAAGGGTCGACCCAGTCGATATTCGAGCTGACTAACGCCCGCGACCAACCTGGCCACGGCGTGCCGGTCCCCGGTGAACCGGCTGCCCTGGTGATTATTGAAACCAACCGCGCCCTCGACCGTCTCGAAGGCCTCGCTCAGGTACGCGGCCATGCGCTTGACCGCCCAGTCGGATCCCATGCAGGTCAGCTCGGGTTCGCAGTTGTCCGGTCCGAGCCCGGACAGTGGAAGATGGACGAGCGCCTCGCGACCCTGAACCCTCGCCTGACGGGCAAGATGGCTCGCCATTGGCGCATCAGGGATGATCGCGACCACCACCCGCGAATCCAGCGCCATGATCGCCTGGTCCCGATGCTGCTGAAATCCCATGTCGTCGATCACCAGCGCAATCCGCGGTTGCTCGGCACGAAGGCCGATCGACACCATCAGCAACATCATCACCAGCATTCCCCCCTTGAAGCGACTGGCGGGCATATGCTCAGTCCGAGTTGGCGCGGGCGCCCTGATTCAGGCGTTCGGCATTGACCAGAAAGGCCATTGCCAGGTTGATCAACTCATCGGGTTGGGCCTGGTCGTCATCGGGCATGGGTGGTGCGGGGGAAAAATCCGTTGAGGCAATATCGGGCTCGATGCCATCGGTCTCGATGCGTCGACCCGATGGGGTGAAGTAGTGGGCCGTGGTCAGGCGGATGCCGGCGCCACTGCGCAGTGTCCAGATGGTCTGAATGGAACCCTTGCCATACGTGGGTTCGCCGAGAATTACGGCCCGGCCATGATCCTGCAGGGCGCCGGCCAGAATTTCAGCACCGGAAGCCGAACGCTGGTTGACCAGTACGACGATCGGCACGCCCTCGAGGCGTTCACCGGGGCTGGAGTGAAAGGTCAGACTCTGACTGTCACTTCGCCCCTCGCTGCTGACAATCAACTGCTCGGAGAGAAAACGATCGGCCACGGCGACCGCGGCATCCAGCATTCCGCCGGGATTGTCGCGCAGATCCAGGATCAGGCCGGCCGGACGATCCATGGCCTCGCGTACGGCCTCCAGGGCAGTGTCGAGCTCATCGGGCGTGGTTTGCTGGAAGTTGTTGATGGCAATGTAGACCAGGCCATCGGGCAGCAGCTCGTGGGTGAGGCTGGTGCGGCGAATGAGTTCGCGGATCAGACTGATTTCCATCACATCCGACTGTCCGTCGCGCTCGACCGTCAGGGCGACTCGCGAACCGGGATTGCCGCGCAGCCACTGGCTGGCCTCATGAGCATTGATTTCGGTCAGATCGGTTTCGTCGATGGCAACGATGCGGTCACCGGATTTCAGGCCGGCGCGATCAGCCGGCGAATCGTCTTGCGTATCGACAACCTCGAGATGGTCACGCCCGACGCCGACCCGTACTCCCAGCCCGCCGTAGCGTCCGGTGGCCTGCTCCTCGACACCTCGCAGGCGTTCCGAATCGAGCCAGGCTGAGTGCGAATCCAGCTCGGAGAGCATGCCACGAATGGCCGCCTGGAGCAGCTGGCGGTCATCGACCTCGTCGACGTAATGCTCCTTGATATAGCCCCAGGCATCGGTGAAGGCACGCAGGTCGTCCATGCTGACGGTCGAGCGTGGGGGAGATTCGGCAAGCGCCGGCGACAGCAGCAGGGCGGTCAGGATGATCGGGATGTAGCGAGCCAGTATCTGCATCGGTAATTCGGACAACAGCCGGGCGAGAAGGTTGAATCTACCATCTTCAATGGCTGTCGTCATCATTCAAGCCATTGGCGCGGATTGACCGGCCGACCGGCCTTGCGAAGCTCGAAATACAGGCCGACCTCGGATACGCCACCGGAATTTCCGACGGTTGCAATGACATCGCCCGGGCGCACCCAGTCGCCGACGTCTCGCAACAAGGCCTCGTTATGGGCATACAGGCTCATGAATTCATCGCCGTGGTCGACGATCAAGATCAATCCGTAACCGCGCAGCCAATCGGCGTAGGCGACCCGTCCATGGCCTACGGCACGAACATCACTGCCTTGCTCGGCCGTGATCAGCCAGCCGTTCCAGCTCAGCTCGCCCGCGCGCGAGTCGCCGAAGCGCTGACGAATCGTGCCCTCCAACGGGTGCGGCAATTGACCCCGCAATTCTTCGATTGAAGGAACCTCGAGCTCCGGGGGGATATCGGCCAGGGCCGCGGCAAGCTGGTCGAGCAGGGCGCTCAATTCGGCTTCATCACTGCGTGCCTGTTCCAGTTCTTCCTCACGAGAGCGGATCCTTTGATCAAGTTGGGCCAGGGCTGCCTCGCGCTCGCCGCGGGCTTGCTCGAGGGTCTCGATTTCCTGTTCCTGACGATCGGCCAGGTGTTCAAGCGAGGATCGCTCCTCCTCGAGTTCCAGCCGATTGTTTTCCAGGCGGCCCATGGCTTCGACCAGCTCATCCTGGGCGTTGACACGGGCTCGGGTCAGGTAGCCGTGGTAGGCGAGGTGGCGCTGAAACTGGCGCGGGTCATCCTGGTTGAGCAGCAGCTTCAGTCGCGACTGGCCGCCTTGACGATAAGCAAGGGTCAATTGCCGGCCCAGTGCCACCGCACTTTCACGGACCGCTACGGCCAGCTGCTCCTGGTCTTCAACCAGTTCATCGATGCGATTCGAGACCTGATCAATCGAAGACAGGGTTCGGCGGCGTGCGCGTTCGGCTTCGGAAACCAGGCGCTCTGCCTCGGCCAGGGCATCCAGGGCTGAATCACGACGACTGAGATCCTCATCCAGACGCTCGCGAATTTCAGCAATGCGCTCGCGCAATTCGGCCAGTTGGCTTTCGATTTCAGCACGATCGGGGGTGGCCATCGCCGGGCCGGCCGGCGACAACATGATCGCCAGAATCAGAATCCTGAATGGTCGCCTAATCACTGATCTCGATCAGCGCGGCGCCGGACATTTCCGAGGGAATATCCAGCTCGAGCAACCGCAGCATGGTCGGGGCGATATCGCGCAGGCTGCCCGACTTATCCATGGCCTTGACTGGCTGACCGAGATAAACGAGTGGCACCAGGTTGGTGGTGTGAGCAGTATGCGGCTGACCGTTCTCGGGGTCGGTCATCTGTTCGACATTGCCATGATCGGCCGTTACCAGCAGCTGGCCTCCGACCGCTCGAGTGGCTTCAACGACCTGTCCGAGCACTTTATCCACTGCCTCGACTGCAACAACGGCGGCCTCGAACTTGCCGGAGTGTCCGACCATGTCGGGGTTGGCCACGTTGGCAATGATGACTTCGTGCTGACCGTCGCGGATGAATGCATCCAGGCGCCGAGACAATTCCGGCGCGCTCATTTCGGGCTGAAGATCGTAGGTGGCGACCTTGGGGGAGGGAATCAGTTCGCGTGCTTCACCGTCGAACACGGTTTCTTCGCCACCATTGAAAAAATAGGTGACATGGGCGTACTTTTCGGTCTCGGCGATACGCAACTGGCGCAAACCGGCGCGTGCGACGACCGCACCGAACAATTGCTCGAGACGAGTGGGCGGAAAGGCGACCAGGCAGGGGAGGTCTTCCTGGTACTGGGTCATGGTGACCAGGGCGGACAGTTCCGGCCGCCTGGCCTGGAAACCGGAAAATTCCGACGCGCAGAACGCCTGGCTGAGCTGACGAGCGCGGTCAGCGCGAAAATTGATGAAAATGACCAGGTCTCCATCGGCGACCTTGCGACCCTGACCGATCACGGTCGGCTGTACGAACTCATCGTCTTCGCCGCGCTGATAGGCCGCCGCCAGGGCCTGTGACGCCGATGCATCATGGATCTCGGAATCGGCCTCGACGATGGCATTCCAGGCCCGTTGCGTACGCTCCCAGCGCTGGTCGCGGTCCATGGCGTAATAGCGACCGATGAGCGAGGCGATGGTGACCTGTTCATGCTCATCGACCGCGTCTTCGAGTCGCTTGATGGAGGCCTCGGCGCTGCGCGGCGGCGTATCCCGCCCGTCAAGGAAAGCATGCACGGCCACCGATTGCGCACCCGAGGTCACGGCCAGGTCCACGGTTGCCAGCAGGTGGTCCTCGTGGCTGTGTACGCCGCCGGGTGACAGCAGGCCCATGACATGAACGCAACCGCCGGTTTCGCGCACGCGCTCAAGGCCCTCGGTCAGGGCCGGATTGGACGAGAATTCGCTGTCGGCAATGGCCTTGCCAATGCGCGTCAATTCCTGGTACACGATGCGTCCAGCGCCGATGTTCATGTGCCCGACTTCCGAGTTGCCCATCTGACCGGCGGGCAATCCAACGGCCTCTCCGGAAGCTTCGAGCAGGGCATGTGGACATTCGTTCCAAAGCCGGTCCCAATGCGGCGTATCCGCGTTGCTGATGGCATTGTCCGGGGCCGGTTCGCGATAGCCCCAGCCATCCAGAATCAGCAGGGTCAGAGGTGTTCGTGCGGTCATCAGGGTTCCTGGGTTGGCGTCAATCAATGAATTATCCCACATGGAAGGACAAGAGGTGCTGGCATGACGGCGCGGAATCACGGATAATGGAGGGCTTTGGTCAGTCCTTGCGGTTTCATGGAACAAGTTTTCGAATTCATTGGCAATCATCCCATCCTGACCGGGCTATTCGGCGTGGTGCTGGCGGCCTGGATCGCCTGGGAACTCTCGCGCCTGGCTCGCAAATGGCGCGAGATCGGCACGCTCGAAGCGGTCAGGTTGATCAATCGCGATGATGCCCTGGTGCTGGATGTATCCAACAGCGCCGATCATGCCGCCGGTCACATCATCGGCGCGGTGCACATGCCGCCCTCTCGGATCGAGGCCGGCGATCAGAAGCTGCTCAAGCGCAAGGATGATCCGGTGCTGGTGTATTGCAAGAACGGTCAG
Organism: Wenzhouxiangella sp.; assembly: GCA_007134485.1. Classification (GTDB taxonomy): domain Bacteria; phylum Pseudomonadota; class Gammaproteobacteria; order Xanthomonadales; family Wenzhouxiangellaceae; genus Wenzhouxiangella. The sequence continues at coordinate 20,681 of SLKT01000042.1, read as the reverse complement.
ATCTCCCCGCAGATGGCCAATCGACTGGTCAAGCTCGGTTTCAGCAACGTCCATGTGCTCACTGGCGGGCTGGCCCAGTGGACCAGTGACCAGCAGCCGGTCAGTCGCCACAAGTCCAAGTCGGCGGGCAAGAAGAAGGACCGTCCCAAGAAAGGCAAGAAGAATCAGGCCCAGACCAAGGACCAGACCCAGACCAAGGATCAGGCCGAGGCAGAGTGATTGCCGGGCCATCTCGTGACCAGGCGGTTCCGATGAATCCGCCGCTTCAAGATTCAAACCCCTCAAACTTTGACAGGAAATCAAGAAAATGGCAGACGAAAACCAGAATGCAGGCGCCGGCGCACAGGCCGGCAATCAACAGGAGCAGGGCGCGCAAATGGCCGTTCAGCATGTCTTCCTCAAGGATGCATCCTTCGAGGCGCCTTCACCGACCGAGTTGAACCAGAATGATGGTCAGCCGGACGTCAACCTCAATCTTTCCCAGCGCACCAACAAGATCGATGAGAGCCGCTGGGAGATCATCCTGACGGTCACCGTCACCGCCAAGCAGGGCGAGAAGACGGCTTTCATCTGCGAGGTCCAGTACGGCGGCCTGTTCCAGTTCGGTGGCTTCAGCGAAGAACAGATGCCTTACGTGGTCAATGTGCTGTGTCCGAACGTGTTATACCCCTATAACCGCGCGCAGATTTCCAGCATGGTTGGCGCTGGCGGGTTCTATCTGCCGCCGATGCAACCGATCAATTTCGAAGCCATTTTCCGTCAGCGCATGGCCGAGGCCCAGGCCCAGGCTGCCGACCAGGAAGGCCAACCGGCTACTGACCAGGATCAGTGACCACCACCGTCGCCGTCATCGGTGCCGGATCGTGGGGCACCGCATTGGCCATGCAGCTTGCGCGCAATGGCCATGCGGTGCGTCTCTGGGCCCGTGATGAGTCGCAGGCCGAGGCCATGCAGCGCGAGCGGCTCAATCAACGCTACCTGCCCGATTTCAGGCTGCCGGACAACATCAACGTCAGCGCCGATCTGGATTCAGTAGTTGCCGATGTCGACCGGGTCCTGGTGGTGACGCCCAGTCATGCCTTTTCCGACATGGTCGGTCGCATCGCCCCGCGGCTGGATGCGGACATCGGACTGGCCTGGGCCTGCAAGGGTTTCGAGCCCGGCAGCGGACGACTGCTGCATCTGGTGGCCGCGGAAATTCTCGGGCCGGACATTCCCCTGGCCCTGATCTCGGGGCCGTCGTTTGCCCGTGAGGTGGCTGCCGGACTGCCCACGGCCGTCACGGCCGCGGCCAGCGATCCGGAGTTTGGCGAAGTCTGGGCCGGACTGCTGCATGGATCGGGCTTTCGGGCCTATTACACCGCCGACCTGGTTGGCGCGGAGCTGGGCGGGGCGATCAAGAACGTCATGGCCGTGGCCTGCGGGATCGCCGATGGACTCGAGCTTGGCGCCAACACCCGAGCCGCCCTGATTACCCGGGGGCTGGCCGAAACCATGCGTCTTGGAAAAACCCTGGAAGCCGATCCGCGCACCCTGACCGGGCTGGCCGGAATTGGCGACCTGGTGCTGACCTGTACCGGCGATCTGTCACGCAACCGTCGTCTCGGTATCGCGCTGGGCAAGGGCAGCAGTGTCGATCAGGCGGTGGCCGAAATCGGCCAGGTGGTCGAGGGCATCAAGACCGCCCGTGAAACCATGCGCCTGGCCAAGCGCATGGAAGTGGACATGCCGATCACCGAGCAGGTCCACGGCATTCTGTTCAAGGGCTGGGATGCCCGCAAGGGCGTAAGGGTGCTGATGGAGCGTGAGCTCAAGCGAGAAACCGAGTAAGCATTTACTCGACCATGTCGAATTGATTCTGGCGCCAGGCTTCGAACAGGACAACAGCCACCGCGTTGCTTAAATTGAGACTGCGCGAGCCGGGCCGCTGTGGAATGAGCAGGCGCTGTTCGGTCGGAATTTCCACCAGAACTTCCTCAGGCAAGCCCCGGGTTTCGGGGCCAAACAACAACACATCACCCGGCCGATAGCTCCAGTCGGAATAAATCCGTTGCGAACGGGTCGAATAGGCAAGCCAGCGGCGCTCGCCCAGGCTGGCGCGGCATTCATCCAGGCCGGCATGGCGAGAGTGCCCGCTGCGGTCGAGATAGTCCATGCCGGCGCGACGCAGGCGTCGGTCATCGAGTGCAAATCCCAGCGGTTCGATCAGGTGGAGCCGAGCCGGGGCGTTGGCGCACAAGCGCATGATGTTGCCGGTGTTGGGCGGAATCTCGGGCTGATAGAGAACGATGTCGAACATCCGAGCGATTTTAGACGGATGACTTGAATGATGAGACGGAAAATCGTAAGCTTATGCAACGACACAAGATATTGTGTCTGGCAGGAAACATGGGCACAACACGTTGTGAGCAAATGCCTTCACAACCTGTGTATAACTTACAACAAGCACGTAATTTCAAGAGGTTGGTAGCATGAGTGTTTCGGCAGAGGCCTTGACGGCAGCACTCCCGGAAATTGCATTCCAGGAAGCATCCCTGGATATCTGGGACAAAAAGTACCGCCTGAAGTCCAAAACGGGGGAGATTCTGGACCAGGAAATCGACGATACCTACAAACGCGTCGCCCGGGCGCTGGCCGATGTCGAGGACGACCCGGAGGCCCGTCAGCACTGGTATCGGGAATTTCTGTGGGCGCTCAGGCGCGGCGCCATTCCGGCCGGACGCATCACCTCCAATGCCGGCGCGCTCGATCACAAACCGGCCACCTCGACCATCAACTGCACGGTGTCCGGCACCATAGCCGACTCCATGAATGACATTCTCGGCAAGGTGCACGAGGCGGGCCTGACGCTCAAGGCCGGCTGCGGCATCGGGTACGAGTTTTCCACCTTGCGGCCCAAGGGCGCCTACGTGTCCGGCGCCGGGGCCTATACCTCCGGCCCGTTGTCGTTCATGGACATCTACGACAAGATGTGTTTTACCGTCTCCTCGGCCGGAGGGCGGCGCGGTGCGCAGATGGCGACCTTCGACATCACGCACCCCGATGTCATGGATTTCATCCGCGCCAAGCGCGAGGACGGCGTGTTGCGCCAGTTCAACTGCTCACTGCTGATCACCGACGATTTCATCCGCGCCGTCCAGGAAGATGGCGAGTGGCCGCTGGTCTTCCCGGTGCTCGAATCCGAGGCCGAGGAACTGAACCTGAACGATCCCGAGCAGGTCATCTGGCGCGACTGGCCCAGCCACAAGGGATATGTGGTCAACGAAGAAGGGTTGGTGGCCTGCCGGATCTACAAGTCCATCCCGGCCAAGCGGCTGTGGAACATGATCATGACCAGCACCTACGACTACGCCGAACCCGGCTTCGTGCTGGTCGATCGCATCAACGAGCAGAACAACAACTGGTGGTGCGAAAACATCCGCGCGACCAATCCCTGCGGCGAACAACCCCTGCCACCATATGGCGCCTGCTTGCTCGGCTCGGTCAATCTCACTCGCTTCGTTGAAGACCCGTTTACTGCCGATGCCCGCTTCAACTGGGATGATTACAAGCGCACCGTGCGGATCTTTACCCGCATGCTCGACAACGTCGTCGAGATCAATGGTCTGCCGTTGGACAAGCAGCGACGCGAGATCGAATACAAGCGCCGTCATGGCATGGGTTTCCTTGGCCTGGGTTCAACGCTGACCATGCTGAGAATGCAGTACGGCCGGCCCGATTCACTGGAGTTCACCGAAAAGGTTGCCCGCGAAATGGCAGTCACTGGCTGGGAAGTCGCCCTGGAACTGGCTGAAGAAAAAGGTCCGGCGCCGATCATGGACGACGAGTTCGAGGTCACGCCGAGAATGCTGCGCCTGCGTCCGGAAATGAAGCGTGATGGCTACAAGCCGGGTGATCGCGTTCCCGGGCGCCTGCTGCATGCCCGTTACAGTCGCTATATGCAAAAGGTGGCGGAGGTTGCTCCGGAGCTGGTTGATCAACTGGCCGAAAGCGGGGCACGCTTCACCCATCACACCTCGATTGCCCCGACAGGGACCATCTCGCTGTCACTGGCCAACAATGCATCCAACGGCATCGAGCCGAGCTTTGCCCATCATTACAATCGCAATGTCATTCGCGAAGGGCGCAAGAGCAAGGAAAAGGTCAGTGTCTATTCGTATGAATTGCTGGCCTATCGCACCCTGGTCAATCCGTCGGCCATGCCGTATTCGGAAGAAGAGTCCAAGCAGTTGCCTGACTACTTCGTGACTGCCGAAGGCATCACGCCAAAAGAGCATGTCGGCATTCAAGCCGCGGCTCAGAAGTGGATCGATTCATCGATTTCCAAGACCGCCAACGTGCCGACCGAGTATCCCTACGAGGACTTCAAGGATATCTACCTGTTTGCATGGGAGCAGGGCCTCAAGGGTTGTACCACTTTCCGTTTCAATCCGCAGGCCTTCCAGGGCGTGCTGGTCACTGAAAAGGACCTTGAGTCCACGACTTATGTGTTCGAACTGGAGGATGGTTCCACGGTCGAGCTCAAGGGTAACGAGCAGGTTGAATACGATGGTGAGACCCATACCGCGGCCAATCTTTTTGACGCCTTGAAGGAAGGCTACTACGGGAAATTCTGATCATGAGCATTCGCATCGAAAAGAAAATCGTCGGTTACCAGGTCAAGGAAAAGGACAAGCCGGCGCCTGAAGCGGCGAAACGTGCCGAGGACAAGGTCGCCAAGAAGGCCGAGATCATCCGCATGCATGAAAAGCTGGAGCGGCCCGAAGGCATGGAGTGTCTGGAAGGGGCGACCTACAAGATCCGCACGCCGCTGGATGATCATGCCTTGTATGTCACCATCAATGACATCATCCTCAACCAGGGCACCGAGCATGAGCAACGTCGTCCGTTCGAGATCTTCATCAACTCCAAGAACATGGACCACTTCCAGTGGATCGTGGCGTTGACCCGGGTGATGTCGGCGGTATTCAGGAAGGGCGGTGATGTCACCTTTCTGGCCGAGGAGCTGCAGGCGGTGTTTGATCCCAAGGGCGGTTACTTCAAGCCCGGTGGGCGCTTCGTGCCGTCCATCGTGGCCGATATCGGCGCCGTGGTCGAGCATCACCTGCGTCGCATCGGCATGATCGAGCCTGATGAGCTCAGCGAACAGCAACAATTGATCCTAGAGCAAAAGCGCGCCGAAGCCGAAGCCCGGGAACAACAGCAGAATCCGGAAAAAAAAACCCTGATTGATCCGCAGTCCGGTCAGGCCGGCCCGGCCGGTCCCGCCGAGGCCAGTTATCCGGCTTCGGCCACGCTGTGTTTCAAGTGCAACACCAAGGCCATGGTGTTACTGGACGGCTGCCAGACCTGTCTGTCCTGCGGCTATTCCAAGTGCGGTTGAACGCGGTCTGCATCCGCCAAGCGTTGTTCCGAAGCTCGGCGATGATTACTCTGGCGGCGACTCGAATCGATCGGCAAAGATGCCATCGATGATGAATTCGTATGCGCCAATATCGATGATCTCATTGAAAATCCTTGGAAATCCCGGCCCTCGTTGATCGTGGTCGGGAAAACTGGTAGGAGGAAGACTCGCGTTGCCGGCATCAATCGCCGGGCTGCCTTCCAGCAGGGCATGGGTTCGCGACCACGCGCTGCCATTGAAATCCAGCGGACCCAGCAATGGATCTTCACCCAGGATATTGCCGTCGCCGTCTGCCGTGATTCCATCATCATCCTGAACCAGGCTGAAGTTCATCTCGATCGGGTCGGGGCCGGGGAACGACAAATCATTGACGCCGGATGCATCATCTGTCGAGTTTCCGGCAAGTATGGTGTGATTGATCAAGAAATCGTCGTTGGTGAACAGCAGGAGACCACCGACTCGCGAAACACCGCGTGATATTGAAGTCGAGTTCAGACTGTCAACCTGCTGGTTATTGGCCACCGTGGCATGGACCAGTTCGATATCCGTTCCGGCAAGTCCGCCGACCTCGCCGCCGAGATTGCTGCTGACCGTTGAGTTGCCCAGATAGACCCCAGTCGTGTTGGAACCGCGGCGCTGTCCAGATCCCAGCAATGATTGGTGATTCCTTTGCGCGCCGTCAAATACGTCAAGATTGGCAGCGACGCCACCGGTCAACACGCCTTCGTTCTCGCTGATCGAAGAATACTTTACATCACAAATTCCGCCATACTCACAGATCATGCCACCCTGGTGGAGATTGTTCTCGACACGGGAATAGCCGAGCCCACTGATGCTGTTGTTAAAGCTGAACAAGCCGCCGCCTTCGTTGCCGGATATCTGGCTAAAGGCTATGAAGCTTGCACCCATCACCGTCGTCACACCGCCACCGAAGTCAGCACCGGTATTGCTCATGACCTCGGTTCCATAAAGGGTGATAAATGCCTGAAAATTGGCAATTCCGGCGCCCAACAGCGGATCATCGAGGCCAATGCCCAGTTCCCCGTAGCCATTTTCGCCGGTCAGATGGTTACCGGCGATCAAGCCGCCATACACGCCCATATACTTGTAAGGTCCACCCAAGATGCCACGCTCGTCGTTGGCGTATATTCCGCCGTACTCAAGGCTGTTGCCGAGATTGATCATGCCCCCTCCAAATTCCACGGCTTCATTGTCGACAACGTCGGTGTCGAACAAATATGAATCCGTGTACTTGGTGGCCAGACCGCCCCCGGCGAGGGCGGAATTGTTTTCTATGGAGCTTTGTTCGATTTCAATCAGGTTATGGAAACCATAACTCTCACCCAAGCCGCGGACAACAAGCGGACCATAATATTCCTCGGTATATATGCCCCATGCTCCAACTCCGCCCCCGTAAATGGCCTGGTTATCGCTGACCGACGAATCGCTGACGACCAGGTTAGGTCCAGGTTCCCGAGGTGCGCTACCCCGAGAGTACATCAGGGGATAGGTTGAGAGTGGACCGCCCGAGGGGGAACTATACCGGCCGGCCCCGATGCCGCCACCGACCTGCGCCTGATTACCTGTAATGACTGACGATTCCACATTCAGGCTGGACTGTATTCCGTTTGCGCCACCGCGACTTGATGATGGACCTGAAAGAACCGGGTCATCACCTTCGAAATACAAGCCCTCGACCCACAGGCCGCCACCGATCTCATAGGCGGAGTTTTCCGAAATCGTGGAATTTCGAACGTTGGCTTGCCCCAGGCTGACGGCCACGCCGCCACCCAGCAGCCCACTGGAATTTTCGGTGATCTCGCAGTTGTCGATTTCAAGACCGAGCGCATACTGGAATACGCCGCCTCCATATAATGAGGCCGAATTGTTGCTGATGACACAGTCCGAGAGATCAAGCGCCGCGTAGCCAAACAAGTAAACGCCACCGCCGGAAGACCTGGAGCCCCCGGTAATGGTCAGGCCGGAAATATTGACTTGCCCGGCATATTCAATAGCAAACACCCCGGAATCACCCTGGGCATTAATGATTAACTCCCCAGCGCCCGGCCCGGTAATCGTGACCGGTTCGGTGATGATCAGCTCATCTCCATCCAGTTCGATGCTGCCGGTCACGCCGGCATCAAACACGATTTCATTGGGATCACCGTAGCTGGGACTCTCGCAGCCATCGACCGGATTAAGCGAATTCACACTCTCAATGGCCGATCGCAGCGAACAGGTATCGGGACTGCCGGGATCGGCGTTGGTGTCGACGGTAATGACTGCCGCCTGGGTGGTTGACACGGCCAAAGCCGAGCCAATGGCCAGGGTCAGCGGGGCAGGGTGGGTATATTTTCGTCCCGGCATGATCAATCCCTCATTTGAAAATCAAGAACAGGCTCGGGGCATTATTGGACAGTGGGTGGGCAGGGTCAAGTGAACCTGCCCGAACCACTGGTGGATCAGATGTCAGGAGACGACAGTCACCATTCCGGGTGCGTGTCGAGTCACCTTGTCACTGACACTGCCAATGACCAGGGCCTTGATTTTCGACAATCCCCTGCGTCCCATGACGATATGCGTGCCCGGGTTATCCTCCATGAATCCGATGATCTCCTCGGCCGGATCGCCAACCAACAGGTGCTTGTGAGCTACTGGGTGGGACTTGCCCAACTGGGCGGCTGCTGCGTCGAATACCTCACTGGCCGAACTCGATTTGTGCTCTTCCAACTTGTCTGCGGCAATTTGCGGAAGGCCAGCCATTGCGGCGGATGCACCCTTGATGACATTTGGGTAAACATAGAGCAAGGCCAGGTCCCGTCCCATGGCCTGAGCCAGGTCCGAACCCACCTTCAGTGCCCGAAGACTGTTTTCCGAGCCATCAAGCGCGACCACAACCTGTTTGGTTGAACTGTTCATGATCAATCCTCCACTTCAATGCATGTGCTATTAGTTTGACATATTCATGCAAGCTGTGTGGTTGATCTATGTCAGTTGAGCTGGCGTCTACGCAAACCCAGCCAGCCCAGCAGCATCAGGCCGCCACCGAGAATGCCCATGGCGATTTGATTCATGACCGGTACCGGCACGGCATCGAAATCCGGTGGTGGAGGTGGTGGTGCGTCCTCGTCGCCAAAGCCTTGCAGGGAGACCGTGCTGTCGTCAGCGAGGCTGTCGGAGAAAACTTCAACCACTTGAGCGTAGGACATTTCGTCCGGCGGCGTGAAACTGAAGAGCAGCTCGCAGTCCTGTTGCGGCGATAGAACCGTCGATCCGCCGTCCAGACACAAGCCTGTATCCTCAACGACATCGAATGGCGCGGCCGTATCTGTTCCAGACAGGGTCAGATCGGCATCACCGATATTGGTCAAGCTGACCGACCCGAAGGCCGTGGCGCCAACAAGGACACCCTGGAAGTCGATTTCAGGTGGCGAAATCGAAAGCACCGGGGCCACCCCGCGGCCATCGAGTACTACCGTATGCGGGCTGTCGGCGTCATTGGAGTCAATGGTCAGTACCTGGCTGAATGAATCGCGCTCTTCGGGCTCGAAGCCAAGGTCAACGATACATGCTTGATCATCATCAAGCGTCTCACCGGTGCATTCGTCATTGATGATTGAAAATGGTCCACTGGCCAAACCGAACGGCATGACCCCGCCCAGAGTGATGTTGCCGATATTCAGTGGGCCATCACCGTTGTTCGAGATGGTCAACTGCTGTTGTGCGTCCGTACTGACCAATACATCGCCGAAATCAATTGAATCAGTAGACAATGAAAGCTCCGGCTCGCCGGGCAGGGCTTGTGACTCGAAGGCGCCGATATCGATTCTGTCGCCATAAATCCTGTCAAAACCGGGACCGCGCTGGTCATATTGCGGTGCATCTTCGATATCGGGATTTCCCGCGTCGATGGCCGGACTGCCATCGAGCAGTGAGTGAGTCTGCGAATACAAACTGCCGTTGAAATCAAGGGAGCCCAACATGGGATCCGTGTCGAAAATGTTCCCGGAGCCATCGGGGTGGGGTGTAAAGCCGAGCTCGTCGTAAATCAGACTGAATTCAATGTTGATTTCTTCATCGTCGGTATTCAAATCAGGGATGCCCGGTGACACATTCTCGGCAATGATGCTGTGGGTGATGGTGGACTGGCCGGTGGTTCCGATGCCGCCGGCCGCGTAAGCACTGTAATCTGCGCCCCGTGGTTCCGGCAAGAGATCCGGATCATGGGTATTGAAAGCCACCGTGCTATGCGCCAGTTGAACTTCCGGGGCGCCGATGCCTCCGAACACACCGCCACTGTTGCCGCTGATTGTCGAATTAAAGACCTGGGTGTACTTGTCAGGTGGTGCTCCACGTTCGCCAAACCCGCCGTTCAGTCCAGCCGGGGCGTATTCGCCCATGATGCCGAGAGCGACGCCGATTCCTCCGGCTAGCGCGCCTTCGTTGCCGCTGATCGATGAATACCCGGCCGCACATAGACTGTCACCTTCACAGGACAGCCCGCCCACGGCAGCGGAATGATTGTCCTCAATGCGACTGAGATAAACGACCGCACCGCCTGCGCCCAGTGACAGCAAACCACCGCCGTGATTGGAGCTGACCTGGCTGGCCATGGCAAGAACCAACCCTTGGGTGGAGAATACTCCACCGCCCAGGTAGGGTGCGTAGTTATCGTTGATGCTTGAGTCCAGGATATAACTGACCCCAAGCGCATTGAAGATGCCGCCACCGATTGGCGGAATCTCGTAATCATAATAGTAGTCGCCCCGTTGCGGTTCTTTGCCGTTCTCGCCAATGACCGAATTGCCCGAAACGCTCGAATTCTCCAGGGCCAGGAAGTTGACGGGTGTTTCGATGCCGGGGAACTCGCCGCGAGTGAAGTACTGTGGGCCGCCCGGATAAACACCGAGATTGAAGATGCCACCACCCGCGATATCAGCGGTATTTCCATCGATGCTTGAATCCAGAATCTCCGTCTCGGCATACTTGAGCGTGGCGACTCCGCCGCCGTATCCTGCCGAATTTCCGGAAATCAGGGTGTCATCAGAAATGCTCAGGCGGTTGGTTCGGATCGGGGGTTGATACTGATAGCCGCCGGGCTGAGCCTGGTAATAGTAATAGCCTTGGTACGGTGAGCTTCCAGAAGCGCCGATGCCGCCACCGGCGTAAGCCAGGTTGTCGGTAATGGTCGAACCTTGAACCCGAAGGTTGAATTCATTATCCAATCCTCTGGCCTGATCGGCGTGCCTCGGACGCATCATGTTGCGATCAGCAGATTTATCGATTCGCTGCAACAGGCCCGAACCCGATTCAGGCATTGCAAGTTCCTGGATGCTCTCGAATGTGCCGGCGCCGATTCCTCCGCCGATCTCGGCGGTGTTGCCGGTGATTTCCGAGTCGATGACGGTCAGGCTCCCCAGGATCTCCAGTGCTTCGGGGGGGATTGGATCCGGATCAATGATTCCTTCAACGGAAGCCGTCGGTTGTTGAGGCGGACCATCGTTATCGTACGCGTAACGCATGGAGTTGACCCAGAGACCGCCGCCGAGATCCCCGGTCGAATTGTCGGAGATGACTGAATCAATGATGGTTGCATGACCTTGGCTGACACTTACTCCGCCTCCGAAGAAGCCGGCCTGGTTGTTTGTGATCTGACAGTTTTCAACGACCAACTGACTGTCGTCAAAAATATCGATTCCGCCGCCGTAAGCGCTTGCAGCATTGCCGGTGACCACGCAATCAGACAAATTGAGCGAGGAATCATAGATGACATAGAGGCCCGACCCGTAGCTGCTGCTTCCGCCCGTGATAGTCAGTCCGGAAATTGTTGCCTCGGAATTGTCGATGTAGAAAACGCGGGAATCAGCATCCGCATCAATGGCCAGGACATCCGCGCCTGGACCCTCGACCGTGACAGAAGTGTCATAAATGCCAAGCTGGCCATCGGTGAGTGTGATCGAGAGGGTTTCCTGCTGTCCCTCGAACAGGCTTTCGTCAAATACAACGGTGTCATTGACACCTGTGGGTGCTGAACAGCTAGAGCCGTAGACCGGCATCTGGGCATTGACCGATTCGATGGCCTGGCGCAATGAACACTGGCCGTCAGCGCCCGGATCATCCAGGCTATCGACGGTGATGGTGGCGGCATGGATGCCGGAGGTGGCGAGAACGGAACCAATCGCAAGGGCAAGGTGCGATCGACGAATCGGCGCATTCATGATCAGATTTTCCTCCCGTTGAAGATCCAGCCAATCGGGGCCGAGCGACTGGTGCTACGGAAATCATATCTCAAACTGGGGTGAAGTCAAAGCGTCTGGTGGCATTCCTGGAAACCTGGCTGAACTCCAGATGGCCAGTTGACCCGCGATTCGCCGCCCAGAACGTAAGATAAGTTATAGATAAAGGATATAAAATATTGAAAAGAAAGGTATATATACAAGAATTGACAAGGTTTTTCCAAGTACTGCCATTGGCGGGTTCGGTTGCATAATTATACATAATATACATTATGCGAACTCTAGTATGCGGCTCCTGCAGGGTGCTGTCATGAAGATTCCGCCCCCTCAATCGTCTTGTCCAAATTGTCGCGGAAATCGCTGCCTTAGAAATCTCCGATCCAGATCCGAAAGTCCGGCCTCCTCCGCCACCGATCGGAAATCGGTTAATGCTGAAATCAGTTGTTCGTTGATTCGTCTCGCCTCGCCGGGCGCCAGGCCAAATGCCGAAGCCGCGGCAATGGCCGCCTTCGTGCCGGGTTCGGGCAACACCGTGCCATGATTGAAGTCCAGTTGCGGGAATGCACCCAAGGCCTCGCTGGGCACCAGGTCAAAGGCCGGAGAAAGCCGAACCTTTCCAGCCTCCAACAAGAAAGCGAAATTTTTGAGATGGTCATCGCGGTTGTTGATCGCCTCGTTGAAAAGCATCTGGGCATAAATCTGCTTCAAATCCTGCTCGACACTTGTGCTGAGGCGACGAATGCATCGAACCAGGTCCTCATACGCGGCATGCATCGGATCATTGTGGTGCTGAGGGACTTTCGGAAATGCGTTGGCCGAAACCACGCCCCTTCTGCCACCGGAACGGGTGACATCGAAGCGGCGTACAAACAGCAGATCCTTGCCGCCAACCGTTTCGACTCGACTTTCCACCACGTCAAGTCCCGCACGATTAGCCAGTCGCAGACAGGCATGTTCCACCCGTGGATAATTGAACACATCATCCTGTCTTGGAAATTTCACCATCCAGGCGCCGTTGTGCTCAATGGTGACCTTGGGGCGAGCGCCTCCGGCTGAAGACCCGGCCTGCAGGCGCGCCAAAGCCTCGAGCTCGGGGTCCAGATGGGCTTCGGTACGCTCGATCTCGGCCATGATCATTTCCAGGTCGACCATGGAAATCTGTGAATTCAATGCCGGCGGCTGATGGTCCGGTGGAAGAATCTCCATGGCGCCTATGCGCCAGGCGGATCCGGTATCCGCAAGGACGGCATGCAGGTCGTCAATGTCCGAGCGCCCTGCCCATGCACGTTGACGAACGATGCGCTCCCAGCGCCCGGGCAAGACCTCGTCAATAACGGCCGGTATGTGGTCGGTTTCCCATTCGAAAGTGTCGACATCGAGTGGCGCGTGCACCGGATTTACCGCATATCGATCCGGGTGTTGCAGCCATTCGGACCGATAGCGCAGCCCCGACATGATGTGCCGGCCGCGCCGATTGGTTTCCAGGCGAAGGTCAGCAGCGGCCACTTGCTCTCCGTCAGGCAGCGCCACCCAGACCAGGTAGTCTTTCAACCGGGTGTTCACCGGTCAATATCTCGATCGAACAGCGATCGGCGCGGTGGTGCAAATCCGACGCAAACCTGGTCGAGGATGCCCAGCAGTTCTGCTGCCTGAAGATAAGTCGTCATGGCCACGCCACCATGCCCGTTTTCCACCTTCTGCCAGGTGTAGCGTGACACCCCTACCCGTCGGGCGAAATCGCCCTGTGAATCGTTCGGGAACCGGGCATGACGACCGGCTCGAAGCTCTTTTCCGATCCGTTCAAGGGCGTGATCGAGTGCTGAATCCTGGCTCATTGGCCTATTATAATAGGCTAAATATCAAAAAAGCCAATTTTATTAGGCGCAATCAAGCAGGCTGTACCGCCCAGGCTCAAAGATGCTGATCGAAAAACTCGATCACCTTGCGAGCGGCCTGTTCGTGGATGGCCGCTCGCGCTTCGGCCGATTCCGTGCACAGCAATTCAAGCCGTTCGCGGCCGGATTCCGTGCAACGTGACAGGAAGCTGTAGTGACGGGCGTCGTCGATCATCTCCAGTTCGGCGCCCTCGATATGCTCGGCAAAGTACTCGGCATTGGTCTGAATCGGCGCCACGTGATCTCTCGGGGCGCCGAGAATGCCGACCGGCACCACGATCGGCATCAGCCCGCGCTGGGTGAAAGCCCCGCCCAGCGCCGGTGCCATGGCATAGACCGCGGCGAATCGGTCATCACGCCAGGATTCGTCGTGCCGGGCCATCGATTCGCGCACATGGTCGAGGGTGGCCGCGTGGCGGTAGTCATCGCTCACCCCGGGAAATTCGGCTTGCAGCTCGCAGGTCGCGTCGCGATCCCGGCTTTCACAGAATGACCTGAAAGCCTCCATGCTGGTCAGCCCCCCGGCCAGGGAAATCACCGTGTAGCCACCGAGAGAAAAGCCGGCCGCACCGATGCGCAAGCCGTCGATTCGATCACCGAAGGTCGAATCCTCCAGCAGATGATCGAGCAGCACGGAAAGATCGCGGGTCCGCTCCCACCACAGCATGAAACCCTCGGGCCGATAAGTCTCTCCCGCCGAGGTATTGCCATGATGATTGACGGCTGCAACGATGTACCCTTGCTCGGCAAGCCGGGTTGCCAGCCACATCAAGTGCTGCCCGGCGCCACCGGTGCCGTGTGACAGCAGAATCAACGGATAACGATCATGTTCATCAGATACCCGAGGATTGCCCTGGGCCTTGCCGGCGATGAACAGCGGGTCTTCGGGATTGCCGATGGTCACCTCGGAGGCATCCTGGCTTGATTCGGTGGGATACCAGATGGTGGTCACCAGCGGACGCGGCCCCTCCCCTGCCCACTCGGTCCGCTCCGAGTCCTCGAAATCACGCGAGGTCATGCCGACCGGCACGATCTCCTTGTCGGCCTCATCGTCACCGGACTCGGCTGAAACCGGGCCGGCAAGCAGCAGGCACAGGGCTGAGACAACGAATAAGCGGATATCAGTCATGGGCGATTTCGGCAAATAAGATGTGAATCACAATGGACAATGGATAAGTGTGTGGAGTTCGACTACCAACCCGGCCAGATCCAGTAACTGCGGCTGGAAGGACGCGGTCTCTGGCGGATGACGGCCCGCGGTTCCGGAATGTCCAGGCGAGCCGCCGGCTGCGGTCGGCTTTCAAGTTCGAGCAATCGCCGGATACGCTCACTCGTGGAAGGATGGGTCTTCAGCCACGGCAGAATGCGTGGCGGCCGACCGCCAAACAGGCTGCGTAACCAGGAGCCATTGAAGTACTCGAGCTTTTTCAGCGCCGAGGCTAGACCGCGTGCATCGCCGGTCAACGCAACCGCTTCAAGATCGGCGGTGTATTCGCGATTACGCGACAGCCCGAGCTGCAGCAGCGTACTCAACCACGGCGCCAGCGCGGTCAGCAGCAGAATCAACCAGGGCATGGTTATCTCCCCGGTCATGATCCACGGTAGGGACAAAAGGATCAGCACCTGGATGAACACCGCCCCGAACAGCGTAAGCTGACTCATGGCCGATGCCAGCGCCATCACCCGGGTATCATGGTTGGCCAGATGGCTGACCTCGTGGGCCAGCACCCCGGCCAGCTCACGCCAGTCCAGGGTCCGCAGCAGGCCGTCGGTCACCGCGATACCACCGTCACGGCGATCGCCCACGGCAAATGCATTCAATTCCGGACCGGGCACAAGAAACAGTAACGGACGACACTCGATTCCGGCGCGTCGATACAACTCATCGAGCAGCCTATACAGCCCCGGCGCCTGCCCAGGTCCAACCAGCCCGGCACCCGAGCGGGCCAGAATCAGCCGCGCCGGCACCCGCCCGGCGACAACCAGGGCGAGCGCGACCACCACCAGCGACCAGACCACCCCGGTCCAGCCGGCCAGTACCCATCCCGGAATGGCCAGAACAATGGCCAGCCCGACAAAGATCAGCCCGGCCTGAAACAGGTTGCGCCAGCGATGAAGCCCGATTCGATTCGGATCCGGATGCATTACTAATGATGTTGTTGGACCAACCCCGATTATCCTGGATCGGATTCCGGGATTGGTGGGGCGGAACTCATCCATCCGCCCGCCTCTGCGCAAATGGCGCAAACAATTGTTTCGACCAGTTCGCGCCGGGATGCATCCGGAATGTAGACGGCATAAAAGTTCAACCCCTCGATCGCCAGGTCAACGGATTGAACCAGGGTTTCGCTGGCCAGCTCCGAAGCGATCAGCACATCGCTAACCAATGCGATCCCCTGGCGATTGATGGCCGCCTCGATGGCATGCGTTTCCTCGCTGAACCGGATTCCGCCCTCCGGATCCGGAAGTGGTTCATCGGGAAAGGCTTGTCGGGCGCTTGCCAGCCAGCGGGACCAGACCGGCGCTTCGGGATCATCGCGTTTCCATTGAAAGTGAATCAACGGATGCCTGGCCAGGTCGCCCGGAGTGTGGATCGGACAATCACGCAGTCTATCCGGATGACACACCGGGATATAGCGGTCACCGAAAAGCTGCCGGCATTCCAGCTCAAGATCGGGCGAGCGCGCATAGCGGATTGCAAAATCGACCTCTCCTGCGTGCAAGTCAAAGACTCGTTCGGTGGCTTCGACAACAAGCTCCAGCCCACCGCAAGCCTGGCGAAGCCTTTCCAATCTTGGAATCAGCCAGCGGCTGGCAATCGCCGGCGTCGTCGTGACTTTCAGGGGGCGCCCTTCCAGTCCAGAGCGGATTTCGGTAGTGGTTGCGGCAATGCGGTCGAGGCTTTCCCGAAGCACGGGATAGAGCCTGCGCCCTTCCCCACTCAGGCGAATGGGACGCGGCCGACGAAGAAAAAGCATGCAGCCCAACTGCTCCTCGAGGTGACGAATCTGATGGCTGATGGCAGTGGGGGTGACGTGGAGTTCTTCGGCAGCCAGCTTGAAGTTGCCATGGCGTGCAGCCGCCTCGAAGGCGCGCAAGGCGTTAAGGGATGGCAGTTGACGCATCGGGCCGGCCTTGAATGAGATTTTCTCATCATATCGTGCAGAAATGCTCCATTGCAAAGATAAGTCAATCGCTTCAGGATGAAATCACGTCAACTAAATAGAGGCACCATATGACCACCCTGCTCCAGATCGAAGCCAGCGCACGAGGCCAGCGCTCACTGTCGCGCGGACTGTCACAGCATTTTTCCCGGACATGGCTCAGCCACCATCCCGATACCCGGATTCTCCACCGTGATGTGGGGCGCTGCCCGCCTCCACTGGTCAGCGAGGTCTGGATCGGGGCGGCCTTCACGCCGGAACCTGAACGCAGCCCCGATCAGCATCAGGTGCTGGCTGCGTCTGATGAGTTGATCTCGGAAGTCGAAGTTGCGGACATCATCGTCATCGCCACGCCGATGTACAACTACGGCATGCCGGCAGCCTTAAAGGCCTGGTTTGATCAGGTTATCCGCATTGGCCGGACATTTTCATTCGACCTCGCCCGCGGCGACTGGCCGCTGGAGCCAGTGCTTGAGGACAAGACCCTGGTCGTGCTGGCGGCGCGGGGCGAGTTCGGTTTCGAGCCGGGTGGAGTCCGTGCATCGATGAATCATCTCGAGCCCCACATCGCCACCTGCGCACACTACCTGGGGGCGACCGAGAGACACTTCATCTCCATCGACTACCAGGAATTCGGCGACCAGCGCCACGAACGCTCGCTCATCCAGGCCCATCAGAAAGTCGAGGATCTGGTCGACCAGCTTGCACGTCAGCCAGCGGCTCTCCTGTCAGCCTGACTGGCGTGCACGCTCGATTTCACTCAGCAACAGGGACCGGTCAAAATACACCTCGTTGCGCCTGATCTTGCCGCTTTCATCCAGTTGAACCAGGCATACGCCAA
The DNA here is from genome assembly GCA_007134485.1 of Wenzhouxiangella sp. GTDB lineage: Bacteria > Pseudomonadota > Gammaproteobacteria > Xanthomonadales > Wenzhouxiangellaceae > Wenzhouxiangella. Next base: position 3,141 of record SLKT01000042.1, on the reverse strand, counting down.
CGATTTCGAGCACCTTGTCCCCGACCGGTATGCGCGCCAGCCACTTGTTCAGAAAACCGCCTTCCATCGGAAAGGCCTCGATCTGCTCCCACACCCAGTCCGGGTTGTAGGCGAGCAGTTTCCGAAAGTACTCGATGAGCGCCGCCTTGCCCTGGACCCCGTCTGGAATGCCCGGATCCAGATACACGGCATCATCCGAATAGAAGCTTGTCAGAAGTTCAGGATTGTTGCCGGTCCATGCCGGCAGCCAACGTGCCGCAAATTCCCGGGCTTCTTTAATGGTGAGTGTATCCATCATTTCATTGCTCCTGGAGAATGGAGGTTTGTGTTTTGCCGAAATCAGCGGGCAACTGGGCATCGAAAGCACGCTTGAAAGCCGGCCGAGCTTCACCCCTGGAAACGTAGGCGGACAGATTCGAAAACACTTCAAGCAAACCCGTCCCCTTCAATCGGCGCAGAACCTGCACCATCAAGAGATCGCCAGCGCTGAACGTGCCGTCGAGCCAATCGCATTCGCCCAACCGTGCTGAAAGATCTTCCAGGCACGATCGGATATGGTTTTCCATCAAGGGAAGTCGTTCTTCGTGCCACGACGTGTCGCGTTCCAGATAATGAGAAAACTCTCGTTGGACAATCGGCGGTTCCACGGTACCGATCGCGGCGAACATCCACATGATGGCGCGTGCCCTGGCATCTGCATCATCCGGCAGCAGGCCGACATGATTTTCCGCGATATGGAGTACGATCGCCCCCGATTCGAACAGCACGAGATCGCCATCCTGGTAGGTCGGGATCTGCCCGAATGGCTGAAGCGCGCGGTGCTCGGATTCCTTCATCGCACTGAATGACACCCGGCGAACCTCGTAAGGCTGGCCGACTTCCTCCAGCGCCCAACGTACGGGCATGTCGCGAGCCAGACCCTGGCCGCGATCCGGCGATTCTTCGAATGCAGTGACGACAGGGGCCATTGAATCGATTCACTCGGTCCTTCTCAAGGATCCTTGGCTTGCCAAAGCTCAATCGGATTGCCTTCCGGGTCTTCCAGCCGGGCAAAATCCCCGTTGGGGTAATTCTCGATCTCGCTTACGGCAATACCCGCCCCACGCAACTGCGCCGCCATGGCCTCCAGATCGGCAACCCTGAAATTGATCATCCAGGTTTTCTCCGGATTGCCAAAGTACGTCGTGTCCTTCTTGAACGGAGCAAAAACGGTCGGCCCGGCCTCCTGATGCCAGGGTTCTTCCTCGTAGGTTGTCGGCACCACAGAAACACCCAGATGAGTCTCGTACCACTTCGCAAGCTGCTCAGGATTCTCCGACCTGAAAAACAACCCGCCAATACCCAGTACTCTTTGCATTTCAGTCTCCTGGACGTCTTCAGACGTCGCCTGCCCCACAAGAAGCCCTACTCCCACGGCAAGCACCAGAGTAACCACCAATCGATGCTGTTTCCGCTTCATTGCTTTCACCTCACTCCCGATCGGAGCCCACGCTGAGTTGCAGCACTATTTTCGAGCGTATACATCCTTTCGATGAGCCACCTTGACCACGGTCACCACCAGGCAATCATCTTCGATGCCATAGATGATGCGGTAGGCTCCCTGGCGAACGCGGTAACGCTCCTGGCCGGAAAGTTTTTCACATCCGGGTGGCCGCGGCTCGTCCCGCAAGCCCTCGATTCGGTTCAGAATGCGCCGCACGTCCCGATTGGGGATGGCACGTAGGTCTTTCGCGACTGAGCGCTTGAAGACCAGGCTATATCTTGCCATGCGCTTTCAGGTCATCGAGCAGAGCCTCGTAGCTCATGGTCGGTTCGGCAACGCGGTCCGCGAATGAAGCAAGATCTTCCTGGTCTTCGGCCAGCGCGGCGCGCACGGCCTCGTTGACCAGGTCCGACAATGACCGCTGCGTATGCGCCGCCTTGAGCCTGAGGGCCGCATGGAGCTGTGGATCGAAATAAACAGTGGATCGCTTTTGAGCTTCGGACATTGGGGTCTCACAAAGGGTTGACGTCACGACATCATGACATTATGACGCTAACCCACCCATAACGCAATTCGAAGTACCGTCCTGGCGCCCGTTTCCCCAACGCCCCAATGCTGGTAGGCTTTCAATCCGGGCTTGAGGGGAATTCCCAACCACCCATGAACGATGACAGGCACCAGACACCCGAACAGCGCGCCCGCGGTCGCATCGACCAGTTGTTGCGCGATGCCGGTTGGCTGGTGCAGGACATGGCCGACTTCAACCGCAACGCGGCCCTGGGCGTGGCGGTACGTGAGTTTCAGCTTCCCTCCGGTCCGTGCGACTACCTGCTGTGGGTCGAGGGCAAGGCTGCCGGCGTGATCGAGGCCAAGAAGGCTGGGGTGACCTTGAGCGGCGTGGCCGGCCAGTCAGACCGTTACATGGCCGCCCTGCCCGATCACCTGGCCCGCTGGAATGACAGACTGCGCTTCGATTACGAATCCACCGGCGACGAAACCTTCTTTCGCGATACTCGCGACCCCAAGGCCCGATCGCGCCGGGTGTTTGCCTTTCATCGCCCCGAGACGCTGCACGACTGGCTCAAAACACCCGATACCCTGCGCCAGCGCCTGGCCACCCTGCCCCCGCTGAATGAGAAAGGCCTGCGCGCCTGCCAGATCGACGCGATCAAGGGCCTTGAGAAATCCCTGGCCCAGGACCAGCCGCGCTCGCTGATCCAGATGGCCACCGGCGCCGGCAAGACCTTTACCGCCTGCACCTTTTCCTGGCGGCTGATCAAGCATGCCGAGGCGCGGCGCATCCTGTTTCTGGTCGACCGCAACAACCTCGGCGACCAGACCCTCAAGGAGTTCCGCGAATTCGACCCGCCCGGCGCGGCCAACCGCTTTACCGACACCTACATCGTCCAGCACCTGAAATCCAACCGCATCGACCAGGATGCCAAGGTGGTCATCACCACCATCCAGCGCCTGTATTCCATGCTCAAGGGCGAGGAACTGGACAGCGAGGCCGAGGAAATCTCCGGCTTTGAAACCTGGGGCCTGGAAGACGGCGAGATCCGGCCGCTGAACTACAACCCCGACATCCCCATCGAGACCTTCGATTTCATCGTCACCGACGAATGCCACCGCTCCATCTACGGCCTGTGGCGCCAGGT